>SUWC01000096.1 GCA_015061665.1 Lentisphaerota bacterium
CCGAGCCGCTGTATAATTCGACGATCTGCAACTGGTATCTGTTCAATCTCGTGTCCTGCAAAGGCAGACAGCCGGCGGACGTCATCGACTCGAACGTGCGCACCGACATCGGATGGTTCCGCCGCCTCGCGCAGACGCCGCAGAACGCGCTTTCGAAGGTCCGCGGTTACGTCGAGCGCGGCGAAGGGGAGGATGTCGTCCGCACGGCGCTCTCCTCGAAGTTCGGACGTGCGAAGTTCTTCTCGGATGATTTCTTCCCTTACGCACTATACTACCTGGGGCTCATGACGTTCGAGGACGAGATGACGCTCAACATCCCGAACCTGACGATCAGGAACATGTTCGTCGACTACTACGACGAGCTTTCGGAGTTCACGAACGTGGACGAGGCCCGCCGTGCGTTTGTAAGGGCGGCGAAGGCGCTTGCGCTCAAGGACGGAACGTGGAAGGCGCTCTTCGACGCCTACTGGCAGCACTACGTGAAGGCGCGCATTCCCGCCCAGGCGTTCGACAAGATGAACGAGAACTTCTTCCGCACGACGTTCACCTCGCGCTGTCTCGACGCCCTTACCGTCTTCTATTCCTTCGAGACCGAGTACAATTCGTCCGAGGGGCGCTGCGACTTCCTCGCAATCCCGAAGCCGGGCTTCGGGAAGCCGGCGATGCTCGTGGAGTTCAAGTACTTCACGAACGCGGCTGCCGAGAAGGGAAAGGTCCTCGGACGCGGCGAGCCCGACGCTGAGACGGTCGCTCAGGCGCTTGACTACAGGAAGGCGCTTGCCCGCCGCCCCGACTGGAGCCACGAGATCCGCGTTGCCGTCGTCGAAGTCTGCGGCAACACCGGCTGCAACTGGTTCGACATAGCCTGATTCGTGACGCGGTGCGGCTGACGCGGACCGAAGACTATTGTATCCAGCATCACGGAGCAATTTTTCAAACCATTGGAGCTTCTGTTACTTAGAGACATTCTGTTCCAGTAAATTCTTCGAAGAACCAAAATTATCGCCAAGGAATTTACTTTAGACAGCATCTAAGCATGTAGAGGGTGGCGCTAGGTATGCGCCGCCATCCATACATGGGAGCGAATCAAAGTGATGCGTTATACAATAGTTCTGCTTTTGGCATTTTCAATTCACCTTGTCGCGGCAGCGGACGCAGCCGCGCAATGGGAACAGGCGGAATCGCGCGCACGCGAACTATGCGCGAAGATGACGCTTGAGGAAAAGGCGGGCGAGCTTATGGTCTACGACTACCGCTGCCTAGGCGACGATTCATGGGGCACGTACACGAATCTCGTCAACCGCGGCGAAATCGGCGCGATGATGCGCGTCCTGAGTGCGTCCGAGACGCGCAAGCTGCAGGAATACAAACTCGCGCATTCCCGTCTGCGCGTCCCGATTATTATCCACGAGGACATAACCCACGGATGGGTGACGACGCTCCCGCTCCAGCTCGCGATGGCGTGCAGTTGGGACGACTCGGCCGTTGCGAAGGCCGAGTCGGTTGCCGCGCGCGAAGCCGCCGCATTGGGAATCAATCTCACTTATTCCCCTCAGGTCGAGATATCTAACGATCCTCGCTGGGGAAGGATTGGCGCAACGCTCGGCGAAGACCCCTATCTTTCGGGACGCATGGCTGCGGCACGCGTCCGAGGCGACCAAGGTTTTACCGACGAAGCGCTCACGGACGGCGAACATGTAATCGCGTGCGTCAAGCACTTCATCGGCTATTCGTCTCTGCAAGGCGGCAAGGACTATCGTCACCAGGACTTCTCGCGCCGCGAACTCTTCGAGACGCACCTCCCGCCGCACAAGGCCGCCATAGACGCAGGAGCTTTTGCCGTGATGAGCGCGTATACGGCGTTCGACGGAGTGCCCTGCAACTTCAGCCGCTACCTACTTACGGACATTCTGCGCAACCAGCTCGGCTTCAGGGGACAGCTGATAACGGACTGGACTACGCTTCAGTTTTCGGTAGACGAAGGCGCGGCTGCGGATTTGGAGGACGCTGCGAAGCGCGGACTCGAAGCTGGCGTTGACATGGACATGATAAGCCGCGCATTCCTGCTGCTGCCGAAGTTGGTTCGTGAAGGCAAGGTTGACGAAAAGGCGTTGGACGAAGCGGTTGTCCGTTCTCTTGCAATGAAGTTCAGGATGGGACTATTCGACGATCCGTTCCGCTACTGCGACGTTGCGCGCGAGAAGCGCGAGCTTTTCTCAGAACGCAACAAGAAAGACGTACTAGAGCTGACGCGTGAGTCAATCGTCCTTCTCAAGAACGACGGCGGGCTGCTTCCGCTTTCCACCAACCGCGTCGTCGGGCTTACCGGCACGTGGGCGGACGACGAAGACGTCATGCGCGGCGGAATGGGCAAGGACCTCTTCAACGGCAACGATGACGCGGCTCTCGGCGCGGACTATTCGGTTGATACGCTGAAGACTGCGATGTCGAGGCGCTGGGGCGACAGACTCGACGCGCGCCCGATCGACATGAGGCTTGTTGCGCGCGGCGAGGCGACCCTACCGGGCAACGACATCGTCGTGCTGGCGCTCGGCGAGCCTGTTTCCTACACGGGCGAACGCCGCGGAAGGGCGCGCATTACGCTTCCCGAACAGGAGCTTGAGAACCTTCGCATCCTGAAGCGCGGAGGAAAGAAGATCGTTTCCGTCGTCTTCGCCGGACGCCCCGTGATAATGGATGAAATCGTCTGGCTGTCGGATGCTGTGATCATGGCGTGGTATCCAGGCGCAATGGGCGGCGAGGCGCTGGCGGAAATTCTGTCGGGCGAGGTGAATCCCTCCGGCAAGCTCGCGCAGTCGATTCCGCTCGACGTCGGTCAAATCCCGCTCACCTACCGCGAGAAGCGCACGTTCATAGAGTGTTCATACGCGGACATCCCGTCCAAGCCGCTTTTTCCGTTTGGCTTCGGCATGAGCTACACGACGTTCGCGTACGGCAAGCCGGTGGCTAAGGAAGAAAAGAACGGCATCTGGCGTGTCTCGGTCAAAGTCACGAACACCGGCAAGTTTGCAGGACGTGAGATCGTCCAGCTTTATCTTCGCGACGAGGTTGCGAGCGTCCTGCCGCGCGAGCGCGAGCTGAAGGAGTTTGCGTCCGTATTCCTCTCTCCAGGCGAAACCAAGACGGTCGAGTTCACTCTCGGCGGCGATGCATTTGCCCTGTACAACGCGGACCTGGAGCGTGTAATCGAGCCTGGCGACTTTACGATTTTCGTGGGAGGCGATTCCACGACTATGAATTCGGTCCGGGTATGTGGCTGCTGGCGGCATTGATGCTTTTGAACGATCCCGAACCTGTGGAGATGCGCGGGTTCGTGGACACGTATTGGTATTCCGCGAACGTGTCGCGCGGCAAGATACCGTTTGCGCGTCCGATACTTTTCCAGGAGCTGGAGCTGGATGCCGTCACGCGCGACTTGGGGCAGTTGAACTTCTACTACGCGATGACGCATTCTCTTTCGGACGTGCGCGACAAGGTGTGCAAGCGATTCGACATCGAGGACGACATACTCTTCACGTACGGCTACGACTGGAAGTTTGCGGAAGGCTGGCAGCTCCGGTCGCGCCTCGGCCATCTCTGGATTCTGTCGCGCGCGTTGAAGCCGCCATACAAGGGCGTGGATGACGCGACGGCGCGCGAATGGTACGTGCGCGAGACCTTGGCAACGCTGTGGGTGAACTTCTACGCGGCCATCCACTACCGGATGGTTCCGTACCGCGGCGTCTATTTCAAGTCGGGCGTAACGCGCACCTTCGACCTTGGACACGGCTTTTCGCTGACGGGCGAGTTCTGCGCGGAGGGCGGCAACAAGGAGTGGAACGCGAACCGCTACGGACACCGCATCACCTGGCGCAAGCCGGACTACCATGCAGGTCCAACCGATCTCCGTGCTGGGCTTACTCTTTCGTACGAGCTTTTCGAGAACTGCCAGGCGTCCATAGGCATTCACCGCTTCGACATGATTATGGACGAAGCGCGCGCGCAGGGGCGCTATCACGCCGCCAAAGGCTACCGCAACGACCTGACGTACTTCGTTGCAGGGCTGTTTTTATCGTTTTAGAAGGACGTGGAGCATTGAACATCCCATTCGCTTCTCATTCGCCTCCCTCATGCGCATTTCACTTCCATCGGCTAATCCTCCTCATCGTCAAATGAAATGCCGAGGCTACGCTTCAACTCCGCTTCCTGTCGCCCGAAGGCGTCCTCTTCCATCGGTATGCCCGTCTCCTCCTCCTTGCGGACGCGAAGTTTGTACACCTCCTCGCCGAAAAGTTCGGGGTCGGCAAATATCTCGCCGTCGAGCATATTAACCAGTTCGTTCAAGGACTTCTTCGAGATGTCCGTCTTGAGTATCTCGTCTGCCGTCATCACCGTCTCCTTTCGCTATATCAGCTTTTCATCGAGATAGACGTCTGCAAGCACATCGTCCATCATGCGACTGTAGTCTGCTTCCGTCACGGCCTGGGCTGCGTGGGCTTCTACAAGCGAAGTCATCATGGCCTCCCGCGAAACGCTCCCTCGCTTGTAGCGGTCATACATCCCCAATACGCCGCCTCCGTCGCGTCCTTCGCCAAACGGCGAGAGGCTGAATCCGGCGGCTCGTCCGAGCGAAAGTAGCCTGTCCACGGCCCTGCGGAACATCAAAACGCTCTTTGTGCGCCAATCGTCAAGCCCCGCAATGACAATACTGATTCGCGGCAGCGGAACTGGCGTCTTTACGTTGTAGATGGTGAGGTTGGGTATTCGCCGTTGGGCAAATGCCTCAAGGCGGAGTCTCATTTCCTGCATCAAGAGCGACCGTACGATAAGAATGCTCAGCCCATCGTCCGTGCATGGGTTTTCGATGTGCGGCAGCTTTTTCCCCTGCTCTTCGGCTCTCTGCGCGACAAGCGGGGGATACACCACCTCAAGAGGCGGCAAACAACCCTTAAGTCGCCGCAATCCGGCTTCACATCCAAAGGCGTATGTCAGCGTTTCTGTCTTCACGTTCAATCCTCGCATGGCGGTTACTCTCCCCTCTGGCTGTTGTCCTTGCCCGCAAACCTCTTTGTGAGTTCCCATCCGGGCTTGCGGTCGCGTCCCGCACGGACGGCGGCATCCACACGCGCCCGCCGCGCCGTGTTCACGGCAAGGCGTCTTGCCGCCCATGCCTCCGCCTTCGGGGTTGCCGTCACCTTGCGGACGGCTTCGTGGACGAGCCGCGCCACGATGACGCTCATCGTCACGTCCTGCGCGTCCGCAAGCGTCATGATTTTCGCCGCGTCGCCGATGTCGCACCGGCTCATCAGCGCGTAGGTCGTTGGTCTTGCCTGTCTCATCTCTGTTCTCCTTCCTTGTTCCGGCATGGCCGGAGGTGGTAAAGAGAACATCTCGAATGTTCTGCGCTTTAACGAACAAAGGACTGTCCATCTCGTTTGAGACGGGCAGTCCTTGCCGCTGGAACCTTTTCTCACCCCACCCGGGGTTCGCACATCCAACCCTTTCGGATTGTCGCCAACGTAGTGTTCCGCTCGTCTGGCACACGACAGATTTTCATGCCGTGATTCTTGATGTCTCAAACTTCGTATATTATACCAAATCCGCCGTCCGAGGACAATGGGGTCGCGCGAAAAATCGCCGCGAAATCGGGTCGTTGCTACCCGTGTCACGCAAGCCACTCCTTCGACAGCGCGGAGAGCTTCTGCATGAGGGCGCGGGTGCGGGAAAGCGCAAGAATGATGGCCTGGTAGTGGTCGATGTCCTCGTTTGCGAGCGTGCGCCCTTTCCTGTCCTTGAGCCACTTCTGCGCAGGCTGGTAGCCGCCGATGAAGAAGCCGAAGTCAGCCTCGTTCACATGGTCGAAATACTGCCCGTCGTTGATGTACACCTTGCCGTCCGCAAAGCGCACGTCCTCGACGACGTTGCTTCCGCCTTTTGGGAAGTTGGCGATGCGGTTGCGTTCGCTCGCCGTGGGCTTTGTCTTCATCAGATGAAGTTCGCGCAGCTCGCCGCCGATCTTCGCCAGCTTCCTGAACGTGGTGGCGTTTGTCGGATAGGGTATGCGCGGGAAATCGACCTTCAGGAATTCCCTGTAGCGTTCGCGGTATTCGGGTGTGTGCAGAACGGCATAGATGTAGTCGAAGATGGATTCAGGGGACGTTTTTGTCTCACGCGGAGATGCGGAGGCGCGGATAGATTCTTCAATCTTCGTTACGACATCTTTGTCCAGATTTGGCACTTTCTCCACCTTCCCAAGCGTATCGTGGTAGAGATAGAGAGGGAAGACATTTGCGTTGTCTTTTGACGACAAAATAGTCTTGTCGGTTATCTTGTCCGTCACAAAGACAGGCAAATCATCATCTCTGCTGCAAATGCGGATGCAGCACAAGCCAATGTTATCATGTCCAACAAAATGAGTCATTACCGCCTCGCGTGTTCGCCAAAGCACATCGCCATTGAAATAAGTCCATTTGCTATCGAAAGGGCGATACGCCATAGAAACAATCTTCCCGCCGTCGTAATTGTCGCGCTTGAATTTCAGTATGAAATCGGCGTAGTTCTTACCAAGACTGTATTTTGCCTTCAAAGCAGGAGCAGTATATTCATGCTCTATCAAATCTTGAATCTTAAATGCGACTTCATCCCGTGTGTCGGAATAAGCAAATGAATCGCCCATCGACACTATACCCGATGATGTCAGAGGCATTAATTCATCGAGACGGAAACCCTTATTATAGACATCTTCTGACGTTGTGTCTTTTGGCACGAAAAGATACAGAGGCGCAGTAGGCGTGACCGCTGTGAAACCAACACCCGAAAGTGACTTGGTTTCAAGATAGGCGAACTTGTCCTTGCGCGTTCCCCAGAGGTCGGCGTAATGGACTTTCGCGAGTTCTCCTTTCTTCTTCTTTCCCGTCTTGACGAAGATGTTTATCGCCGTGCCGACGGTGATTGAAAACACGTTCTCGTCCTTTCCGCCGTCCGGGGCTTTCTCATGCTTCATCGAATTGCCGTGGAGGTTCAGCACGTAGATTTCATCGAAGCAGTCCAAGAGCCGCCAGCGCATGCCTCTGAACGTCGGATTGTCGAGAAGCCCGTGGTTGTTGATGTAGGCGAGAACGCCTTCGCCTCTGCGCTCCACGTAGTCCTGCGCAAGGCGGATGAACTTCACATAGTCGTCGTTCAGCCAGTGCTTGCGCTCCTTGAGTTTCTCCGTGCCGCCCGGTTCCGTCTTGTAGTCCGCAACGAGGTCGGAAATCCACTTGCCGTTGTTCTGCGAGATGCCGCTGTAGGGCGGGTTGCCCATGACGACCATCACGGGGCAGTCGCGCTTGACGGCGTTCGCGGCGTTCGCCTCCGCGCCGAGGAGGATGTCGAAGAGCGCACCGCCCAAGTCCTTTGCCTTTTCAAGCGAATTGGTGAGAAAGATGTTGAAGCGTCTGTCCGTGTTGTGTTCATAGCCGGTATCGGCGAGAACGCGGTCGAGCTTGATGTGCGCCATCGTGTAGGGGGCCATCAGAAGTTCAAAGCCGTTGAGACGCGGAATAAGGTTTTCGGCGACGTAGCCGGGCCACTTGCCTTTGTTGGCGAGGAACTTGCCGTAGATGCGGTTGATGCACTCTGCGAGGAACGTCCCCGTTCCTGTCGCGGGGTCGAGAACCTGGACTTTCGGCACGGCCTTCTTGACTTTCTTAGTCAGGGACTTTCCCGTGTCGCAGTTCTCCGTCACTTCAATCTGCACCATGTCGCGGCTGGCTATCCCGTCCGCGATGCCGAATTGTTTCACAAGGATGTCGTCGACGGCACGGACGATGAAGCGCACCACGGGAAGCGGCGTGTACCATACGCCTCTATCCTTGCGCAGGCCCGCGTCGTAGGCGTTGAGAAAGTCCTCGTAGAAGTGAATCATCGGGTCGCTGCGCTTTTTGGACTTTCCGTAGTCCTTCATGATGCCGCGCACGTCAGCGGCGGCGAAGAGACGAACGATGTCATCGACGGGCCACTTGATTTCGTCCTCGATGTCGGAATTGATGTGGTTGAAGAGTTTGCGCAGGAATGGATTGGATTTCGGGATAAGACGCGCCGCCTCTTCGCGCGAGAAGTCTTCCGGCGTGTCGTCGTGGAGACGGGCGGCGAACATTCCGTAGGTAAGCGTCTGCGCGTAGATGTCGGAGAACTCGTCCACGTTGGTGTCTGGCATGAGCACGCGCTTGAAGCCCTCCATCAGTTCCCAGAGCGTCGAACCATTGGCATTGCCGCTTGAAAGGAACTTCTGCGCGGCTACCTGAAGAAGCCGAGCCTTCGCCGCCATGAGCTGCGCAAGCTGGGTCGGAGAGGTGATTGTCTGCGGCTCGGCATCGCCGAGGCGTTCTATAAGCGCGACGAACTTGCCGAAGTTTTCTGCGAGCGGACGGATGCCGTCGTCCACCACTTCGCCTATGCGCACGGAATCGGAGAACGCGCCGTTGCCGTAGAAGTGAAAATCGAGGAAGTCGGTAAAGGCTATCGTCTGGTATGCCGCCTTGTATCTGTCGAACTGCTCCTTGTAGCCGGAATCCTTCTTGCCCGCGAGGTCGCCCGCGCCTATCTTCTTCGTCTCGACGATTGCAATCAGAAGCCCGCCGTCAGGATCGGCCGTGATTGTGTAGTCGGGCTTGTTGCGCTCCATCGGCTTCGGCTCGTTCGTGACGCCGCGATTGGGGAGCAAAGTCCGCAGAAGCGGCGAAAGCGCGTCGCGGTAGGACACTTCCGTGCCGTTGCCTTTCCGGTAGATGTCGTTCACGGCGTCGATATACGCCGCACATGCCGCTTCCTTTTCGGCCACGGAAGCGGACTTCTGAACAGTCTTTTTCGTTTTTGTCATAAAGGACTCATTTCTTCTGTCGGCCGTGCTATTGGACGGCGTTCCCGCATCACGGCTTCTGCGGTGCGCCATACCTTGCCGCGAAGAAATCAGACACGATTCGAGGGCATGAAAAAGCCTCTCCACGTATCTTTGTGGGAGGCTGTGAGAATTGCCTTGACCTAGACACGTGAAGAGGCAAGCGCGCTTGCGCTTCCTCTGCCAAGTGTCGCAGGTCGTCAACTTCTCACATTTCCCACAAGCGACTGCTTTGCAGCATGCAAATTGTTTGACGGGATTCTCCCCGCCTTATCGTTTTAACTGTTTATGGGCTTTGTCCTTTCATTTGCAGTTTACGATTGAAGATGTTTTAGAGCCTTGCCAGAATATCCGGGATGTTGGACTTGTCGAGCGATGAAAATGCAAAACACTTCTTGCCAAGATGATTCAGCGATGCGCCGACATGTATCAAGGTCGTTTTGTCTATGACAAGGAAACGGTCGTGGAACTTGTCGGACACCTTTACGGTGAGCGAATCGCCGTACTGCGCGTTGAACTGCGCGACATCGACGCTGTGAAGGAGTTTGCTCCGAGAGTTCTTCACCACAAGTACCGAAACGCCTTGTCGCTTCTGCGCAATGAGCGGCAGAACGGAGTCGGCGAAGTACGGGTCGATGATGATCAGTTCCTGTTTCGCCATGCGCACGAACTTCTTCATCTGCTCGAATGCGTCGTATATCTGGCCGTCGTAGAACACTTTCTGCGGAGGAAACTTCTTGTCCTGCATCGCATCCAGTATCAACTTGAAGCGTTCCTCGTTGCGGGCTCTGTCCGCAAGCCTCGCAGACTTTTCCTCTAACTGCAACCGCTCCGTCTCAACTATGCGAGCCATCAATGGCGCGATTGACGACAGCGCCTTGCGCATAGCAACAAAGGCATTCGTAATTCTAATGCTGGCAGCTATGGCTATGTCGCTTTTCAGCACACTTGCAAGCATTATTATGCCATGCTCGGTAAAAGCGTATGGTCTGTTTCTGACACCCATCTTGGCGTACTGCTCCAAATTGGGAGTCGCAATTTGCGACCTCCAATCTTCGCTATTCACTGTCACAAGGTGCGCCCCATTCGCGCCGCTCGTATTGGAAGTCGCAATTTGCGACCTCCAATCTGCAAGTTCTTCCTTCGTCAATTGGAACACGAAACTGGCAGGGAATCGTCTGGAGTTGCGCTTCACTTGCTCGTTCAAGCGTTTCGTCGGCACACCGTAAAGTTCGGCGAGATCTCTGTCAAGCATGACCTGAACGCCGCGAATCGTCAAGATCCGCGTCCTGATGCTGTCGGCATCGTTTACCGTCTGTACTGTCAGGTCGTTCATGCCATCTGCCTTGCTTCGAAGCGCAAATTGAGTCGAATTGGTGCATATTATATCATTTATCCGCCTCCAGCGGGGATGAAATATGGAATCGCTCGGTTCCGGCATGGGCTACATCATGCAGAAGTACGGTCGGGAGAACTTCGTATTCCTCGACAACTTCATCCGCATGACCGTCCCATACATCACCAAGGACAGGGAGGGGAAACCCGTCGCCACCGTACAAGTAGCAGACCCTACCGTACAAGTAAAAGCCCAAGCGGGCGCAAACCCTACAAGCCCCCCCCCC
>SUWC01000097.1 GCA_015061665.1 Lentisphaerota bacterium
CGTAGCACCAGCACGGCGTCACGGAGAGCGAAACGCCCACGTTGTTCGCGGCGAACTTGTTCGCGCACTGCGCGGCCTCGAACCTGCCGCCGATTGTCGTGTCCGCGATAACGCACTCTACCTTCGAGCCGTCGGGATAGCGGAGATTGTCAGAGATCAGCTTTGCGGCTGCCTTGGCCATCGCCATCGTCTGGTCTTCGAGCGACTCGCGAACGCCGCGCCTGCGGCCGTCGATGATCGGGCGAATGCCCACCTTGGGAAACGGGTTGTTTGTGAATACTGTCTGGTTCATTTCAGAGTCCTTTCGTTGTATGAGATTTCACCTGCAGCCATAATACCACAACGACAACGGCAATTTCTGCCTTTTCGTCCAGAAATTATCTGCTTTTTCGTCCGAGAATTGTTTGGCGCACCGAGACGGTGCACCTCCTTGTGCTTCGCGACATGCCCAAGGAGTTCGATATTTCAATTTTGCAGCAGCTTCTCGGCGGGAACGATAAAGTCAAAGTAGCCATCCGCTGGAACACCGTCAGAAAGCTCGCCCGCGTAGACAAGCGCAGTCCGTATCGAACGGTCCGACGACACCTTCAGCCGCCGGACCTTCTCGCGGACCTCGGCAATGACGGTCCTGTCGATCCTCTTCCGCCGTTTTATTTCAACGACCAGGGCTGTGCTGGCCGTCTGGATCAGCAGGTCAATCTGGCAATTCTCCCCTGCGGCATTCGTTCTCTGATACGGCGCAGCCGACAAAACCAGCGTTCGTCCGAGTCCCAGGAAAGGGAACAGCTCCTTGACGTGATTCAGCACAAGCGTTTCGAATTGAAGCCCAAGCCAGGCACTCCATCCGAGAAGTTGTTCAACTGACGAGAACTTGAAGAGGCCCTTGCGTATGGCTTCGCGCTTCGGTTCGACGTAATGCAGATAGAACCGCGTATAGGCGTCGCAAATGCGATAGCGTTCAATACGGAACAGTTCGCCGGTTTCAGGATTCAAGCCGGCGTCTCCGGACACAAAAACCGCGTACTCCAGTTCCTTCAATATCCGCGAGAGCCGTCCGTTTGCGGTCTTTTTGCCGACGGAGGTGCGCACAGGAGAAACCGCGCTAACGGAATACCCCGCGCATACTTCAGGGAGGTTCGCGTGCATGTCAAGCCGCACGGCGAGCGCAAGGCGTCACATAAGCGCGGGAGTTTGCGAGGACCGCCTCGAAATGCTCATCGCGATAGGCGCTCAAGAGTGACGGGATTCCAAAGTTCGTTCCGCCCGTCGGGGAAGACGACCTCGAAGAGCGAATCGGCCGTAAAGCGGATGACGGTGCCGTCATCCAAGATGCGCTCGTCGGTTTTTCCCTCATGCGGACGGCCCGCCTGAAGCATGAAGTTGCAGCGCCTGCAATAGTCGACGAGCGGCTTAAGTTCCGTTGCGTTTTTTGAGCGACGGTCGAAGAACGTGCCGAACCACGGACGTACAGGAGGCTCCGTCTCGTCGCCGGGTTGGGAAACTATGACATGAAGGATCGTCGCGTTCACACCCCTGTGGAAATACCGGTCCGCAAGCGGCTTGAGGTAACCGAACGACCATTCGTCGCCGCAGCTTCTCCTGTTCCAGTCGCCGCTCGTGAAACTCTCGGCATAGACCTTGTTATTACCCTTCACCCTCGCCGCCTTTACGGCCGCATCGGTTTCCATCGCATACTGCGCGTCGTAGTTGACCCAGAATTCCGCCGCCACCTCGTCGGATGCCGCCCCGTAGTCAGTTCCAATGGGAACCGGAATTGGGCAGTGGGCGTAAGGTTCGCACCAGGTGATCAGACCGTTCTCGTGCGCACATTCCGTCAGCGTACCCATGTACTCGCTTGCGATGAGTCCAGCGACGAGACTATTCAAGTCTGCAAGACAGGCCCCGTCCGAATAGTCGAGTTCGCGCCTGTAGCTCTTTTTGAAGCGCTCTGCAATGTCGTCCGTGTAATTCTGCCAGCCGCACTCCCAGGAGTCGACGACGAGCGTCGTGAGCGTCGGACGGTCTTCCTTCGGAATACGACGTAGGATTTCCCCGATGAAACTGTCAAAATGTCTGCGAACATGCCTTGAGGAAAGCTTGTCAACTTCCCAACCCGTCGCCTCTGGAGAGCATGGTGCGTTTGTCGCCGGAACGCCCGGACGCTTGTAGCTGATCTCCCAGCCGCACGCGTTAGTAGGATTGTAGTTTCTCATCGCTTCCTCTGGACGTACCCACGGGCCGCCGGATTGCGACCACCCTGGGCCGTTGAAGATGCCCATTTCTATGCCCAGTTCCCCAGCGGTCTTCAGCGCCGTACGCAGATTTCGCCACCATTTTTCGCTCATGAACTCGTTGTCGCCTATCAACTCGCCAGGAATAGATACGTGCGGTCTGTTGCGAATGTCCGTAGCGAGGAAAGCTCGCGTTATGCCATTCGTTTTCATCCACCGCAAGTCCTTACGGACACCCTCCTCGTCCACGCGGTTATTCACCCAGTAGTAGAAGCAACCGACTTTCACGTCAGGAGGCGGATCGATAAAATCCTCGTAGAGACCTCTCACGGAAAGCGCCAAGGCGGAATGCGACGCCGATAAAAGCGCCGCGGCCACTAAGAGTATTTTTCGAATTGTCATAAGCTTGCCATTCCGATCATGCAGTACATTCTGACGTGATTATACCACAACAACGGCCGACATTTCTGTCCATCATTGTTTGGCGCACCGAGACGATGCACCTCCATGAGCGGCAGATTTGCCGCAGGACGCAGCCGACTTGAAGGGATTTACGGTTTTGACAGTGCCGTATATCTGCCCATCGTTAAGGTCTTCGGTGTATATTGCCGCGCACTCCGCTTTGTTCGCCGCAGCAAGCATCAGGGCGTCATAGAAGCCAACCTGCCATAAACACCATGTCTACCTCGCGTTTGCAAGTTCACGGTCAAATGTCACGGCATCATCGAACCAGTCTTTTTCCGACTCAAAGAAATCCGCAAGCTGTTCCGCACCTTCCCTGCGCAGCTTCCTTTCAAGGGCGGCAATCTTCTCAAGATGTTCGCGTATGATTGCATTAAGCGACGTTGAATGCCGTTCCGCATATATTCGCACATCCTGCACGACGGCCGGAGGCGCAGATAACGTTATGCTCATGTCGAATCCTCCTTATGTGCGGATATGATAGCACATAAGTCCTAAACCCGTCAAGTGCGCGACAGGAGCGCATCTCCATTTTTCATCCATACGGCTTGAGACAGGAAACAAACATGACTACGCAAACTCAATCTCATTGCAGCTTCCGTGATAGGTCGCGTCGGCGACATACATCGTCGCCGTCGGCGAAAACCGCTCTTCCCAGAATTCGTGGCAGTGTCCGCAAAGAAGCGCCTTGACGAGCGGCTGCGCCTTCAGATAGGCGATGAACTCCGCCGTCGGCGCGTCCGTCCGCTGCTGCACCCTGCGGTCGCGCCAATTGTCGCAATCGACCGCCCCGCCCTTCCATGTCGCCACAAGATCGTCCGGCACGCCCGTTTCGTACGCGCACACGCCACCCGTCCGCGCCATCTGATGCGCGTAGTGCCTTGGCGCGTAGAGCGGCACATGGCACAGGAACACGATCGGCAGCCCTTTCGCCACCTCCTTCTCCATAAGGCCGAGCTGCGCTTCGGTAAAGTTGTAGTAGACGTCATCCGCCGCGACGAAGTTGACGCCGTTGACGACGCGGGAGGCGAACGTCAGGTCGTTCGGATAGTGCGCCGAGACTTCCGCGTATATGCCCGCCTTGTATGCCGCATCCTCCTTCGCCTCGCCGACAAAGCGCGAATATTCGTGGTTGCCCGCAGACACGAACCAGTCGTCCGAACCATAGACGAGCCCCGCGAAGTCCAGGTTTGCCTTGGACACGAAGTCTATCATGTCACCTGTGTGGACAAGCATCGCGCCGTCCGCACGCGCCCTTGCGACGGCCGCCCAAAGATAGTGTTCGCCATAGCCCATCTCAGGATAGCGCGCCGCCGCAAGCTGGATCTTGCGCTCGCCGTCCGAACGCTCCGCCCGCACGATGTGCGTGTCGGATACGTGAACGACCTTGAACGGACGCGCCGCGCCGACATTGACGGAAATCCTCTTCACGTCGAGAGGCGCAAAGCCCTTCAGTCTCCTCGCCGCCGCCTTCGAGCATACGTCAGGCGCTTCCCCGGCGGCGGCAAAGGCCGCACGACCCATCGTCGCAAGGCCGGCGCCGATTCCGGCACGCAGAAAGTCTCGTCTGTCCAAGTCCATGCCCTTTCCTCTCAAACTACCTCAAAAGGTCTGCCCCGCTGCGGTCGGTGATTACGACGTCCGATCGGAGAAACGCCTCCATGTCGGCCTTCCCCGCATCGGTCGTTGGCCATGTCCACGGTCCGTCGTATGTCGCCGCGATTGCGAACTCGACGCCCGGCGCCGTCATCACCTTGCGGAGTTCAGAATAGAACGAATCGACGGAATCCTTCACCCCGCTCTCGAAAATGCCGCACACCTTTCCCCGCTCATGGCCAATCTTAGAGACGATCCGTGCGCGGTGAATGGCGGCTGCGGTCGATTTTGCCGCGCTCTTCGGCGTCTTTGGACTATCCCAGTCCTTGCCGATGTCGTAGTCGTCGAAGCCAATCATGTCCACCCATGCATCGCCAGGATAGCGCGCAAGGAACCCGCTCTTCCCCTCCTCGCCGGCCGCGCTCCAGCATTTATCGGGCGAATAGGCGAAAAGCACGTTGCGCGAGCCGAGTTCCCTGCGCAGGATTTCAACAGTCAGGCGAAACGCCGCGATGTAGTCGGCGCACATCGCAGACTTCGCCCCCCACCAGAACCAGTCGCATTCGCATTCGTGGAACGGACGGAACACAATCGGAATCTGGTTGCCTCTTTCGTCCTTAAGCGTCCGACAGAAAGCGGCGGCCTCTTTCAGGCACCATTCGTACCACGCGCGCGGATTCGGAAACGTCTTGTCTCCAATTCCATCAATGCGACCATTCCCGCAGCTCTCGCCCGCCCCTTCGACGATTTCGCGAAGAACCCAGCGATGCGCCTCCGGGTATCCCTCCATGCCGTACCTGTAGCGGTAGGCGGCGCCGGCATCCCATTTTGGATTGCGCCACTTCGGCGGCATGTAGGGGTTGTTGAGATGCCACGTGACCATCGGCACGGCGTGACGTTCGGCGTATTCGTGCTTCACGAATGCGGCGAGGTTTGTCTTATTGGCCGCATAGTCCTCCGGCTTGTACCACGTCCCGACGATGTCCCTGAACTCTACGAAATAGAGAAGCGGCGAGACGCCGGTCTTTCTGCGGAAGGCCCCCGCATTCTCCGGCTTCCAGTCATAGAAGCCCGAGGAAGACGCATATAGGAAGCGTCCGCTCCTTCCGACTTCAAGAAGGTTGTCGCGCAGCCGCTCGGCGGCGGACGCCGCGTCGGCAAAAGCCGCGCCTGTCAGGAAGAACACGAACAGAGCCGTTGTAGCCGCCCGCATAAACCGCACTCCTCTACCGCAGGATTATGGACAGCCCGCCGCTCCTGTTCAAGTGGCAGACAAGCGTTTCGCCGTCGCATGCCAGAGTCACGGTCCACACGCCGATCCCACGCGGCAGTTCGTAGGCGAGCGCCCCTGTCCCCACGCAGTTCTCCTCTTTCGTTGTAACGCCACCCGGCGAAACAAAAGTCAGAGTCGACACCGCCGACGGATCACCGCACCATCCGTCGCCCGTGTAGGCGAAAGGCGGCGTATGCTTTGGGTCGCGCACTGTCCTGTCCGGTCCCGGCTTCGCGGAATCGACGATGCACGACGCGGGAAGACTTCCGTAGAGAAGTCCGCCCGACGCCGCGACAAGTCGCCAGATGCCATCCGCCGCGCCATCCGCCGCATAGCCGGACGGAATCGCAAGGCTGCCTATCCCGTTCGGCCCGCGCAGCGTGAACGCGCTCCCTTCCGCCACGATGCCGCCGACGAAGAGGTCCGCCAGTTCGTCGTCATCTACGAGTTTGACCGGATCGGAGACGGTTCCCTCGCCCTGCGTCCCGGGAAACAGAGAATACCGCACCGTTAGGACGGCGTCACCCTCTGCCGAATTGCTGAACGACCACGTTCCGCCCGCAGTCGGCGTCCAACTGCAAGCTCCGTCGACTGCCGGAAGCGTCGACGTCGCGCCGTCCGGCGCGGTCATGACGACATTCTCGCCAAGAAGGCATGCAAGCGACTTTGCGCCAGATGTCCTGATGGATATCGACCCGCCGGTAATTTCACTCACCGAGAAGCCGAACGCCCCCGTTGTGTAAATCGGCGACTCGTCAGCCCGCGCCATGAACGTCACGGCGGACAGCCCAATGGCCACAATGACGGCACTATGTCTCATTGAAGTATCTCCTTTGCGTCGTCATCCGACTTTCACCTGACGATGTAGGCAATGCGAAAGCCATACTCTTTCCATGACTTACTTTCGTCAAAACTGCGGTGCGACGCACGCCAGTCTCCATTGTTCCACGTCCAGTTCTGCCATGCGGCACCACCGCGCTTTGCATAGTAAGTCGCCGAAGTCACCGACCCAGAAGACGCGGGCGTCCAGGGATCGGACGCATCTTTCAGGTTTGCGCGGCTATTGTCATCACGGCACCATTCCATGACATTTCCGTTCGTATCATAGAGTCCCCATGCGTTAGCAAGCTTTCCACCGACGGCGTATGTATGAGACACATTGCCCACGCCATAATCCGGCATTCCGGATACGGTATCAGTGTCATTATGCGAGTACACGTGCGTAGCACCGGCGCGTTGGGCGATTTCATACATCAGTTCGGTAGGAAGGTCGAGTCCGGATACGTCGCTTGCGGTCTTCGTCCTGCCGTTGAGCCGCGCGACAAAAACCTGACCTTCCGAATCATTCGGATCAACGACGGCATCCGGAACGCCCGTGCCGCGAACCCCCGTATAGCTGACATTCTCGACCGGTCGATAGATTGCCAGATCGCTGCCGTCGTCCGTCTTGAATGTCGACGGATTGGAACCCGTCACTTTCTCGAACTGCGCCTGCGTGATCGGAAACACGCCGATGTAGTAGTCGAGTTTTGTGATCCAGTTTGTGCGCCCGTTGGTTGATGCATAGTTGGTGTCGTCTCCCGTCGGGTAGCCGTCCGCGAAGGGGCCGTTTGCAAGCGAGCCGCTTCTGGCCGTGCAGGGGATTTTGCGCAGCACCAGCTTGTCGGTCTTGTAGATGTTGGTTCCGCCCGTGCCGCTGGCGTCGTTGTTGTAGCGTGCGTTCGACAGGGACTGCGTGAGAAGCCCCTCGTACGTCACCGCGCCTGTTGCGAGGTCGATTATCATGTAGTCGTCGCCGCTCGGCGTGTCGGAGGAGTAAATGCGCGCCACCATCGAGCAGTCCGTCGTGCCGATGCCGCTTGGAAGCGTCCAAGTCACCGTGTGCTTTCCGCTGCTTGCGCTGGCATGGACGCCGCTTGCGTCGCCGATCGTGTACTCGTTCCCGCCTATCGTCGCCGTGAATACGATTCGGTAGAACCCGGAAGGCGCGGACTCCTGTCCGTCGGTCACGGTGTAGGTGATGTCCACCTTGTTGTTCCACGGCCAGCGCTGAACGACGCTGTCAATGGACACAGTTGGAGTCGCAACGGCAGTCGCCGCGCAGAACATGGCCGACAAAGCGGCAATCCTTATCTTCATCGTAAACCTCCTTTTGGTTCTTTTGGTGCGATGCGGCAATTATACCACATCGTCCATTCCGTTCGATAAGAGTATCTCGCAAGAAATATTAGGAATATTCGGCAACTACCCATCTGGCGGAATTCTATGGTATACTATGCTTCATGCACTATCCAAAGATACGGAACATCCTTTTGTTTGTCTGGGAGCGGGATGTCTCGGCGCGCGAATTCCTCGCGGGCTTCGCCCACTACTCCAACAGCCGCCAGTCATGGTCCGTTCGCATTCTATATGCGGCGGACGCACTTCTGCCGGGCACGGCGCAGGACATCGCCGCCGGGCGATACGACGGCGTCGTTCTGACCGACACGTTCCTTGCAGCGCATCCTGAGTTCGGAAGCAACCCCGCGACGGCAGTCGCGGTCATCGGCGACATCAACGTCTGCCGGCGCCACCTCTGCGGGAAGTTCGCCTCCGTGAACATCGACAACCAGGAGATCGGGCGCATAGGCGCACGCTATCTATCATCGCTTGGCACATTCAACAGCTATGCGTTCGTGCCTCCGGTGCATTCCGAGGCGTGGGATTGCGCGCGGGCGGAGGGCTTCCGACGGAATCTCGCAGCCTCAAAGGCCGTCTGTGCAATATACGACCGCACCACGCCGCTCGACACATGGCTTACGGCGCTCCCTAAACCTGCCGCGCTAATGGCGGCCTGCGACTACACAGCCGTCGAAGTCATGGCTACATGCACACGTCTCTCGTTGCGCATCCCACAAGACATCTCGATCCTTGGCGTCGATGACGACGAGCTGCTCTGCGAATCCGTGCGCCCACCACTCACAAGCATTCGACCGGAGCATTTCGCAAGCGGGTTCCAAGTGGCTCGCGCATTGAACGGACTTTTCAATTCCGGCCGTGGAATACCACGCCGGACGAAGACCGTGCTTTGCTCCGGCGCCAAGGTCATCGAACGCGAATCGACACACTTCCTCTCTCCCGCCTTGCATCTCATCCGCACCGCGACAGCCTACATCACAGCAAATGTCTGCGAACAAATCGACGTCGCGGACGTTGCCCGTCACCTCGGTGTTTCACGGCGACTGGCCGACCTCCGCTTTCGCGAATACTGTAAGAAATCCATACACGAGACGATTATCGAAACAAAGCTAAAGGAGCTCGCCACTCGACTGCTGATATCCAACCGGTCGATCGGGAGCGTCGCGGCTGCGATGAATTTCCACGACCTCTCATACCTCGGACGCCTATTCCGCAGCCGATACGGCATGACAATGTCGGAATGGCGTGCCGGCAACGGTGAAGAACTTCACTCCATATCTTTCTAATCCTGTCCGGAAAAAGTTTCACGGTTGGTAACTGTATTGCCGGAGAACTCCATCCTGACAGGAGCTTTACTTCCGGACGTCAAAGAAGGAGACGATGCTTGACGTCTTGTCGGGATCCTCGCCGTGCGGATGGTGGCCGTAGAGAGCGCGATGGTGGATATCGATCTTGCCGTCTGCCGCCTTGAATCTTTCGGCGAACAGTTCGCAGTTTCTGGACGGAGGCACAGTTGCGTCCTGGCCACCATAGAGAAGCAAAATCGGAATTCCCGCCTTCGCGAGCGGATCTGCCATGTTTACCGGCATCCTGGGATCGGCGGACCAGTTGCCGTCTGCGGGCGGCATGTTCGCCCAGGGCCCGATTTGCGCGGCATTCTCGGTCGGCGTGCCGCCGACCTTGGCGAAGCCATCGAAGTTCATGAGCGGCGCATCGAGGTATATCTTTCCGACGCACTCGGGGAAAGCGGCGGCGAAGCGCGTCGAGAAGAAACCGCCCCAGCTCATCCCCACGAGGCATGCCTTTGGCGCGAAGCCGAGTTCCTCTACGAGAAACTTCTGGAACGCGCGGCTTACGCGAAGCCCCTCGTCGTCCATGCGGTGACGGAACGTGTCGATTGTCACATGGTGCCAGCCCTTCGCAAGAAGATCCAGGACACCCGTCCTGTCCACATACGCCTCGGCCCACTGCATCGTCCATGTCCAGGGCAGTCCCGCGGCAGGCTCGCACTTCGGCGACACCACCCAGGCCTCGTGCCCCTCGAAGTCGAACACCGTCCGCTTGTAGCCATACCATGTGTCGCTGCGAAGCACCTTCTTCTTGGCGGCGATCTTTTGGGCGACACCTTCATCCCTTGCACCCTGCTTCCCGGCCATCATCCACTTCGCCGTGTCTGTCTCGCCGGACTCGGTCGTTGCGGACTTTACGATCTTGACCAGTTCGGGATCGGCGTAGTAGAAGCGCACGTTGGCGCTGTAGCCCTTACCCGGAGTGCCATCGACGTTCCCGCTATTCCACTCAAGGTCGTTGTTCGGCACCGCCTCGTCAAGAACGCGTATGCGCTTAATACCAAGTGTAGTGCCGGAAGCAACGACCTTGTCTTTGTATTTGACCGTCCAGTACCTCGATATCTCCCCATTCGAGACATCTTCCCACGCGACGATTACGTTGCATTTTCCGCGGCAGTCTCCGAAGAAAGCGTCCTTCAGCGTCTTGAAGCCCTTGAGTGCCTTGACATCCTCCTCGTCGAGACGTCCGTCCTTGTTCGGCGCGATGCCGATGTTCATCGTTCCGCCGTTGCCGACGGTGTTGAGGTAGCGCTGCATCAGGTAGGCGGCGCTCTTGGTTTTGCCGCGCTCCTTCGCGTGGTAGAACCACCCCGGGCGCATCGGGAAATCGCATTCGCACACGCGGAAGAACA
>SUWC01000098.1 GCA_015061665.1 Lentisphaerota bacterium
TCCTCGTCGGCTCTGGCGTTTCGCAGGGGAAGGCAGACGAGACCGAGTTTATATTTGTCCGCACGCGCAAGCTCGCATACGACGGCCGCCCCGCCAAGTCGAAATAGCGGCAATCCTCCGCTGCGGCGCATCTGCCGCGGAATGTGGTATAATGTTGACATCACCGATGATTTCGGCAGAACGAAGGAGGTTCGATATGGGCAGGTTTACAGGTATTTCAAGGATCTTTGTCCTGGTGGCGGGACTGGCGGTTGCCACCAGCGGCTGCGACAAGGCGGAGGATATTGGGCGCAAGGTCGCGCGCAAGAGCGGCGATCTCGTCGGCAAGGGCGCGACGGAATTCTTCTCCGGCGTCGGAGAAGGCGTTGATGCGGTCAAGGTGAAGGGACCGGACGTCCTGACCGCGATCTCGACGCGCAAGTCCATACGCAAGTTCGATGCATCCAAGCCCGTCGAGGACGAAAAGGTCGAGAAGATGCTGCGCGCCGCGATGTGCGCTCCGACTGCGATGGACAAGCGTCCGTGGGAATTCATCGTCGTCAAGGACCCGGCGAAGCTGGCGGCTCTCGCCGAGCGAATTCCCTATTCGCGTGTCGGAAACGGCGCGAAGCTTGCGATTGTCGTCTGCGGTTCGCTTGACAACGGGCTGCCCGGGCGCGGCAAGGAATACTGGATCCACGACTGCTCGGCGGCGACCATGAACCTTCTCCTTGCGGCGCATGCCCAGGGGCTCGGTGCCGTATGGACTGGCGTCTATCCCGGCGAAGAGCGCGTTGCCGCGGTCCGCGAGGTTTTATCCATACCCGACGGCTACATGCCGCTCAACGTCATCCCCGTCGGCTACCCAGCAGAGAATCCGCCTGCCAAGGATAAGTGGAATCCGGCGAAGATTCACTACGACAAGTGGTGACACGGCATATGCTTGCGCGCTGACAATCTTTGCTTTGGCCTGGAATGATTAGTCCGCAAAGAACGCAAAGGGCGCAAAGGAAACAAGGACAGGACGCACGGCTTCTGCGTGGCTCACGGCAGGGAGGCTCACGACGTTTGACGTGAACCCGAACCCGGACGCGGCATTCGCCGCGCTCGATCTGACGCCAGGCTGGCGGGCGCTCGCGCAGAAGCTGAATATCCGCAGAAGCGAAGTCGACCGCATGTCGCAATGTTTCTGCAAAGCGGAATTTAGGTGAGGAAACCGCGTCAAATCACCGAACGCGATTGACTTGCATCCTTGTGAGGCGCACGTCGAAGTCTACTGCTTCGGCAGCAGGTCTGTCTTCAGGATGGCATCGCCGTGCTTTAGATCGAACGCCTCAAATATCAGCGGTGAAATGCCGCGTGCCGCGCGGCGCATTTGCCGCGGATTTGGTATAATGTCGAGCGGAAATATTGAAAAGATGAAACAGATTGCGACATGCGACGGGGTTGAGATCGAACGCGGGGCGGAAAACGGAGAGCCGTTTGTTCGCGTCACATTCGGTCACTGGAGCGCGGCCTGCATATTCTTGATGCTCTGGCTCGCCTTTTGGTCGTTCGGCTGCTACATGCTTGTCGTCGACATTTTCACAAAGCCGTTCAGCTTCAAGCTGGTCCTTGCCGCGCTGATGCTTTTCGGCCCCGAGATATTTGTCGCCAGCATGATTCTGCTGATGATTTTCGGGAGGACGGTCTTCACCTTCCGGCGCGAGGGAGGAACGAGGTTCACCGGCGTCGGACGATTCGGCTTCACGAAGGAGTTTTCGTTTCCCATGAAGGGTGAAATCGGCACTGACGAAGTAGTGTGCCACAGGAGCAAGGGCGGAACCTACACTGCCTATCGCCTTATCGTGAAGACAAGGTTCGATCTTGACGGACCACGCGTGATATACGATTCGACCGATGGCGGCATCATCTACACCCTCTGCAAGGCCGCGAAGGAAGTCGCCGTAACGGCGGGCGCGCCAAAGCCCGCGGAAAAGAGCGCTGACGAGCTTGCCGCCGAAGAAGCGGGGATCGAGCGCCGCGACTTCACGCTGCTCGCCGGGAGGCCTCCGAGGGGAATGTCCATTTTGCGCGACCTAGAAGGGCGGATATCCGTCGTTCTGCGCCGCGTAAGGTGGCTGCTGGCGATAGTCCTTGCCGCTGTGATGACATTCTTCACCTGGATGGTCTGGTTCAAGTTTACAGACATACCGCTTCCGGCGAAAATAGCTTTCGCCTTCGTGATGCTTTTCCCGTTCGCGCAGCTTATCTTCGTGCTCTTCGGCAAGCGTACGATGACGCTCGACCACGGCTACGGAACAACCTTTGTTGGAGTCGGCCCTATTGGTGCGCGCCAACGGTTTGAATACGGCGGACCTTTTGACGTCAAGGTTCGCGAAAGTAGTAGATGGATAAACAACGAGCAGATGAACGAGCTTGTCATCGCCAAGCCAGGCGGCCCGCCGCAGAGGATCTGTACAAGCTGGCCGAACGACGTGAAGCCCTATCTCGCCGCGTTCCTCCGACACCCCGGTTCCGCCGCGGTCGGCATGGCGGTGAAATGACCCTCCGCGGCGCATCTGCCGCGGATTTGTCATAATGTCAGGCATGGCAGAAGTAAGCAAGAGTCCGAGGCGGTTGTATTCGGTGGTGCGGAACCTTGAATGGGCATTCCCCGCGACGTTTGTTTTGGGCATTATTGCCGTTCCTTTCTGGTCGGCAGACATGTATGCCGGCATGACACTGTCGCTTACCGCCGTCGCGCTCGCGTTCGGACTGCTGCGTCCGTGCCGCGTGGAGAAATCGCTTGGCAAGTGGCGCGTCTGGCTTGTCTCTCTCCTCGCGCCGCTTGCGGTCCTTCAGGTGATTCTGGGATTAGCCGCGCTGTGGCACGGTTCGCTCGTCGGTGGCAGGACGCGGACTTTTGCCTTCCAGGCGGAAATCGCCGATGCCGACCGCGTCGTTATTCGAAAGGGCGGCGGCGGATGTTGCAACGATCCTGACAAGGACGACGTTCTGTATGTCATTACCAACAAGACGGAGCTTGCGGAATTCGGAAAGATGTTCCGCTTCTCGGGCTCAAGCATGCCGTGTGCCTGCTGCGGCTATCCCGGCGTCGACTGGTGGAAGGGCGACAAGCGGCTCGTACTTTCGGCAATCCACCATGGCCACGCTCTTGGCGTGAAGGGATTCCCAGGAATAGATTTGCGCCTGTCGTCATCCTCGCGCCTTGCGCTTTCGAATTGGTTCGAGGAGCACTGCGGCATCGACATCGAGAACGATGGCGGCTGGACAGATCATCGTGACGACGCATCTCCGGGAGAATGGCAGCAGGAGAAGTTCGCCGCCAATTTGTACTATGAAGCCGCATCTCTGGCTGGTGAGGACGAAAATGTCGTGCTTTCTCCTTGGGGCGTTGCCTCGCTGTTCGCAATGCTGCAGACCGGCGCACGCGGGTACACGGCGCACGGCATGGCCCGCGCCCTGCAGATTGGCGGAGAAGACATCCCCGCGCCCGATGTCGTCGCCGCCACATTCCGCCAGATGCGTGAATCAATTGTCCGCTCAGCCAGCGACGACGTAGAGGTGGAGCTTTCTGATTCGGTCTGGCTTCGACCTGGGTTTGACGTCCGCAGCGACTTTCTTTCTGTCTGTCGCGATGCTTTTTACGCAGAAGTCGGCACGACCGAGATGGGAGAAGCTGGGCGTAGGGCCATCAATGGATTCGTCGCGGAGCGGACGCATGGGCGCATCGCGGGCTTGCTGAGTCCACCCGCGCTTGACGACCCAGATACGGCGCTTGTTGCGATCGGTACTGTGTACCTCAAGGCCCAATGGCAGGTTCCGTTCATGCGCAGCGCCACCTACGGACAGGTCTTTCATGCTCCAACTGGGGATGTCGAGACGCAGTTCGTCCACGACACCCGCGAGGCTGAAATCCTTGAAACACCTGAATGCTCCGCGCTGCGGCTCCCATACTCCGACAGTTCGCTTGAAATGCTTGTCCTGCTGCCGTCGCCTTCGAATACAGTCAAAGATGTCAAGTACAGGTTTGGCGGGACGCTTTTTGACCGCCTTGCGGAAAATCCGTGGAATGGCCGCGTCAAGATTGCGCTGCCGAAATTCAAGTTTGACGTTACGCATGACCTCAGGAAGATGCTTGTCCCGATGGGCATGGGAATGGCGTTTTCCAGGGACGCGGACTTCGGCGGTATCGCAGACATGCGTGCTCCGCTGTACATCCGCGCTGCGATTCAGAAGTCATGCATCGCGCTCGACGAGGATGGAACGACCGCCTCCGCCGCGACCGCAGTCATGGTGGAATGCGCCGCCGTGGCAGAAGACACTCCACCGCGCCAGTTTGTCGCAGACCGTCCTTTCGTTTTCGTCGTCCGGGATAGCTGCAGCGGCTCTATCCTTTTTCTCGGTGACGTGCAATGCCCCTGATCGGAGGACGTCTTCTGGTCGACGGCAAGATGACGGATTGCTGCCTGTGGAACAGGTGGGACCCCGCGACAGGCCAGTTTTTCGTGTATTTTGTGTATTTCGTGGTTACAACACCCGCGGCGGATTTGCCGCTGATCTGGTATAAGGCGTGATTCCTTTTCGCTACTGGTTGATCGTCACGTTCGAGTTGACGATGGTGATCGAATTCTGCTCGACTGTAGCGGGCGCGGACTGCGCGACGGCTACGGTAGAGAGCGTGCCGAAGTTAGACCAGCAACTGATCGGGCTTTTGTGCGCGCGCTCGCGCTCAAGCTCCCTCTCCAGCTCTGCAATCCTTGCCGCGCTTATCTTTGCGTGGATGTTGTTGACGGGCTTCGGCGCTTCGCGGCGGATTTCGCCGGTGTTTTTCTTGTAGGTGTCGTGGAACGAGTCGTTCGGGGACGAGAATGCGCTTCTGCGCGGACCAGAATGCTGCATACGCGGGAGCTGGGTTCCGCTTTGCTGGACATGGTGCCCACGTCCGCCGGCTCCTGCTCCGCGCGGCGTGGGGCCGCGCTCTCCGGGCATTGCAGATGCGGCGATTGCGATTGCCGCGAAAGCCGCGGCGAGAAATGTCTTCCTGTTATCCATAATGCACCTCCTTCTTGTATTTCTGTTCTGATAGGCGGCCATTTTCGGAAAATCTGACAGATGAAATGCACGCGGCGCATTTGCCGCGGATTTGGTATAATGTTGTGAGGAGAAGAATGAAAATCGAGCTTTTAGAAAAGGAGCGTCCGGTCTTTACGCGTGCGCTCATAGAGCCATGGCGACTGGTGTGCCTTGGTCTCGGGCTTGGTCTTCTCTGCATCGGCTCGCATGTTACGCCGTCCGTCGACTGGGACTATCCCATTTCATTCATCATGGGCATCTGGGCATACGTGTTCGCGCCTTGGACGTTCCGCGCGCTGTTCTACCGCCGCTGGAAGATGATTCCCCTCGCGTTGCTCGCGGCATGGGCCGGAATCGACGGCGTCTACTCGCTCTACTGGTGGTGCCGTGGATTCGACGCGCTTTCCGTCTTCCGCGTTCCGAACGCGATATACAGTGCGCCGCTTTACTTTCTGCTCGGATTTGCCATGAATCTCGAGTTCCGTCAATCCTCTGTGCGCAAAGAGACCTGTCATGGATAGCTGCCGAAAATACGTCCTCGCCTCGCTGAAGACTCTCGTCTTGGCTGTTTTGCTGGTGGCCGCTGCCTTCACACTCTATCTTAACATCGGCGGATTCGACGATGTCGCGGGGCTGTCCTTGGACGACGCTGATCTGATCGTCGAATTGGACGACGTGCCGGACGATGAAAACGCCTTCTTGACCTTCATGTCCGCCACGAACTACTATTCCGTCGCCAGCGATTGGCGGATTGACTTGAATGACGACCAGTTTCTTGATTACGGTGTTGCGTTCACGAATGATGCATACTATGCGGCGAAGGCAAGAAGTTTGACCAACGCGGCGGAGCGCGCGGACGCGCTGCTGGCCTCGAATGAGACATTCTTTGCGACGATGTCGAAGGGCGTGCGGCAGAAGTACTATCGCAATGTCAGTCCGCGCGTTCCGCCGTTTGAGACATTTTCGATGCCGCCGATCACCTCATTTATTGGCTTTGCCCGTCTGCTGCGGCTCAAAGCCCAGCGCGAACTCGAGCGCGGAGAGTTAGATGCCGCCACGGACACGATAGCGGATATTCATGCGTTCGGCAGGCTTGTCATGGAAAACGAGCTGTCAAGCGTCGGTTATCACCTCGGCAGTACGATACAGTGCTACGCCTACGGCGGAATGCGCGACGCCGTGGGTATGGGGCTTGCGACGGACGCGATGCTGGAGCGGTTTTTGAAGCTTGTCAAGGCTGACGAATCGAAGGCAGATGCCGATGTCGCGCGGGCCATTCGCGGCGAATACACCACTGTGCGTTCTGGACTTGACGTCATGACGAGGGAGCGCATCGAGTCTGCCATAGACTGGGGAAATCACGCCTTGTCGTTTCTGTATGGCATTTTCGGCTGCGATTATTCGCCGTCATGGACAGGACGCGTCACAGAGGCGTTTTATCGCGTGCTTCTGCGATGGCCAGGCTATATGCGGTTCGCGCTTCATCCGCACGCGACAAGAGCCCGGCTTGTTGCGATTGCCCGAAAGGCGATTGCTGGTGAAGATGTTTCATCGGAGCGAGTGAGCAATGCGTTGTTTGCGCCAAACTGTTTCGGCAATGGAATCGCAAATGTGTTTGTTTCGGCTTTGTGGGCTTCCGGCAAAACTGTCGCCAGAATCAGATTCGCGCAGACCAAGGCAATGGTCATTCTTGCCGTGGCGAAATGGCGGCGGAAGAACGGCGGCGGGAATCCGCCGACGCTTGACGTGCTCGTTCCGGAATATCTTGCCAAGGTACCCGTAGATCCGTGGGGCAAGGATCGTCGTCCGCTTTCCTATCATCCAGAAGACGGTGTTGTCTGGAGCGTCGGACAACGTGGTTGTTTCAACTACATCAAGTATTTAGGAGCGCATCGTGTTGCCAAGAAGTCCATTCGAAAAGAGCTGCCGAAATGCGCCTTCCGCATTGATGGACGCCCGTTTTGAGGCGGTTCGTTTTCAGCTTCGGCGGTTGGCAAACGGCCTTCACCGCCGCGGATTTGGTATAATAACAATAAAACAATGAAAGGAATGACAATGACAGTCGTCAATACCGAGACAATTCCAGGCAAGACCGTGGTTGCGGTCAAGGGCCTCGTTCAGGGCAACACGGTTCGCGCCAAGAACATCGGACGCGACATCGCGGCCGGCTTCAAGAACATGGTCGGCGGCGAGCTAAAGGGCTACACAGAGCTTCTCACCGAGTCGCGTCGAGAGGCGATCGCCCGCATGATCGCCCAGGCGGAGGCGCTTGGCGCGAACGCCGTGGTCAACGTCCGCTTCTCCACGAGCGCGATTACCTCGGGAGCCTCCGAGATGATGGCCTACGGAACCGCAGTCGTCGCGGAATAGCGTTGCCGGAGGGTATGGCAATGGACGGAGAAAATGCATCTCTGGCCTTCACGCTAGTGCTTTATGTCGCCCTTCCTGCGATTGTCCTGTTCGTCGGATGGCTTGTCGGCCATTTGTCCGAGACGAAGCACGAGCGGTCGCTTGCATTGCGTGAAGAGGAGCTGAAGGATATCGAGGCCACGGATTTGCGCAATCCGCCTGGCTTCGCCGACGCGGACGGCACGTGCGCGCTCGTGAGCGGCGAGGCGGTCGTGGCGAGCGACACGTTCAAATCGTGGGTGTTCGGCTTCAAGAACATCGTGGGCGGCGAGTCGAAGACGTTTACGCGTCTCTTCGACAGGGCTCGGCGCGAGGCGCTGCTGCGCATGAAGGAACGCGCGCGCGAGCTTGGCTGCAATGCAGTCTGCAACGTGCGGTTCGACAGCGCGGACATCGGGGGAAACGCGGCCGGAGCGAAGAAGAAGGGCTCTAACATGGCAGTTTCGCTCGTTTCCGGCACTGCCTGGAGGAGGCATGGCGCGTAGCATGTCCGCGGGAATCGAGGAGGAGCCCGCGCTCTTTGACTCGGCGCGCGCGGACACAGTAGGGGCGGATGCCATTGGCGGAGAGGCAGCTCTTGCCGATGCGCCGGAAGCGGTCTGCGACAAGCTGCGCGGCGACGAGGTGCTGCGCGGAATGTGGGAATCGCCGCCTCGCGATGGCGCGGTGCTTCGGTTTTTCGGGCTTTGTGCCGCTTCAGGTTTCTTTGCCATCCTTTGCGCATTCGCGAAGGGATCTCTTGGGTTTGGCCTTCTTGCAGTCGTAGTTGGTGCGCCAGTTGTCGAGGAGACGGCGAAAGTCGTTCTGCCCCTCATGTGGCTGGAGAAGGAGCCGTGGCGGTTCAGGGGCGTCTCTTCGATAGCGTTCACCTGCGTTTGCTCGGCGCTCGTCTTTGCGTCGATCGAGAACCTTCTCTACTTCCACGTCTACATACCGAAAGATAAGCTCACCGCGGGGATCATCCAGTATCGTCTGTCCGTCTGCACCTTGATGCACGTCGCATGCACGATGATCTCAACCTGCGGCCTCGCCCGTGCATGGCGCGAGGCAAGGAAGGTTTTCTCGGCCTTCTCCGCCCCAGCCGTCACGCCGTATCTGGTCGTGGCGATGGTTGTCCATGGCATCTACAACGCCGTCGCGGCGATCTTCAGCCTTGCCGGGTGAAAGGACGGATGTTGTGAGACGCCGATTGCGCGCAAATACACAATCCATTACCGAACGTTAAGATATCGCTGGTTGCGGCAGTGCAAAAAATGTGATTTTTTGGTAAAATATCGAGCCAAAAAATCACGAAACAACCATGAAGCACATTCAAGTCTTTGCGGCTGCTGTAGCCGCGTTTTTTGTTGTCGCAAATGCCGTTGGCGCAGAGTCGGACGCAGTGGAGACATTTCAGTTCAATGCGGCGCTGACGAATTCGACCGCATGGACATATAAATCGGTCGTGTCCAACGCGAATGGATATGGTCTGAATTCGCAGAATTCGCTTGCATGCTCGCCCGAATTCGGATTCTGCGTGACATCGGTGGTTCTTGAAGTGTCCGCTACGGACTCCTCTACGCGATCGGTCGTACTTAGCCCCTTGTCGCCCGAGACGGCTGTGGCGGAAGGGGCCTGTGTGACGAATACGCCGCCGAAAGGAACGATCTCCGAGATTGGCGCAGTGTGGGACGCTTCTTTGCGGATTCGTTCGTTCTCGATATCTGCCACGACAGGATCTGGAAACGTCTATCTGAAAACGGCGACGGTTTCGGGTATCCCTCTGCTGGGTGTCCCGTCCAATCTCGCGTCCGATGCGGAGAAGTTCGACCGTGTGACGCTTTGCTGGTCGGTTCCCGAGGATGCAACCGCCACGGACGTTGAGATCGAGAAGGACATAAGCATTCCGTTCTGTTCGAAGGAGCCGTTTGAATGCGATTTCTCAGAGATATCTAACGCCAGCGGCAACCCGAGCAACGTCGACAAAGGTCTTCATGAGAAATATGAGGCGTTGACGGGTGAGGTAGTCTTTGCTCCGACAAACACATCTGGCATAGTGCAGCTGGGCACTACGTCCGACGGCGGCTGGCTTCTGTTCTCCGGCGTTGAGTCGTATGCGTCGGCAAAACTCGTTGTCCGAGCGAGAAAGCATCCCTCGGACCCGGCGAGCAGGAATAAGATGCCTGTTTTCGCGATCTATGAAGGCGTTACGAACGAACTGGGCAGGATCGAGCTGTCCGATGAGATGGCGGACCATGTCATTGACGTCGCCGGACTCCAGGGCGGAACGCAGCTGCTTTTGAGGTCTGCGCCGAACAATAACGGCGAATATTCCGGCAAGGGACGCGTACAGCTTGCGTTCATGGGCATAGCGGTTTCATACGCGAAATCCTTCATGGTTGGCTCTGCGTGCCGTCTTCGCGTGGCAGACTTGTCCCCTGAAGCCCGGTACCTGTGGCGAGCAAGGAGCCGCAGCGCTTCTGGAATGCTTTCGCCTTATACGGATTGGGCTTCGTTTGTCACGGGTGATAGTATTTTTACAGGCGGAACGGTCATTGTCATGCGATAGCGCAAAACTTTTTTCGAAAACTTTCGCTTACCCCCTTGCGCTGGGCGGAGGAATTTTGGTATACTATGCACCTGTTCGCCCGCAACGGCGGACGTCGATCCTTGAAAACCGGAAGTTGGAGATTAAAGAG
>SUWC01000099.1 GCA_015061665.1 Lentisphaerota bacterium
CTGTCATACCTAAAGGCAAGTATATAGTGATTCGTTCTAGAGTGAAATGCGATGAAAAAGGAAGAATTGTTTCAGCTCATTATTCTAAGATCCTTGGCCCTTGGGGGATTGGGGCGCTGATGTGTCCTTATGAGACGGTATTCAATCCTGTTCCAAATGACCCAAATCTCGAATTCGACCCTGCGCGAAATCTATATCAAGGCAAGAAAGGGCGCGGAATGATTCCGTGAAGGAGAAGACAAGATGGAAACGATAAAGACAAATGCGATTGAGTCGTATGTTGCCGAGGTGGCTCGGCTGGCGAAAACTGGCAAGGCGACGGAGCATACGTTCCGCGGCGCACTTGCCGCGCTCCTTGACGCGCTCGCTCCTGGGCTCAATGCCGTGAAACGCATGGTAACGCTTAGTGAAAACTCGCGCGGGGACAGACCCCGCGTGTGGCGCGGCGGCGGACCCTTGCGCTTTTGCGCAGGATATGCGATAATATATGCGTTCCCTGGGATTGAATACCCACGGCGGTGGGGATATAGGAGAGGGAACCGTAGATACGCTGCGTGCGGCCCATTGGAGCCTAGTTGCTGTGAAGATGGTGGGCGCAGTGCCGCATTTGACGAGAGCTGGCTGGCTCGCACGGCATCCTTGGGGATGCGCTGGATAGTTGATGCGGATTTGGCCCAGGCATGGCCTATTCCAGAATGCCCCAGGCGCGGCCGCGTGGCTGCGCTGTCCTGAAATACCCTACTTGGAGAGCCAGCCCATGGCACGAACTGCAAGAATCAAGAAAACCGGCAACGGCACCGTATACTACCATCTCATGTCGCGCACAAACGACAGGAAGTTTCTGTTCGACAGGGGGAGGGTGAAGGAAGAACTCGTCAACGCGATGAAGCGCGCGGCGGCGTTCTCCGGGATTCAGATATGCGCGTATGCCGCGATGGACAACCACTTCCATGTCGTCTGCAAGGTGGTCCGCTCTGATGTGCGTCTGTCCGAGGATGCGCTTCTTGGGCGCATGGCGATGCTCAAGGGCGCAAAGGCGGCTGCGAAGCTCGCCGAGCGGTGGAAAGGCATGCGCGAAGCGGGGATGGATTGCGCCGTCGCGCGCGAGCAGGATTCACTGCGCAGGCGCATGGACGACATAAGCGAGTTCATGAAGACCTTCAAGGAGATATTCAACATCTGGTACAAGCGCGAGCGGAAGTACACCGGCACGATATGGAGCGGCAGGTTCAAGTCGACGCTCGTCGAGGGCGGACGCTACCGCGAGACGTGCATGCGCTACGTCTACCTCAACCCCGTGCGTGCGGGGATGGTCAGGCACGCCGCAGACTATGCATGGTGCTGGATGGCCGCGCCTGATGCCGCCTTCGCGGGGTCTGTCCCCGACGAGAGGCTGCTGCGGCGCGTGGCGCAGATCGGGGGCGGGAAGATATTCGGCAGCGAGTCGTTCGTGCGGGAGACGATGTTTGCGCTGGGCGACAAGTTCCGGTCGCGGCACCTTGCGGCGCGGGCGGTGGAGGAGCTAGGCTATGCGACGCACGGCTGGCGGCTTGCAAAGACGGCGGCGTGAGCGTGGCTGAAGCCGCCCTGCAGGGCACATAGACCCAATGGACAGGACTGACGTCGCGGGCCTCGCCCGAAACGCCATGGTAGGCGCCTTGTGTTGCATCGTATACCGCAACCCGAGTTTGCCACTTGGAATCAAGCGTAAATGTATTGTTAATCGAAGAATTTAGTGGAACAGCATGCCTCTAAGTATTAGAAACTCCGAGCGTTCGGGCTCCCGCTACCGCTCCGCAGCTTCGCGATGGCTCAACGGCATATCGGAGCTTTGAATTGTGTTTTCGGGCTGCCTTCGGCAGGTTTAGAGTGTAAAACTACCGTACCGACCAGCCAGGGCGGATTTTCGGTCTTTGCTGACGGTATATCAAATTTCTCCGGGGCGTGGGGCAGAGCCCCACATTCACAATTTTTACAGTCAGTGACCTTTTCAGTGGCTTTCCTGCGCGAAGCATTAGGCGTAGTGGTAACGGAGCTTTGTTTTCAAGCCGTCGGAGTTGACTCACGTTTACACAGCAATGGAGTCGGTTGTTTCCGAAAGTAAACTTGGGTCCCCTCCCCGGTGAGGGAAGATGGAGGAATCATCCCTCCCTCGACAGCAGCCAATCTTTACAAGGGGTAAACTATCACTAAAATCAAGTTTACTTCTGGAAGTTGCAGGCCGTACTCCAAACAATTCACCCATCTGTGGCGCATTGTTGTCCCCCAATATTTTTGGTATAATAATACTTCAAATGGCAGATAGCGTCCAGGTAGCCGTCTTCGAGGGCGGAAAGTTAAGTGTATATGCGCAGGGCGAACGATCCAAGGAGGTTGTTCTCGCCTTGCCGCTCAGTCGTCTTCTCGCTAAGGTAGTAAGCATTCCGGCGGAAAACCGCGACGATCCCGTTGCATACGCGACGCCGATCCTGCAGGCGATGAGTCCGTTCCCCGACGAACCTCTGACCGTCAGCTGCGAGACTGTCCGCGAGACGGCCGATTCGCTTGTCGCCATCGCCGCAGCCTTGCCGGAGGGCTCTGCCGACGACATTGGCGAGGCTCTTGACGCCGAGGGGGTTTTCCCGACGCGCATCGACGTCATCGCCCTCGGCGCGATACGCTCGCTCTGGGGCGAGATAGCCGTCGGGTCGGTCGATGCGCGGCGCATCGTCCTCTTGAAGGATCCAGACTGCATTTCCCTTTTTGTTCTGGACGGCGACGCTCCCGTTGCGGTGCGTGCGCTTTCCGACTCGTCGGACATAAAGCGCGAGGTCCTGCTCTCGCTTCTTGAGGCGGAGGACTTCGCCGGTTCGAAGCCCGTGTTCGAGATAGTCGCCTCCGAAGGCATTGAAACCGCGGGGCTTGAGACTTTCGGCAAGGTCCGCATCCTCGCCTCGAACGGCGATGCGGCAAGAGGGGTGGCGGAGCGCTCGCTCGAGGCTGGGACGCTCAATGCGCTGCCCGACAGCTGGCGAGAGATGCTGGAGGAGACGCGCTTCAAGGCGAAGATGCGCAGGGGCCTTTGCGTTGCGGGCGGCATCTGGGCGCTGATAATGCTTGTCCTCTTCGGCGTTCCCGTCGTCTACGGATTCATGACGGACCACCAGAAGAACATGTCGCAGGAGCACTCGAGGAAGTACCGCGCCGTCGAGGAGATGCGCGACAAGGTTAGGCTCGTCCAGAAGTACTCCGACCATGAACGCGGCGCGCTCGAGATACTCAAGGCCGTTTCGGACGCGATGCCGGACGGAATCGTCGAGCTCAACAGCTGGAACTTCAAGCGCGACACGGGCGTGCGCTTTTCGGGCGAAGCCGAGGACGCGGCGAGCGTGTACGAGTTCAAGGACGCACTTCTCGCTTGCGCTTCGATGACGTATTACGAGGACGATCCGGACAACGTCACGACGAACACCGTGTTCAGCGACGTCCTGCTGACGGGTCCGTCCGCGTCAAAGGGCGGTCGGCAGAAGTTTGACATAGACTGCCGCTTCGGCTCCGAGGAGGAGGAAAACTGATGGGCAACATGTCTCTAAAGGAGAAAGCCGTCCTCTACACGCTCGGCATGGTGCTTCTCTATGCGCTTGCAGTGGGGCTTTGGTTCTTCAGCCAGCAGACGGCCTGGTCAAAGGCCGCGAAGACGTACCAGCGCGCGCGCGACAAGTACAGGCGCGAGTGCACTCTCATCAAGGAGAAGAGCGAGTGGGAGGACCGCTATGCGGAGGAGCGCTCGCGCATGCCGCTTTTCGAGCGCGACAAGCAGACTGACACCACATGGCTCGCCAAGATGGACGAGCTGGCGGCTAAGCACCACATCTCGATCTCCCAGCGCCAGGCCGGCAAGGCGGACGAAGCGGGCGAGGTCATAGAGCTTCCGATAGACGTGAAGGGGTGGGAAGGCTCCCTGGAGGCGCTTGTGCGCTTTGTCCACGAGCTGGAGAACACCGACGACGGAATGTTCGACATGCGCTCGATAAGCTTCAAGCCCAGCGCGAAGCGCGGATATCTCAAGGGTTCGTTCACGCTTACGTGCGCCTATATGCTGGAAAACGGCGCAGGCGGAAAGAGAAAGTAAAACTTAGGAGGGTCTAGCGAATGCATCTTCACATCGGAAAGTCAGGACTGGCGGTAGCGGCCATAGTGCTCGCGAGCTCCTTCGCGACGGCGCAGGAGCGCGCCAGGCTGCTTAACAGGGGCGGACTGAACCGCGCAGGAGCCGCAGCCCCTGCCGCAGCTGCCGCGGACAACCCCAACGCCGTTGCCGAGGCTTCGGCCGTGACGGATACCGGGGACGCCTCGCGCGACCTGAATTTCCGCGAGGCTCCGGTGGACATGGTTCTGGCCGTATACGGCAAGCTCGTCGACAAGACGGTCCTCAAGGATCCGCAGACGCCGAACGTCAACGTGACCATCGAGTCGCGCCCCGGGCAGAAGCTCTCGAAGGAAGACCAGATCGAGGCGATCGAGGTAGTCCTCGAAATGAACGGCATCCACATCGAGCCGTACGGCGAAAGCGACAAGTTCATCCGCACCATTGCGCGCAAGGACGCCAGCAAGGAGGGCATCCCGCTGTTCATGGACGCGTCTTCCGCAGACATGGCGGCTCTGCCGATGGGCAAGGTCGTCTCGGTGATGATCAACTTCAAGAACATCTCCGCCCAGGAGGAGGCGCAGAAGGCGCTTGAGGGCTTCAAGTCGGCGACAGGCCTCCTGCAGGTCTTCGAGCGCACGAACTCCATCCTCGTCACCGACACGCGGCAGAACATCGTCCGCATGCTCGAGATCGCCAAGGCGATCGACATCTCGACTCCCGTGATGGAGAACGTGTTCGTCCGCCAGATCAAGTACGCGTCGGCCCCCGACATCAAGACCGCACTGGAGCAGATCGTGCAGGAGTCCCAGAAGGAGCTCGAGAAGAACGGCAAGGCGCAGCAGAACGCCGCCGCAAGCGCCGCGTCGCGCAGCCCCTCGACCCCGACTTCGCTCCTCAGGCGCCCCGGCGCGGCGAAGGAAGCGCCGTCCGCCCCAGCGAGCATCGAGTCGCTCGTTACGAGCGTTTCTGACGCCGACCGCGGTCTGATCCGCGGCAAGGTGCTGATTCTTTCCGACGAGCGCTCCAACAAGCTCGTCATCATTACGTCGAAGGCCAACATGGACTTCTTCGACAAGGTCATCGAGCAGCTTGATGTCGCCACTACGCCCGACACGCAGGTCAAGGTCTACCGCCTCAAGTACGCCGAGGCGGAAGACGTCGCCGACATGATCAACGACCTCATTGGCAACTCCGCGAATTCCAAGAGCAGCTCCAGGCAGAACTCCAACCAGAACTCGCGCCAGGGAACTGGCGGCAACCTGACGCGCAGCGGTCAGTCGGGCGCGCAGGGCGGCAACAGGACAACAACGGCCCAGTCGCAGCGCGCCTCCGTCAACCAGCGCACGGGCGAGCCGAAGGCAGGAGAGCTTTCAAAGGACAACACGACTGTTCTTGCCGACAAGCGCATAAACGGACTCGTCGTCATGACGCAGAAGGAGCTCGTGCCGACGATCGAGAACATAATCGAGTCCATGGACGTGCGCCTCTCGCAGGTCCTCATCGAGACGGTCATCATCGAAGTCTCGCTTGGCGACGACCTTCAGACTGGCGTCGACTGGGTTAAGATGAACAAGTCCGCCCAGACGACATACCGTCAGGCGACCGATCGCCTCGGCAACAACCTCTACTACCTCAAGGACTCCAACACGGGCGCTCTCAGCGCGTACACGGGTACGGAGGCTGCCTCGGATGCCTATCCTTCCGGCTACGAACTCAGCAACGTGCCGGTGATCAGCTCCGTTTCGGAGACAGTGCGCGGGCTTTGGTCCAACGTCACAGGAAACCGCGGCTACCAGCTGGGCGGAGGCGGCGGCAACGCTTCGGCGCTGCTGGACGCCATTGCCGGCGTCGCTACGAACGCAACGTCCGTCACGCCAATCGGCGGTGGGCTCAACTACTTCCTGAAGTCCGACAAGCTCAACCTCGCCGCGATCATCCAGGCCTCCAAGACGGATACCCGCGCGAAGTACATCGCCTCGCCTATCGTCATGACCGTGGACAACAAGGAGGCGACGATCGACGCTACCGAGAACCGCCAGTTCCTCACGGGGTGGACGGCCCAGTCGGGTTCCTACGGCAACAGCGGACAGCCTACGCCGAGCTACAGCTCAAAGGATATCGGCATCAAGCTCAAGATGACGCCGAAGATCAACCCCAACGGGACCGTCATGCTCACCGTCGAGGAGGAGTATTCGCGTTTCGTGAAGGACGGTCAGTCGATGCTCATCCCCCAGGAAGGCAAGTACGTAAACGGAAACGTCGATCTCGCTGTCGAGCGCAAGATGTCCGCCGACGTTCTGCTTGAGAACGGACAGTCCATCGTGCTTGGTGGTCTGACGGAGACGGCCATTTCGGAGACCGAGTCCGGAATTCCGCTCCTCAAGGACATCCCGTGGATCGGAAAGTGGCTTTTCGGCTCGGTGTCGCAGTCCGAGGCCCGCAAGGAGCTTCTGGTGTTCATGACGCCCTACGTCCTCGACGACGCCGAGATGGCGCAGGCCGAGGCGCTCCGCCGCAAGCGCGCCCTCAGCGATCCCAAGCCGTGGGACGACCATGGCTGGAGCGCGTCCGCTCTTGCCGACCCTGTCTCCAAGAAGGAGTTGATGCGCCGTCTTAAGGACGAGGCCAAGAAGCAGGACGAGGAGCGCAAGACGAAGCTTGCCATCGAGAAGTACAAGCTCGACCGCGCGAAGGCGCTCGAGAAGATGGACGAGTCGGAGCGCAAGTTCTGGATAGACGCCCATCGCGACGAGCTCGAGAAGGAGGAGAAGAAGAAGTTCGACGAGGAGATGAAGGAGCAGGCCGACCTCAAGCTTCTTGCCACGCAGATCAAGCAGCAGAGGATGGAGAAGGCCGAGGCCAAGATCAAGGAGGCCGAGGAGCAGATGCAGTCCGAGAACGAGCACGGACGCCTTGAGGCCGAGAAGGCCAAAAGGGGAACGGGGAACGGGGAATCGGGAACGGAGCAGCCTATAGCTCAGCCCGTTTCTGAGCAGCCTGTTGCAGAGCAGGCTAACGGCAACGTAGCGGAGATCAAGTCGCTTATGGAGGAGCTGAAATGAAGGCTGGCCATATAGCCACGATTTCACTAGCGGTCGCGCTTGTGGCAGCGGGGCTCTGCGCCGTCGTCTTCATGAACAAGAAGGAGGCTGTCGCCCGCGCTGAGCAGGCAAAGGCCGAGAGCCGCGAGTCCGCCGCCAAGGAGGCCGCCCGCAAGGCGGCGAGCGACGACGCGGCGGCGCGCGCGAAGGAAAGCGCCGCGAAGGAAAGCGCCAAGGCCGCGGAGGAGAACCGCAAGGCGAAGGAAGCCGAGCGCGAGACGGCGAAGGCGGAGGCCGAGAAGGCGAGGCTTGCGAAGGAGGCGGCGGTCGCGAACAGGGCGGCGCGCGAAGCCGAGGCGCAGGCGGCTTCCGACGCAAAGGCGGCGGAGCGGGCGAAAGCCGACGCAGCGAAGGCCGAGGTCGAGAAGGCCGCGAAAGAAGTCGAGAAGGCATCCCTTGACGCCCAGGCGGCGGCTGACGCGCTTGCGCGCGAGAAGCTGCGCTCCGAGGCGGTCATCGCCGAGGCGAAGCTGTGGGAGCTCAAGCAGAACGACCTCGCGTCGCTCGAGCGCGACCTGATGGAATTCAAGCGCGAGCTTGACGAGCGCGAGGCGTCCCTCCGGCCCGAGAAGACGATCATGGACCTTGTCAACATAGCGCCCGAGGCGTCGGACGACAATGCCGACGAGGCGGCTGCGCGCCTTCCTGAGAACGACATGTCGCTTCCCAGGGGCGAGCGTGCGCTTGCAAAGGCGCAGAGGCTTTCGTCCGAGTCCCGCGATGCGGACTACGCCCGCAACAGGAAGTACGCCACGGCGGCGCTGGAACGGCTCTACGTCGCCGCGCTCAAGGAAGACCGCGTGACGGACGCGCAGTTTTACAGGAAAACACTGAAGTCTCTGTACCCCGACTGGGAGTACAAGGCTCCGCAACAAGAAGAACAAGAGGCAAAAGAATGAGTCTGTCGGTCGGAATCGTGGGCTTGCCGAACGTAGGCAAGTCGACGCTGTTCAATGCATTGACGAAGAAGCAGCAGGCGGCTGCGGAGAACTATCCGTTCTGCACAATCGAGCCGAACACGTCCATAGTCGAGGTGAAGGACCAGCGTCTGGAGGCGCTGGCCAAGATCGACAACCCTGAGCGCATCGTCCGCGCGACCGTCGAGTTCACGGACATCGCGGGTCTCGTCAAGGGCGCGTCGAAGGGCGAGGGGCTCGGCAATAAGTTCCTTGCGAACATACGAGAGTGCGACGCGATCCTGCATGTCGTCAGGTGCTTCGAGAACGACGACATCATACACGTCCAGGAAGGCGGAAACAAGTCCGCCCCGATCGATCCCGTCGGCGACGCGGAAGTCATTGAGACCGAGCTTGTGCTTGCCGACATGGAGCAGCTTCAGCGCCGCTATGACCGCATAAAGAAGGAGGCCCAGGCGAAGCCGGTCCTTCGTCCCGAGGCGGATGCGTGCGCCGCGCTTCTAAAGCACCTCGAGGAGGGCAGAAGCGTCCGTTCGTTCCCCCGCAAGGAAGGCGACGCGATCCTTCCCGTGCTGAAGGAGCTGCATTTCCTCACCGACAAGCCGGTCATCTTCTGCGCCAACGTAGCGGACGACGGAGTGACGGGCGAGGGCAACGCGCACGTTGCTGCGCTCAGGGAATACGCCGCCAAGCAGGGCGCTGAGACTGTCGTCATCTGCGCGCAGATGGAGGCGGACCTCGCGGGCCTGAGCGACGACGAGGCGAAGGAGTTCCTTGAAAGCTACGGGCTCGCGGAGTCCTCGCTCGACCGCACGATCGCGCTTGCGTACCACACGCTCGGACTTGCGAGCTACTTTACGTCGGGGCCGAAGGAGTCTCGCGCATGGACCTTCCGCCGCGGATGGAAGGCGCCGAAGTGCGCCGGCGTGATCCACACCGACTTCGAGAAGGGCTTCATCCGCGCCGAGGTCGTCGCGTTCGAGGACTACGTCAAGAACAACGGAACGGCGGGCGCTCGCGCGGCAGGTGCGCTCAGGCCCGAGGGCAAGGAATACGAGATGCAGGACGGCGATGTCGTCGAATTCCTGTTCAGCAAGTGACGAGAGGGAAGAAAGGACAGCAAAGATGAAATTCATTTCGACAAGGAAGGGCTTCGAGGCGACCAGCGCGGAGAGCGTGTTCCAGGGTCTTGCGCCCGACGGCGGGCTTTACGTGCCGCTCATGAAGGATGTCGCGAAAGTTGACATCGCCTCGCTCAAGACGATGCGCGACTGCGAGGAGGCCGTCATGGCGCGCCTTTTCGACGACCTGCCCGCCGAGGTGCGCACTGCCGCGGTGGACCGTCTTCTCTCGCGCTTCCCGGAGGGGGACCCCATACCGCTCGTCGAGGCGGACGGAATGCAGATCCTCGAACTTTTCCACGGGCGCACCGGCGCGTTCAAGGACGTCGCTCTTTCGATGCTGCCCGTCTTCATGAAGCACGCCGCCGGCGGCAAGCGCGTCCTTATCCTCACCGCTACCAGCGGCGACACGGGTTCGGCCGCAATGCAGGGGTTCGCGGGCGTTGACGGAACTGAAGTCGCCGTCTTCTTCCCCAACGTCGGCACTTCCCGCATCCAGCGCCTTCAGATGACGACGCCGGCAGACTCGAACGTCCATGCGATCGCGATCCGCGGCAACTTCGACGACGCGCAGGCGGCGGTCAAGCGCATTTTCGCGGACAAGGCGATCAACGAAGAAGCCGCCAAGGCGGGGGTGACGCTTTCTTCCGCCAACTCGATCAACACCGGCCGCCTCAT
>SUWC01000100.1 GCA_015061665.1 Lentisphaerota bacterium
ACCTTCGAGCGAAAGGTAGACAGTGCCGAACTTCGTGATCTTCGACGGCATCGCGAGATCGCTCCCCGCAGGCACGAACTCGACCGACTCGGCGCGCATCGCCTTCTTCAGCGACTCGACTTCGGCAGAGGCCTTGGGGTCGTCCGTCGCTATCGTCGCCTTCACAAACGTCGCTGGCGGGACCTTGTACTCCGCCCTAAGCGCGCGGATGGCGGTTATCGCCTCGCGCTTCGCGTTCACGAACTCGTAGTTCTCCTCGGTGACGCCCCACGCCGCCTTCTCTGCGTCCGTGTAGCCCTCGGGGAACTTCTGGAGCATGATGGTCTCGTCTTCCTTGAGGAACCCGAGCTGGTGCGCGACCTCTTCGGTGACGAACGGCATGTACGGATGGAGGAGCCTCAGCGCCTTCCAGAAGACGTCGCGCAGAATCGCGACCGAAACGGCCTTGTTCGGCGAGTCCTTCACGTACTCCACGTATCCGTCGCAGATCTGCGTCCAGAAGAAGTCGTAGACCGCAAGCGCGCCGTCCTGGATGCGGTACGCCTCGAGAATCTCGTTGACCTTGCGGCAGGCGAGGTCGGCGGCGTAGAGGATGTGGCGGTCGTCGGCGGAGAGGTTGGAAAGGACGGGGACTCCGGCGTCCCCGAACCCCTCCTGCGGAATGGCCTCCATCTGCATTTGCAGGAACTTCGCCGCGTTCCAGATCTTCGTCGTGAAGTTGCGGCCGATCTCGAACTTCTCCTTGTTCACCTTCGTGTCGCACTCGAGCGACGTGATGAGCGCGATGGAGAAGCGCAGCGCGTCAGCGGAGTACTGGTTGATGAGCTCCAGCGGGTCAAGCGAATTGCCCTTGGACTTCGACATCTTCGAGCCGTCCGCAGCGCGGACGATGCCATGGATGACGATGTTCCTGAACGGCGGCTTCTTCATGAAGTGGATGCCGGCCATCATCATGCGGGCGACCCAGAAGAAGATGATGTCCTGCGCCGTCACGAGGTCGGTCGTCGGATAGTAGTACTCGAGGTCCTTCGTCTTCTCGGGCCAGCCGAGCGTCGAGAACGGCCAGAGCCACGACGAGAACCAAGTGTCGAGAACGTCGGGATCCTGCTCGAGGTCGGCAAGCGTAAGCGCGGAGTTGCCTGTCTTCGCCTTCGCCTGCGCGAGCGCCTCTTCGGCGGTCTCCGCAACGAAGACGTCGTCGCCGAGGTAGTACGCGGGAATCCTGTGGCCCCACCAGAGCTGGCGGGAGATGCACCAGTCCTGGATGTTCTCCATCCAGTTAAAGTATATCTTGCTCCAGCGCTCCGGGACGAACTTGACCTCGCCGGACTTTACCGCGGCGATAGCGGGCTCGGCGAGCGGCTTCATCTTCACGAACCACTGCTTCGAGAGGCGCGACTCCACCGTCTCGTGGCAGCGGTAGCAGTGTCCGACCTGGTTGTCGATGTCCTCGATGTGGTCGAGGTATCCGCCCGCCTCGAGATCATCGACGATCGCCTTGCGGCACTCCCAGCGGTCCATGCCGCAGTACTTCTCGCCGGCGAGCTCGTTCATGTGCGCATCGTCGGTCATGATGTTGATCTCGGCGAGGCCGTGGCGCTTGCCGACGAGGAAGTCGTTCGGGTCGTGCGCTGGCGTGATCTTCACGATGCCCGTGCCGAACTCGCGGTCGACGTAGTCGTCGCTTATGACGGGGATCTCGCGCCCGGTGAGCGGGAGGATGACGGTCTTGCCGACGAGGTGAGCGTAGCGGTCGTCCTTGGGGTTCACCGCCACGGCGGTATCGCCCGGGAGAGTCTCCGGACGCGTCGTCGCGACCATGACGTAGTCCTTGTACGGCTCGCCTGCCGCGCCCTTCACGCTGCCGACGACGGGATAGCGGATGTACCAGAAGTGCCCGTGGTTCGGCTCGTGCTCGACTTCGTCGTTGGCAAGCGCCGTGCCGCACCTCGGGCACCAGTTGACGATGTAGTTGCCCTTGTAGACGAGACCTTCGTTGTAGAGCTGGGTGAACACCTTCGCGACGGCGCGCGAGCAGCCCTCGTCGAACGTGAAGCGCTCGCGACGCCAGTCGGTCGAGTTGCCGAGCATGCGCTGCTGGTGGACGATCGTGCCGCCGTACTGCTTCTTCCACTCCCACACGCGCTCCAGGAACTTCTCGCGCCCGAGATCCTGGCGGCGCTTGCCCTCCTTCTTGAGAGCCTTCTCGACGACGTTCTGCGTCGCAATGCCCGCGTGGTCAGTGCCTGGCAGCCAAAGCGTGTTGCGCCCCTGCATGCGACGCCAGCGCACGAGGATGTCCTGAATCGTCTGGTTGAGGGCGTGGCCCATGTGGAGTATGCCCGTCACGTTCGGCGGCGGGATGACTACGGAGTACGGAACGCGCCCGTCGGGCTCCTGGTGAAAGTAGCCGTTATTCTCCCAGATCGGGTACCATTTGGCCTCAGCGGCCTTTGCGTCGTAGTTCTTGTCCATTACTTGCTCTCTGTTGTTGCAACAAATGTAGAAAGGATATTATATCATTTTTGGACAAAACCTGCTTGAACACGGCAAAAGGCCTGGGAAACGGGCGCTGCGGGCTCAGTGCGTCCAGCCGTCGGAGCCCCTCAGGACGTCGCGAAGAATGTCGACGCAGCCGCGGTCGGCGAAGTATGCATCGCGGTCGGAGGCGGTGTTATGCGTCCATGCCGGACGATTCGAGACGTCTGCGCCTGAACCCGTGCAGCCGAACTCGCCGTAGTAGGCAGTCCTATCGCGTCCGTCGCCAGGGCGCCATGTCGTCCAGCCGACGGGCTTTATGCAGTCGGATATCTCGCATTCGACAAAGACAGTCTGCGCAAACTCGCGCCACGGGCGCCCCAGGATGCTTTTCTGGTCGTTCGGCGCGGTAAGGCGGCACTTGTAGAACACATAGCCGAACTTCTGCCCCTCCGGCGTGGCGGCGGCCGTAGTGACGCCCGCTATGCGATGGACGAGTTCGCACCTGTTGAAGAGAGCCGTCGACTGTCCGAATATGAAGTCGACGCTGCCTTCTATGCGGCAGTCTTCGAAGTACTGGCGGCAACTGCGCGCATAAGTTGGGTTCGCGTCCCACTTCGTCACGCTCTGGGTCGTGTAGAGCGTGTCCTGATAGCTCCTGATCACGCATTTCCGCACCGCAATCCGATCTCCGTCGACATGAAGCGCGACGGCCTGCCCGACGCCGCGTCCTCCCGACGCGACATTCTCGTCAGAAGCGGTGTTGACTATCGTGAGCCCGACAAGTTCCACGTCATCCGCCTCAACTTTGAACGTGTAGCTTCGGAACGTGCCGAGATCCGTGCCGTCCGCGCCCTTCCGACCGGCATAGTCGTCCCATGTGACAACGGCCTCGCCTTCGCCTTCGTGCACGATCCGAAGTCCCTTCTTGTCTTTGGGAACGAGGACCTTTTCGCGATACACCCCCGACGGGACGTTTACGGTATCGCCTGGCTTCGCCGCATTGATCGTCTCCTGAAGCGAGCCATGCGCCGTCGCGGCGCAGGCCATCGATGAAAGGCAAAACAGGAAGGTTGCAAGCTTCATTTTCTCAATCTCCTAATTTCGGCTACTGGACGGCTGCCGCCGCTCAACTACCTGCGGTCAACACGAAACCAGTCTACGTCGATCCACCCGCGGTCGCGGCAGCCCTGGCTCGACACGGCGTAGATGCCGACGGTCGCGCCGATCCACTTGCCCTCGCGCGCCTGGAACGTCTTCTCGCACTTCGTCCACTTCTCGCCGTCCAGCGACCACGAGAACGCGCACGTCGCCTTCGGCCCCAGCCCCTTCTCCGGAATCTCGCCGGGCGTGACGTCGACCTTGAGCCAGACGTCCTTCACGTTGGCCGTGCGCAGCCCCGCGCCGATCACCGTCGCCGGAACCGTCGCGAGCACAACCGCCTTGTCCTCGTCCTTCACCTTGTCCGCGTCGCGGCACTCGACGTACACGACCTCGAACTCCTGCTTCCCCGTGTACCTAAGCCCGATGCGCGCATAGCTGCGCCCCTGGATGATGAGGCCCGACTCCTCCGTCGCCTCCTTCGCACCGACCTGCGCCTTCATCGTCGCGGTGAACGCAAACGCGGGGAACTTCTGCACCATCAGGTTGGGCGCATCCCAGAGGCTGCCCTTAAATTCCCTTGTCAATCCGCTAAGACTGCCCGACGGTACGATGCGTCCGTAGCTAGACGGTACGATGCGTCCGTAACTAGTCGTATACTGACGGTAGAAGCCATACGGCGTCGCCCAGCCGGCGAAGTCCGCGCTCTTGCCGAGCCACTGCCACTGGAGGCCGATCTTGCCGTCGTTGAACTCGTCCGAAACCTGCGGATAGAGCGTCTGCGCGCCGAGCTTTCCTCCCTTCGGCATCTCGTACTCCTCGACGGGGTCGCCGCATCCATCGCCGTCTTCGTCCACGCCGATCACCGGCCACCCGTTCTCAAGCCACTTCATGGGCTCAAGGTAGACGATGCGCCCGTAGGCGTCGCGGTCGGAGAAGTGGACGAACCAGTCCTCGCCAGACGGAGTTGCTACCCATCCGCCCTGATGGGGACCGTTGATCTTCGTCTTCCCCTGCGCCATCACCGTCTTCGCCTCGAACGGACCGAACGGCGTCTTCGCGCGCGCCGCGACCTGCCATCCGCCGCCTACTCCGCCTGCCGGGAAGAAGAGCCAGTATTCTCCGTTGCGCTTGTAGAACTTCGGACCCTCCGCCGTGAAGTTTCCGTCCGGCACGCCGTCGTAGACCATCACCGGCTCCGAGATCGCGTGCGTCTCGTCCTTGTCGAGTTCGCGCACCGTCAAGACAGAGTTCATCCCGGCGCGGCTCTGCGCCCAACCGTTCACGAGATAGATGCGTCCGTCGTCGTCGTAGAGCGGACATGCATCGATAAGCCCCTTGCCGGGAACGACGAGACGCGGTTCACCCCACGGCCCCTTTGGATCCTTCGCCGAAACACGGTAGATTCCCCGGTCGGGATCACCCCAGTAGATGACATACTCCTGTTCCGATCTGGACCAGCATCCGCCATCTTCAGTCCTCCCGGTGTACACTATTTCGCGGCAGCGAATCGAGGGCGCCCAAACGGCGTTGCCATGCTCGGGCGAGCGCGTCTGGAACGGATGCTCCTTCAGCGCGTAGGCGGCGTACTGCCAGTTCACAAGGTCGTCCGAGACAAGAATCGGCAAACCCGGCAGCCCGCCGAAGCTCGACGCCGTCATGTAGAACTTCCCGTCATCTCCGACGCAGACGTCTGGATCGCTGAAGTCCATCACCAGGACCGGGTTCTTGTAGGTCGCGGCCGCACAGGCCGCAAAAGCGGCGAAGAGTACTGCCGCGCCGCAGAGATTCCGCATTGTTTTCATCGTTGATCCCTTTCGATTGGAAAAATTCGATTTCATCCGAACAACTAGATTATACCAAACAACCCAGTCGCTCTGCCACCCCCGCAAGGGGGTATGCCGCGGCTGTTCAGACGCGGACGCTCTTTGCCAGCGTGACGCACCAGACGCGCCATGCGCCCGCCGCCTTCAGCGCCCTGGCGCAGTCGGAAAGCGTGGCGCCCGTCGTCATTATGTCGTCTACGACAAGAACCGTCCGCCCCGACACAAGGGACGAATCGCGGACATAGAACTTGTCCCTGGCGTTCTCCCTTCGCGCATCCTCGCCAAGGCCAGACTGCCTCAGCCGTCCGCCTTTGCTTGCAAGGACGCCCGAAACGCAGTCTCGTCCAATCCGCCGCGCAAGTCCCTCAGCGAGATAGGCGCACTGGTTGTATCCCCTGTCGATGCGGTGCGCAACGGAAAGCGGCATCGACACGACGATGTCGACGGCATTGGCGTCGAACCGTCCGCGAAGCGCCGCCTCGATCCAGTCGGTGAAGTCGTCCTTCAGCCAGATGTGCCCGTTGAACTTGTAGTCCAGCACCATCGTTCGGACGACATCCTCGAAGCGGACCGCGCTTGCCGCGCGGTCGAAAAGCGGCGCGCCGGATCCGGAGCACTCGCTGCACAGGAACTCGTGCGGCTGGCCCTCGACCTCGCGTCCGCACACCCTGCAGCAGCCGTCGGGCTTCACAAACGGGATGCGCATAAGGCATTCGCCGCAGATGTGGCGTCCGTGACGGTCTACCTGACGCGAGCATATCTCGCATGAACGCGGCCAAATTGCGTCCGCGACTACGGCTAGCTTCGGCAATGCGGGCATCTTCAGCTGCGCGCGGCGCACTGCGCGGCAAAAGCGCCGCGGTCCTGTAGCTCCACGTCGGAAAGCGGGGACAATCCCTTGGCCCTAAGATATCTTACGGCGCGGCGGTACGCGACCTCGGCGCCGGCGAGGCCCTTGGCGGACCGCAGAGCCGCCGCGTTCTGCCTCGTCAGGAAGTCGTTGGCCCAGCTGCCGTCCGCGCGCTGCGTGCGAAGAAGCGACTCGACGTCCCCCGAATACGCAAGGAAATAATCACCTGCGAACGCGCCTTCCGCGGCCGCGTGCGAGCGCGGAGCGGAAAAATACAGCGCCAGCGCGACGGATGCCGCCGCGAGAAGTCCCGCAGAGGAAGCCACCGCTGCGAAAAACGGCCTGCGGACTGCGCGGCGCCTGCGAAGCGCGGCGGGTTCGACTTCGGGATACGCGGCGCGAAGGCGGTCGACGACCGTCCTGTACTCCGGACCAAGCTCCGCAAGCGTTTCCTCAAGATCCTTGCTCATCCAAAATCTCCTTAAGCTTCTTGATCGCGTTAGACATGCGCGACTTTACCGTCCCAACGGGGATTCCAAGAATCTCGGAGACCTCCAGATAGGGCAAATCCTGGAAGACACCCAGCTCCACGACGTCCCTCAGGGGCTCCGAGAGCCGCGCCACCGCCATGCGCACAACTTCGTGCGCGTCGTTGTCCGGCGGCATCGCGACATCCGGACGCTCCTTGCCCCACCGCTCCTCGCGGCTTTCACGCCGCTTCTGTCGGCGGAGCGCGTCTATGCGGACCTGCCTGGCTATCATGAACACGAACGTCGAAAGCTTCGCCGTCGGCCTGTAGTCGGCACGGTACTTCCACAGACGCAGGTACGTCTCCTGAAGCAAATCCTGTCCCTCGCTAAATGAAACGCCCTGGCGGAGGAAAAAGTTCAGAAGTTTCTTTTCAAGGGTCGTCGCCTCGCGCACGAGCGCCTCTCCGGAGACGTCTTGGTTAGGCGGGGACGCCTCACTTGCGGGCGACGGCGTCCCTGTATTTCTGGTAGACATCTGCGCTCTTCCCGTTTCCGCTCTTCCTAAGCGAGAGGATGAGACCGTCGATCGCCGTCAGGTCGCGCGGACGCGAGGTGATGGCGCGCGAATAGAGGTCCGCCGCGCTTGCATGGCGCGAGAGGGCAGACGCCAGCTTGGCGGCGGCGATGTGCGTGTCGGTCGCAACCGGCTTGAGCCTGCACGCGCGCCTGTAGCACTCGTACGCCTTGCGCTGCCCCGCGGCCGTGGTATCCGTCTTGAGCCATGCCGCGGCGAGTCCGCACGCGGCCTCGTACGAAAGCGGATCGGCCTTGAGCGCCTCGTCGTAGCGAAGCTTCGCCGTCTTGTACTTGCCGGCCTTCCAGGCCTCCTCGGCGCGCTTTATCGCCGACGCGGCGGCTGTCGCGTTCCGCGTCGATGCGCCGGGTATGGACGCGATCGAGGCGTCTATGGCGGCGGTCAGCTCGGGGATGAACGTCTTCCGCACCTTCTTGACGCGTTCGTCAACGACCGGCGTGAAGCTTGAAAACCGCTTGTAGAGGCTCAGCGCGCCCTCGTTGTACGCCTCGTATGAATAGCGGTAGAGATACGCGAGGTGGTAGAGCGCCGATGCGTTGCGGTAGTCGAGTGCAAGAGCCTGCATGAACTCGGTGCGGGCCCGGTCGCGCAGCCACTCCGCAGTCTTGTCGCGGTCCGCAAGGGCCATGTCGACGACACCAAGCCCCGCAAGCGCGCGCGAGCGCAGAGCCACGTCGGCTCGGCGGTCGGCGGCAAGGCGGAGGTACAGGGATCGGGCGCGCGGATAGTCCTCGACGTGCCAGGCGACCTGCGCCTGGAGCTCGATGACGTCGACGTCGTTCGGCGCGAGCGCCACAGCCGAGGCCACGGCGTCCTTAGCCGCCTCCATCTCGCCGAGCTGGAGGCGGACCGCCGCGAGCATCACGAGCGCGTCGACGTTCGTCTGCGAAAGCGTAGACGACTTCGCAAAGAGCCTTTCGGCCTTCGCGAGGTCGCGCGAACCGTACGCCTTCATGGCGTCGGCGTATTCGCCGGAGCCGTCGGACTTCCCGCAGCCCGAGACCGCGAAAAGCGCCGCAAGGGCGAGTCCGGCGAAGAGCGTTCTGCTAGGCGCGGATGATGGCGAGGAACTCGTCACGCTTGGCCTCCATGATCGCGGGCGTCCTGCCCTCAAGGTTGAGACGAACGAGAGGCTCGGTGTTGGACATGCGGACGTTCGCCCACCAGCCCTCGGTCTCCCAGGCATCGACCGAAACGCCGTCGAGCTCGAACACCTTCATGCCGGGCTTCGCGGAATAGTCGGACTTGATCTTAGCGAGGATCTCGGCAGGAGGCGTTGCCGTGCGCGTGTTGATCTCGCCGGACTGCGAATACTTCTTGAGCGGCGCGATGAGCTCGGAAAGTGGCTTGCCTGCCGCCGAGACGATGTTTGCGAGCGCGTACGTCGCCATCGAGGACGACTCGGCCGTGAAGTTCGCCTTGAAGTAGTAGTGCCCCGAGAGCTCGCCTGCGAAGATGGCGTCGTTCTGGCGCATCTGCTCCTTGATGAAGCTGTGGCCGACGCGCGACATCATGGGCTTTCCGCCCGCGGCCGCGATCGTCTCCTCGGCCATCTTCGTTGACCTGAGGTCGTAGAAGCAGACGGAGCCGGGGGCGCTCTTGAGGAGATCCTGCGCCACGAGGGCGGTGATGAAGTCCATCGGGATGATCTCGCCCTTCTCGTCGACGAATCCCGCGCGGTCCGCGTCTCCGTCGTAAGCAACGCCGAAGGCGTACTTTCCGGGGTTCTCCTTGATCAGCTTCTGCAGGTCGGCGAGCGTCTCGCGCTCAAGCGGGTTCGCCGCGTGGTTCGGGAAGTCGCCGTCGAAGGTCCCGAAGAGGTCGTCGTGCGTGAGGAGGGACTGCTCCGTGAAGGCGACGGCCTCGGCTATGCCCATGCCGTTGCCGAAGTCCATCGCAACGTGGACTGGGCCCGCAAGGTGGGCGAACTCGCGAACGTGCGCGCCGTACTCCTTGGAGACGTCGACCTTCGTGACCTTGCCCTGCCCGTTCGGGGCCTCGTTGCCAGTCATGCCGGCGACGAGCTTCTCGATGTCCTTTATGCCAGTCGCGCCGGAGATCGGCACCGCGTTGGCCTTGCAGAGCTTGCAGCCGTTCCACTCCTTCGTGTTGTGGGAGGCGGTGATCATGACCGAGCCGTCGGCCTTGAGGGTTCCGTTGGCGAAATAGCTCATAGGGGTCGAGGCGAGGCCGATGTCGAGGACTTCCACTCCCTCGTCGACAAGGCCCTTGGCGAACGACTGGAACAGCGCCTCGGACGACTTGCGGCAGTCGCGAGCGACGACTACCTTGCAGCCCTGAAGCTTCGCAAACTGGACGTAGGCGCGCGCGATCTTGTAGAAATCAGCGTCGAAAAGCTCTTTGCCGTAGACGCCGCGGATGTCGTAAGCCTTGAAAATGCTCATCTTTTTTCTCCTATTTTTAGTATATGCACTAGTGTATCATAAAATCAGGGGCAAATAAAGGGGAAATGCTCGCTTACCCCGATTTTTAACGAGGTCCATATCTAGGTGCTGACGAGCAGGCCTGTCGTGCGGATTATGAACTCCGACGGCTTGAAAAAAGGCTTCGCTAACGCTGCGCCCGGGGCTTCGCGCATC
>SUWC01000008.1 GCA_015061665.1 Lentisphaerota bacterium
CTTCGGCGTCAGCGCCGACATCACCGCGAGCGACAGCGGCTCCATGATCCACGTCTTCGGATACGTGGTGCCTCCGCCCTTGTGCCCCACCGCCGGCTGTATGAAAAGAATCCTCATGCCTCAAAACCTTCTGGTAGCTCGATGTCCGAAAGGCATAGCGGACGAAGCTTGCCGCCTTTCAATATCGCACCCGGACAATCCTCGCAGAATTCAATCCGACCGTCCGGCCTGCGATACGGAGGAACGTCTAGTGCGATGTTTCGGAACGAAAGCCTCACCATCGGCGCAAAGGCAAGGGCGAGCGAACTGGCGAAATTCCCACCAGTAAGGCCGTTGAGCAGAAGCCTCGCACGGAGAAACGCGCTTGATGCCGGCGGAAGCGTGAAATCGTGGCGCCCGCGCAAAACACGCAGAAACTTCATCGCAAGCAATTCACCGTACGAAGCCCTTAGGCATATTCTCCGCTTCAGCGCACCTTCTGGAGAACGCGCTTCCACCACCTGGAACGAAAACCAACGCCGCTTGCGTTTGTCGATCTTCCCGGAAAGCGATGCAAACGGAACTAGCCCTACCGACTCGAATCTTGAGACAAGCTCTGCAACTGGTACGTCTGGGCATGAAGGCCTGTCGAAGTCCGCAGCCGCGCGGGCCGTGGTTATCAGCATGTTCGACAGATTAGCGTTTTCGAAAAAAGCGCGGCATTCGCGCGCTATGCCCTCCGAGTCATCTGCCTCAAGTGTTATGCAGCATCCTGCCCTTATCTTCGACAACACGAGCAGTTCGCTTTTCCTTCGCATCAGCGCATGCGCCTCTTTCCATCCGTTGCCGTCCTTCATGTCGTCGCGGATCTGCCCCGCCTGGATGTGCAGATAGCATAAATCGCATCCTGCGCTTCTTAGTTCCCGCGCAGAAGCCGAGTCCAGCAATATGCCGTTCGTCAGGAGAATGGAGACAAGTCCCTTTCGCTTCACCATGCTCACGACCTCCAAAAGCTCGGGATGAAGCATCGGCTCCCCGCCGGATATCATTACGGCCTGAAGCCTGCGAAGGCGGCATAGTTCGTCCAGTTCCCTGCGTATCTCGTCAAAGGGCTTGAATCTAGGGCGGTCCTGGTTGTAGCAGAATGCACATCTCGCATTGCATCCCCTCAAAATGTCGAGGATTGCGCATGGGACTTCGCGCCCTTTCCACGGCAGGTCTATAATCATTGCCGTCCCCTTTTGTCTTCGTCGTACCGCATGCAATAGTAGTAGCATGGCGAACAGAACGATCCGGACGCCGTCAGTACGCCGTTGGTACACCTACCAAAACGCCTGCTGTCAAGCCTCTCCGGAGTCATAAGCGTTGAGATAGATATAAGCAGAAGCTCGTTCCGGCCCGGGTTTCCACGCCCCGCCCATCTCGCCAGCGCCGGCAGGAACCAAAAGCCAACACGTCTTGCCGCATAGAAGGCGAAACGAAGCCACTTTGCGAGGCGAGTGCCGCGCGGCATGCACGCCAAATCATCAAGAAGCGCATCAAACCCCCATTTCCGTGTCAGAGGAACCGGCACACCACCCTGCACCCTGCACAACACGCCTGATCCGCAGTCTGGGCTGATGCAGAATCCGGCAGCCGGCACGAATGGCGTCACCCTGAACTCATCTTCCGCCAAGCCGGGAATAACCCCAGACGCAACTATCTCCTTGACAATCGTTTCCCGATCCACGCTTTCCAGGCCTTCCACAACGCGGCCGGCATCCTGGTAGCACTGAATTTCGAGCATCGGCATGAACCCGACATGATCGACGCAATATCGTATGATCGACGGTATCTCAGAAAGGTTGAGGCTTGTCGCCGTAGTGACAAACCCGACGCTCAATCCAGCAGCGAATCCGTTCGCCACCGCCTTCAACTTAACGTCCACCAGCGATCCGTCACCGCGCATCACACGCGTCGTCTCGGGGTTGAATGCGTCAAACGAGATGCTCGCCTTGGTCAAGCCGGAGGATTTGAGCTTCGCCGCAAACCCCTCTTCGGTTCCTATCCGCACTCCATTTGTCAAGGCAGAACAGCGAAAGCCGAACTCGCGCGACAGAATCTGTAGTATCTCAAGAACCTGCGGATGCTCCATCGGCTCACCACCCATCAACATGACATTGACAGCACCTGCCGCGCGAATCCTCTCCGCCGCTACGCGGATTTCTGGCAGACTCATGCGCCAGCCTTTGCGCATAGCGTCTTCGAAGCAGATTGGGCACTGCAGGGAACAGTCGTCATTGATGTGCACGATGCAGTTGGACAGACACCGACGAAACCAGACTGGCACATCGCGTTCCTGGGCTCTGAACTTGCGGAACAGCCTGGCGTCCGTGCTGATTCTCACACGTCGCGTCTCCACAGGACACTCCACCACCCAGAAAACCTGTCCGTCTGACTCCTCCAGCCTTGCAGGATGAAAAACGCGACACTTGGGACAGTATATCCGTGTTTTGTTGCTGTCTTGATTCGTCACGGGCAAACCTCCACATCATGGTCCGACATGCACAGCGGCCGCAGTCTTCCGTCCCTAACCGTCGCGTCCGGACAGTTGTCGCAGACCTCGATGCGTCCGCCGCCAAGCGAACGCGGGGGATACTGCACCACGATATGCTTCTCGCGCACCGTCCAGCCCGCGACAATCGCGCGCAAGGCGAATGCAAGCGTCGAGAAGCGTCCGCCGAACAATCCGTTCAGCAGCAGGCGCACCTTTGCCTTGGCAGACGTCGAGCGCACCCAATGGACCGAGCGGCGGCAAAGAATCGCATACCCCCAGAGAAACAGTCGCTCGACGAGTCCCGGACGCACCATGTTCCATGCGCGTTCGCGTCCGTCCGCACCGACGGCCTGCGCGCTTTGCAGGACATACCAGCGGGGAAGGTCGCGGCGGACGCTTCCGCCGACAAAGACCGCCGGACGATATCCCTCGCGCGCCAGCGCCGCAAGCATGGGGGCGCGATCCAGTTCGGGTTCGGCGACGTCCTTGTCGATTGCCGCGAAATCGCGCGCGACCGTGACGAGCGCATACTCGAACTCCGGCGCAACACGGAGGAAACGCCCCAGCGCGGCGAAGCCTTCAGCGTCATCCGCGCGGATCGTCTCCACGATGGCCGGATAGATTCCGTGTGCACGGGCGATGCGCCCTTTCTCGCAGCGTACCGCATCCACGCTTTCATCATCACAGTCGGGGCGAACCTGCCCCTTCTGTATGTGAAAGGTGACGAAATCTAGTCCGGCGGCACGCAGCTTCCCAGCCATCGCCTCGTTGAAAAGAATCCCGTTCGTCAACATGCTCGCCTTCAACCCTTCAGAGCGGAGCCACGCTATGATGTCGAGAATCTGCGGATGCATCAGCGGCTCGCCGCCGCTGAGCGAGATGGTCGTGACATTGCGCGCGGCGCGGATGACGGCCAGTTCCGATTTCAGCGTATCAAGCGACTTCGCGCACGGCTGCGCAGAGTTGTAGCAGTTTGCACAGCGGCAATTGCATCCGCGCAGGATGTCCAGCACCGCGTGAGGCACGGTCTTTCCATACCAGGGCAGACGCATCATACCACGTCCTCCGGAGAAAGCGCGAAGCGGTGGTTGTCGCGGGCGAGCCTACGGCGGTAGAGACGGTAGGCGAGATTGCCGATAAACGCAACGGGGAACTGGCTGCGCCGCAGCGAGAGGCGGCGCAGGATGGACTTCATCGAGAACGTGCGCTGCCAGGCGCGGATGAATCCCGCATCCAGTTCCTCGGGCGTCATTTGTTTCGGACGGATGACGACGTGCTGCGTGTCGTACCAGGACCAGTTCACGCCCGGAAGGAGTCGGTTCTCCGCAGCCATGCGACGGTAGCAGTCCGTGCCGGGGAATGGCGTGTAGACCGCATAGCGCGGGATGTCGATCTCAAGCTCGTCAATCATGTCCGCCGTCGCGTCGAACACGTCCGCCGTATCGTCGTCGAGCCCGAAGATGAAGCAGCCCTGGATCATCATCCCGCGCGTGTGCATGTTCGAGATGATCCGCTTGTATTCCTCCGGCGCGTTGAACGCCTTGCGGATTCCCGTCAGCGAGCGGCCGGAGGCGGACTCGAATCCAAGTAGCATGTAACAGCAACCGGCATCGGCGAGCGCGTCGAGTATCGACTCGTCCGACGCGGCCTTGAGCGTCATGAGTCCGCCCCACTTCTTGCGCAACGGCTTGATCGCCCGACACAGGGCAAGGGCGTATTCACGGTCTTCGCAGAGGCTCACGTCGTTGAACGCAAAGCGCTTTCCGGGGAGGGACGCTATTTCAGCGGCCACCTCTTCCACGGGCCGCGTATGCCAGCCGAACTTCGCGCCCACGACGGCGCAGAAATCGCACGTGTTGCGGCAGCCCCGCGTGGCGAAGACGGTCTGCGGCATCATGTAGCCGAAACGTTTCTGGAGATCGCGGCGCGGCCAGGGAATCCCGACAAGGTCGGGCGAACCGCCGTCGTAGCGCGGCTTCAACGCGCCGTTGCAGAAGTCGCGGCACATCTCGGGCCAAGTTCCCTCGGCGAATCCCGTCATCAGGGAATCGGCATGGGCGGCGGCCTCCTCTGGCAGCAAGGTGGCGTGGACACCGCCAATGACGACGGTCGCGCCCTTCGCGCGGAAATGGTCGGCAAGCCTGTAGCCTTCGATGGCCGTTCCCGTGATGATGCTGATGGCCACGAGGTCAAAGGTTCCGTCCATCGGCACATCGGAGACGCTCGCGTCGCAGATGCGGATGTCGAAGCCGAGTTCCGGCGGCGTCAACGCGGCAAGGAGCGTGGCGGTGAGCGGCGCCTCGCGGAAGGATATGCGAAGGAATGGCAACGTAAGCCGATGTATCCTGCCGTCTGGCAGGAGAATCAGCATCCGACGATGCACTTTTCCGCATTTATCTAGTATGCCTTTCCGTTCCATCTCCACTGCACCTGAAGGAGAAGAAGTCATGTTGATCAAGTCATGCCGAAACTTATTAACCCTCACTCCGGTTCAGCAACCATTTCCACGCTGGAATTACCTTGACCGTCCTGCCACGTTCGACAAGCACAGCCTCCTCGTCATGTGTGATAATCGTCAGGTCAGAGCAACCGAGCGCCTCAGAAGCGTCAAGGATTCCGTTCAATTCGCGTTTGCGCGTCGTTCGCCCGGCTTCATCCTGACCGGACATATCCCACGTCACCTGCACGAGGCGAGAGACGTTCTCACCGTCACCGATGACAAAGTCGCATTCGCCTCTGTCCTGGTAATAGGATATGGTTGCAGTTCCTGACAGGCGTCGACGAAGTTCCAGAAACACCGTGTTTTCAAGCTGTTTGCCCTGATCGTCTGATTGCAAGGGTATGATCGCGTTACGCAGTCCGTTATCGACGACATAGTACTTGGCCTGAGCCGCCGCCTGCTTGGCAATCGAGCGCGAATACTTCGGCACCTTCAGGAGCAAATAGATGTCGCATGCGTCTTCAAGCCAGCCATACAGTTCGTCCTTGGCGATCTTGAGGCCCTGCGCATGGACGTCCCCGTAGATGGCGTTCACCGAAATCGGATTCGAGATTCCCGCCATCACCCGCTTCAGGAAGAAACGCAGAACCAAAGGATTCTTCACGTTGAAATGCTCGATGAAATCCTTCAGGATCATCGTGTCGAAATATCCCTGAAGCCGCTTGTATTTAAGCGAGACGCTATCTGTCAGCACCACGTCCGGCATCCCCCCTAGACGATTGAACTCGTCAAGTCCGATACGTAGTTTCGCCCGTTCGCTTTCAAGCGCACTACATCTGTCAAACACCTTGAAGTCGCAGAATTCGCGAAACGATAACGGCCATGTCTCAAACTCAAGCGGCCATCCCCTCAGTTCGCTCTTCATCTCCTTGGACAAGGTATGTGCATTTGAGCCACAAATAAAAATATGCCGGCAATAGCTCTTGTACACCCTAAGGACGAACAGCTCCCAATTCTCAACCAACGGCAGTTCATCAAAGAACATCCAGACGTCCTTCAGCGACGTATCGGGGTACAGTTCCCGATAGGCGTCAAGAATAAGGTCAAGCTCTAGGACAGTCATCGACGCAAACCGTTCGTCATCAAATCCAACCCATAGAATGTTCTCCTTGGGAACACCCCGTGCGATAAGACCATTGATTGCCAACTCCATCCGCGTCGACTTCCCACACCGACGAACGCCAGGAATCGTGATGATGTCCCGGCCATCAAGCGGCAGACGCTCCTCACGTTCCTTAACGTCAAACGGCATTTCTCGCTGTTTAAGCAGAACACAGGCCTTTATCTCATCTTTAGTCACAACATTTCTCCCGTTCAAGGAAGATCTACGACATTCTTTCCTTAATTCACGGAAACATTATAGCATATCTCATGCGCTCGCGTCAATGTCTGTGAGCACCCAGGCCTGTCGTAGCTTTTTGTGGTATAATAGACAGCGAGGAGTCTAGAACATGAAAATGAAAATGACGAGTCTGATTTCCGCAGCCGCCTGCGCGATAGTCGCGCTCGCAGCCACCGCAAAAGAGACGGAGACGCCAGTCCTCCGAATCTACACGTGGGCCGACTACGTGTCGCCGGAAGTGGTCGAGGGGTTCGAAAAGTCCGCGAACTGCCGCGTCGAGATCGACACATTCGACTCTAACGAGACGATGTTCGAGCAGATCAAGGCGGGGAAGAAGGACTGCGACATCATCATGCCCAGCTCCTACCTCGTCGAACTCATGGCCGAGGAGGGACTTGTCGTTGAACTGGACCATTCGAAGATTCCAAACGTCCGCAAAAACTTCGACAAGCGCTTCGCAAAGCTTATCCTGGACCCCTCCTTCCGCTACAACGCGCCATACGCGGTAACCTACACGGGACTCATGTACGACAAGGGCAAGGTTCCGACTGGAACGGACGTCACGAGCTGGTCCATCCTCGACAACCCCGCCTTTAAGGACAGGATCACGCTCCTCGACGACCAGCGCGAGGTCATAGGCGCAGCGCTCATCGCGCTCGGCTACTCCATCAACACGAAGAAACCCGAGGAAATCTCGGCTGCGGCGGAATGTGCGCGCCGCTGGAGGCGAAACATCCTCAAGTTCGACGTGGAGGGATACAAGGCGTCCATAGCGTCCGGCGAGACGTGGATCGCGCACGCCTATTCGACGGACGCCATGCAGGTCATCCACGGCAACAGGCGACAAGGCGTCGCCCCGCGCCCAGACCTGGCTTTCGTCCTCCCGAAGGAGGGCTTCGTCATCGCATTCGACGAAATGGTCATCTCCGCCCACTCGCAAAACCCAGACCTCGCGCATGCATTCATAGACTACCTTTACCGCGGCGACGTCGCAAAGGCCAACATGGAATTCATCATAGGCCTTATGCCCGTAAAGCCGGGCATTGACTCGCTTGGGAAGGAGCTCAGCGACATGATAATGCTCGACGCGGAGACCGTCAAACGCGGAGAGGTCCTCGGAAGCTTCGAAGACGACCCAAAGACGTTTGACCTCTACAACAACGCATGGACAAAGATAAAGCTTCCGCTGGAAGCAAAGTGAAATGAACCCGATGGAAGAAAAGAACTCCGAGCGCATCGCCCTGCTCGTACGAGACACCAGCTCATCGCTCCCCGACGACGTCGAGGCGGCAATCAGGTCGGCTGCGGAGAAGGAAGCCGACGGCTCCTCGGCGCAAGTCGTGCTGAACACGATCCTAGACAACGTCGCCCTCGCGCGCGCCAACGCTACGCCGCTCTGCCAGGACACGGGAACGCTCGCATTCTACGTCGACGCCTCGCTGCGCGGCACCGTGACGCCAGCCAGCATCAAGTCCGCCGTCGCACGCGCCACTGAGCGCGGCTGGCTGCGCAAGAACTGCATCGACTCAATCGACGGCAGGAGCTACGACGACAACTGCGCCGAAGGCGCGCCCGTCATACACTACTCCAATTCCGCCAGCGGAGTCACGCTCGTCATGAAAGGCGGCGGCAGCGAAAACATGTCCCGCCAGTACTCCCTTCCCGATTCCGCCCTCGGAGCGGGACGCGACATCGCAGGCGTCAGGAAGTGCCTCCTCGACGCAGTCGTGAAGACGCAGGGCTACGGATGCGCGCCAGGCATCCTTGGCGTGTGCATAGGCGGCGACCGCGCCACGGGATACGAAGTCGCAAAGGAGCAGCTGCTGCGCCGCCTGGACGACAAGTCGCCCGATCCGCGCATAGCAGACCTGGAGGCACAAATACTCGCCGAGGCAAATTCCCTCGGAATCGGGCCCATGGGCCTCGGAGGCAACACCACCCTTCTCGGAGTCAAGATCGCATCGCGTCCGCGCGTCCCCGCGTCTTTCTTCGTTACCGTCGCCTACATGTGCTGGGCATGCCGCAGGCGCAACGCGGCGCGGGAGGAGTTTCAGATATGACAAAGCTCGTATATCCGTTCACCGAAGAGCAGGTGCGCGCCCTCCACGCGGGCGAGAGCGTCTCCATAACAGGCCCGATCCACACCGGGCGCGACAAGTTCCACAAGTGGTTCGCGGACGGAAAGCCGATAAAGGTCGACTTCCGCGACGGCGCGATATACCACTGCGGGCCGGTAATCGTAAAGGACGCCGATGGCAACTGGAAAGTCGTGGCGGCAGGCCCCACGACGTCCGTGCGCGAGAACGCATACGAACCCGCTTTCATCGCGGCTTCCGGCGTCCGTCTCGTCATCGGCAAAGGCGGAATGGACGACGCAACGCTCGCCGCTATGAAGAAGCACGGAGCGGTGTACATCCAGGCCGTCGGAGGCGCGGCCGCGCTTTCCGCAGCGTCCGTAAGGCGCGTATCGGGAGTAGACTACCTCGAAGAGTTCGGCGCGGCGGAGGCCTGCTGGCACTTCGACGTAGAGGGCTTCACTGGCGTGGTCGCGATGGATTCCCACGGACGCAGCCTCTTCTCCGAGGTCGCATCCGCGTCGAAGGAAAAGCTTGCCGCGCTGCTAAACCCGCCTCGGCCCAGCAGCCCAGCGTTATCGGGACTCAACGCTTCGACGAAGCGTTGACGCGCCAGAGGTGGAGCGCGAACACGAGAAGAACAGACGCCCCGAGCCAGACCGCTATCGGACCGGCCTTCTCGCCGAATAGATGCACCGCGCCAGGCTCGAAGAACTTTCCGAATGCACGCAGCGCCGGCTTGAACTCGTGGCACATGTACGCCGCAAGAGACGTCTGACCAAACAGGATGAAAAGCCCGCACCCGCGGCGAAGGCGCAGGATGTCCGCAACGCCGTAGAGGAGCGCAAGCAGAATGCAGCAGACGCCCATGGCCTGCGCGGTGAACGTAATGGTGAAAATGTGCTTTATCGCCGGAATCACAGGTGCAAGGACCAGCCCCGCGGCAAGAAGGACGCCGCCAAGCGCAAGAAGCTTCCCGAACCGACGCAGCGGCGAGTCGGAGGAAAGCAGTATGTTCGTGGCGGACATTCCGCACAGCGTCATTGCGCCGAACATCGGAATCGTCGCCCACCATGAATACCCAGGGTCCGCAAGCTCGACGGCCTTTGACCCCGCAGGCGTAACCAGCGCAAGCATCCAGCGCTCAAACCGAGTTGCGGCGTTGCCGTCCATGGTGTAGTCGCCGCAGAAATGCAGCACAAGCGCGTATGCGACGGCAAGGACGAACGGCGCGGAGAGCCGGACAACCCGCGAGCGGATTGCAAGCACTATCGCGGCGACGAGGTATCCCGCCGCAATGGCCTGGAGGGTGTTGTTGAAAGGATTGATCAACAATATGTCGCACGAGAGGAGCCGACCCTGAGCGACCATCCCAAGGACCCACAGAAGCGCGACGCGCGAAACGACATGCCGCCAGTAGCCCCATCCGGCGCGCCCGCCGTCCATGCGCTTCGGCAGCGCGAACGGAACCGCCGCGCCGCACATGAAGATGAAGAGCGGCATGATGAGGTCCCAGAGGGTGAAGCCGCCCCAGTTGTGGCGGAACTGCCCCATGACGCCGTCGGGTAGCCGCGACGCCGCGTTCAACGCAGAGAAGAACGGACCAATCACCGTGAGAAGAAACATGTCGAGACCGCGCAGCAGGTCAAGCGAATAGAGTCGTTCGGACTTCTTTTGTGCGTCGCTCATCTTCAGGTTCCTTTAGGATGTTCAGCGAAGGCGAACTGCGTCGCCCTCGTACATTGCGTCGTTGGCAAAACGGATCGGCTGTCCCGCCGGCGTGTCGAGCCGCAGCCGCATTGAAAGCGGTCCGCTTGACGGGAACTCCCCGGGAAGAGTCACGCGGTACTTCCTCGTCTCGCCGGGACGGAGCGTCCTGAGGTCAAGCGGAAGAGGAGCGGACTTAGCGCCGCTTGAAAGAGTCGCGGCGCTCTTTATGAGAAGGTGTCCGAAACCTGTGTTTTCGACCGCGAGCTCCATTGTGCCGCACGAGAACTCCACGCCGCGTATCACGAACCTGTAGCCCATGTGCGTGCGCACGAACGTCCGCAGGTCCGTGCCGTACCATTCAGAGAGATTCGGCATGCCCGTGAAATCGTAGTCGTGCGTGAGCCTGAGGGTGCCGATGAACTCGGCCAGGTTGTGGTGCCGCGTGTCGATGTTGCGCAAATAGGAAAGATGCGTACGGTAGAACTCCTGCACGATGTTGAACTTGGAAAGGTCGAATAGCGGGACGGCTTCGCACTCCTCCGGCTTTATGTGCGCGAGCTCTCCTCCGTAGGGGACGTTTCGCCTGGCCTCGAGATAGACGACGCCCTGTTCGCGGACCATCCAGCGGCTGTGACGGCGCCACGTGCCGTAGTCCGCATCCGTGCCGAGATATCCGTCGTTGAAGATGCCTATGCGCCGCTGCGCTGGCTGCACCTTGTAGTACGTGTTGTCAGCAACGGAAGCGAGAAACTCGTCAACATCCTTGTCGGCGTAGTCAAGGACCCACTTCGGATAGCGCACGAGGAGCGAAGTCTGGGGTGCGAGCGTTTCAAGCCATGCGTCGCCGATCGCCCTGATGTGCTCAGGCTCGCGGTAGTAGGTAGAGTGCATCTCGCCCCACGGACCGGTCATCCCGCATTCGACGGACAGCACAACGTCGGGGAACGCGCCGAGGATCGCGCCGAGGGCGCGGACGTGTCCAACGAGGACGGAGAAGTCCGCAGGCTCCGTGCCAGTTTCGCTACCGCTAGTATAGCCGAAGCGAACAATCATTATCGCGCCGGCGGCGCGGGCGTTCACGAGAGTGTTGGAGACCGCTGCGAGCGCATCGTCCGTAAGCGGGATATCCGCCCCGCCTACGCATGACGGGCGCGGGTTCCCCTTGTACAGTTCGTTGCCTGCGGAGAACGCGCCGATGTTCCAGAGCCAGGAGCAGAAGCCCTGCGGATATCCTGGCTCGTTGCCGGAGGGACGAAGGACATGCCACGTCCCAGGCGCAGCGCCGCGAGCGGGGTTTTCGTCCAGCGCCGAGCATCCGTCGCGAAAGCGAGAGTCGGCGCCTATGACGGAAGCCTCCGCAGCGGTATTGTCCGCTGCGGAAGCTCCGACTGCAAGCGCGAGCGTCGCGCCCGCAAGCAAAAGCCGCATGCCGTGCATCATTTGAATATCACGGAAAGTCCAGAGGACATCCTGACCTTGAGGAAGTCCCCTTCTCTCTTTACGGACCACGGACGCGAAACTGCGGGCAGCTTCGAATCTGCTCCGATCGTTCCGAGGATGAAGCCATCGCCGATCACCGCCTCATCTCCGATCATCTCGAAGGAAAGCACGCCGCCGTTGTTGATGTATTGGGTGACATTGAGTCCGTCATGCTCAACAATGCTGCCATTGCGCTTCCAGACCCTGATCGGGAATATCGTTCCAGCCGCGAGGTCAAGCTTGTTGAACGTATTCGTCGAAGCCGCGGCGGCGTCCACGAGGTTCGTAAGCGCAACGTTGCCCGCCGTCACCGTTCCCGCCCAGTTCGCACCGTCGGCGAAGTAGAGTTTTGCATCATAACCATCTGGGGAGTCAACCTTCAAGTTGCCCGTGCAAGTGTTTTTCGCAGACTGCATGATGACCTCAAAGTAACGTCCGCTGACCCCATTTGTCACTATCAAATCGCCAGCACCAGAGATATCAAGTTCGGAATCAACCTTGCATCTCCTCTCAGTGGCATCGTCGTTCGCATCCCATGTCACATGATCCTTCGCACGGATTGCGCAGAACGCGCCCGCAGGGATGCGGACGATGCCAAATCCTGCAAACAAATCGGGCAATGTATATCCTAGGCCAGGAGCATAAGCATCATAAGCACAATCATAGTATGAGTCATAGACTGTAAGCATGCCATTGCCATTGCCAGCCGGATGAGACCACATAACCGTAGAATTCGTCAGAATTACAGATTCCGTCCCGGAACTGGAAGGCCTCAAATTAATCGAATTGCCAGTCACGTATTCGTAGTAATGCGTGGTGTTGTCATATATCAATTTCGCGGAATCTGTCACATTCCACTCACCTAATGAAGTGGGGCCATTCCACGTCGGGCGACTCAAGGCTGAATCTACGAAAGTCACGGTCGCCGCACCACCAATACTACCTGCACCTCTGTACGCGAAGGTGAATGCATTAAACAACATGCTGAAAGGAACATTGACAGGGTTGTTAACTCCAATAGACATGCAATCGTATTTACTGTGATCATACGTAAAATGATCAAGCGAAATATCATCTACGACATTCACCGTTCCGCCCGATGCTGGGCAAATGAAACAAATTCCATCTGTATTATAACCGGACCCTTCCGTTTTAACTGTTCCATTCGTAGATGCCATGGCAAAATAGGTTGTTTCGCCAGCATTTGCGTAGCCAAAGTAAAGTTTTCCATCATTCGTTTCTTCAATTATTGAGCCAAAGAGTCGAATCCTAACGTTTTTGAACTTCATCCCGGACGGCACATTTAGAGATGCTCCTGTTGCAATCTCAAGAGTTGGCAGAGTCACATCATCCCCACTCGCCATTACCACGCATGACAACCCATTGTTAAGATTGACGTCTCCTGCGGCAATCTCAAGAATTGCATCTTTATTGAGAATAATCGGAGGCAAGTCGGCATCTGCAGATATCTTGAGCGTCGCACCTTTCTTGACTTCTATGGACGACCAAGCGGGGATAGTACCGGAAGTAAACTCTGCAACCACGCCGGAGCCTTCAATCGCAACCTCAATCCCATCGCCGGGAACACTCCCAGAACTCCATGAACCATCATCCAGCAGGCCACCGCTCTTTCTAATCGCATAAGCTGATGACGTTTCCAGAGTCAGCGCCTCTCCACTTATTGCCAACTCAAATCCAGACGGCACCGAGCCATCCAAGTCCGACTTGATTTTGGCCAACAAATCCGGGTCCGCGCTGTAGAATACCACCGTCCCGCCGACAGCTGCGCTGAAGTCTGCATAAAATGTCGCATCTGACAATCCAGTAATTGAATCAATACGCGCACCGAATGCTGTCAAATCGATATATTTCTGCGAAGTAAACGTTATTGACGACAAATCATAAGTAGATGCGATTGCCAATCCAATCCGTCCATTTGAAACCGTTATTAACGCCTCTGTTGGAGCAATTGCCAGAGTCCCCGATCCAGTTTTGGAAATTGCAGATCCTGTTCCTGTTGCAATGTTTTTAACAGACAGAGTCTTCCCTGATGCAACTGAAATCTCTGCCGTCTTGCCGTCTGGAACAACTACGCTAACGAGATCTCCAAATTCCGAATCATTGACAGCCTCAAGCAAACCTCCGTCAAGTGTGAACTTGTACCCCATTATCGCGGAATTAATATCTCCGCCAACGCTAATGGTTCCACTCGACAAATTAACTTCATTGGTCTTGCCAGCCGTTCCTGCAAGGCAATTAAACCCAGATGGCAAACTTAAAGTTCCATCAGTTATATTGAAGAATTCGCGCAGATTTGGATTGCCATCGCTTGTTATCTTCGTATATGACGACGGTGCGAAAACTATTGTTCCGCCACCGGTAACATTGAAAATACTGTGAAGCCCGCTAACAGCCCCATAGATATTCAATGTGCCACCTTCGATATTGTATGTAGATGGCGAATAATCCCAATTAGCCAGATACATTTCCGACCCTATCGCACTTTCAACAACGACACCGCTATATATATTATAAGTCTGATACTTTCTCGCGCCAAAAACGGAACCAAATGTAAGTTTAGCTGATGTTTCAGGCGCAATTGACTCATCTCTGATAAAATAGAACTTTCTATGACCAGCCTCATCAATGGATGCTAGTGAATATTCACCGTCCAATTTCGCATAAACATCCGCCGCTCCAGAGGGGCAAGCAAGAACATCTGTGCCGCTCGGACAAGTATCCGCGTCTGCACCGGTCTCTGATTCTGTGGACCAGCTGGATTTACTCCCCCAAGAACGATAATTGGTTCCATCTGGCTTCCAATAGTACGTCGCCGCGCTGGCGCCTAAGGCCGCGCAGGAAATGGCGGCAGCGGCGATTAGTTTCAATGATGGTGAGACTAGGGATGAATTCTCGGAAGAACATTTGATTTTTTTCATTTTGTTCACCTCCATAGGTTTGCCCTGGCGGGAAGCATGTTCCCGTTTTCTACTGTAATTATATCAAACCGACCGTTATCGTGCAACACGGAATCTAGTTGGAGGTCCCCCAATTTTACTCCTTTCGCTTTGCGTCTCGCCGCTTCCCCCAGTAGCCAGCGCCACCTCTTGTTTACACCAGCAACCACAATCGCCGCGCTAATTAAAATGGAAAATGGAAAATCAAAAGGCCGGCGCGTTGACGAGAGTTATTGTTGGGCAAGAGCGGTAAATGCTCTTGTTTGCAACGCGCCAGCCACCCGGGCAGAGGTATGAATTCGCCCGGGAATCGTTCGTTATTCGACTACTATTCTGAAGAACTGCGCTGGAGGCTCGACGCCTTCTTCCAGTTTATGCTCGACCTTGAACCAGATCGTCTCGTCTGAAGCTTCCGCGGCATGGGCCGCCTCTGTTATATACTCCTCGTTCAAGCCTTCCCCTTCTCCGCTCGCGATCGTATCGATGTCTTTTGCGTAGCGCACTTTTACGAGCTTGTTATCGACAATCGAAACCTTGAACCACGCCATCGTCGTATGCCCTTCTTTGCCGTCGAGATTCGGTTTGAAGGTTATCCAGCTCGTAGTGCCGTCTTTCACATAATCGACGATTTCGACGGGACGCCCCTCGGCCACGGCATCCTCGTCAAGCCACTTGAGTCCGCCATCCGCGCCTTCATCGACAACGGCTGTCGCGCCGGTGCCCTCGAACTTGAGCACGCACCCTGCCACCGCCGCAAGCGATACGCTCTCGCCGTATGCATATACCCACGCATTCGTTCCAAGCGTAAGGCTGCCACCGCCGGTCGCCGACGATATCTCGACCTCGCTTGCCGTCGAAACCTGCGCCGTCGAATCGATCGCCACACCTCCGTTCACGACCTTTATCCCTTCGCCGAGATAAAGTTTTGCGCCGGACGAAACGACCATGTCGCCGTCGATCGTGCCGCCGTCCATATCCATCTCGATGCCTTCGCCGACCTTGAGCGCCATGCCGCCTTCTCCCGCCGAGATCGTATTCCCGTCGAGGTTGTTTATGACGGGATGCGAAAACCCGCTGAAATCAAGTCCTGTCAGCCCTCCAAAGGCCGCGCACGCGGCGCCCGCCGCCGCCAATATCGCCATTATGCGTTTCATCTGCAATCTCCTTTCTTTTTGTTTATCCGCTCATCCGCCGATCAGGGACGGAGAGCGTAAGCAGGGGAATAAAATTCCTCTCTCCGTCCCCGGCCGGCGGATGCCGGCCGGAATTCGCTTTCGCGATTCTGATCAAAGTCCAGCCTTGACCTTGATCTTGCCTTCCGTCAACACGGGGTTGAGGATGTGCGTAATCTTGACGACTTCGCCCTGGTTGCGGTAGATGTAGCTGACCGAGGTGAGGTTGCCCTCTCCATCGCGCGATTCGACATACTTGAGCGTAGTGTCGCTCGTGACGACGCCGTTGTCATCCTTGAGCAGAATGCCGGTCGTCACGCCTTCGACAGTCGCCTTGTCGCCGCTGACAAGCTTGGCCGTGTCGGCGATGCCGGTGATGTCGCGGATGCACGTGATGCCTTCGCCATCGGGATCTTCGGCGTTGTTGACGGTGAATGTTCCATCGCCGTCGATCGCCGCGATGTCGGAGCCGCCGGTGATCGAAACCGTGCCGTCGGCATCGACCGTGCCGTCAACATCGACGTCGTTGAGCGCGAGCGCGTCGCCGGCATCCGTCGATATGTTGCCGTCAACTTTGCCATAGACGGTCGAATTCTCGTCAAGCGCACCGCCGGACGCGGCGATTTCTTCCGCCGTCGGAGCGCGGCCCGTATCGACAACTTCGATTTCCTGATCCTTGTTCGGGTTGGCTGCTACGATTGCATTTGTCTGTCCGTCGGCAGGAGTGAGCGTGTTGCCCGCAAGGTCGATGATGATCTTAGCGACGTTCTCGGGAACGACGATCGTATCGGTCATGTCTTCGTCAAGCACGATCTTCACGACCGCATCGTCGCCATACTCTTCGAGGATGTCTTCGATGTCCTTCGGATTCTCGGGATCGTCGCCAGGCACGAGCGCGACGTCCGGCAGGTGAAGCTCGGCCGGATGATCGGCGTCGGAGCCGACAATCTCGAAGTTCTGCGCAAGAGCCGTCGCGAAGTAATGGTAGTCGGACCCTTCAAGCTCCGCTACGCTGACGGTAGCCTTCGTCTCTTCCGTCGTCTTCTCGACGTTGTTGGCGTATTCATAGCCGAAGGCGTCCGTGCCAAGCGCGTTGCCGTTGAACGTCACCGCCGGCTCGGGCGTGATTGCGCGGCCGGTGTAAACCTGGTCGTCAACCGATGCGACTTGGGCGAGCGAAAGGTCGTATTTCGCTATGTAGGTGGCGACATTGCCGTCGGTCGTCTTCAATACCTTCTGCCATGTCGTGTCCTGAAGCGCGACGTGCGCGTCGCTGTAGGCTGTCTGGACGTAGGAGTTGTCGATCACGATCTTGTCGTTGACGGCAAGAAGCGTGACGGCGCCCATCGTCGCGTCGTCGAACAAAGCGCGAAGCTCGATCGTCTTGGGCGTTGCGCTTGGCGCGCTTGCCGCGGCAAGGACGGTCGCCCAGTCGGCGTAGTAGCTCGTGACGTCGCCATCCACGACGCCTGCGACGGCGTTGATGGTCGTGATGTTCGCCTTGTCGGCGTTGTCAACCGTCGCGACCGCGCCCTGCGACACGGTGAGCGTGCCGATCGTGCAGGCGCTGCCGGTGACGTTGAGCACGGCATCGACCCCGACGACGAGCGTATCGACGCTGCCGTTGTAAACGGTCATCTTCGCCCCTTCTGCGAGTGTCGCCGTGCCAAGCGCCTTGCCGTCGAGGTCGTTGTCCCAGACCCAGTCGGCGGAGACTTGCGGGAATGTTACGGTGGCGAGCCCTTCGGACGATGCCGCCGCCTTCGCGCTTTGTATCGCTGCCCCGACGAGCGCTATCGCCGCCGCGCGCAGGAATATGTTTGTTTTTTTCATGTGTTTGTTCCTTTCGGATTTGTCTTGTTTGTGAAATTCTCCTACTCCGCGGCGGCCTTCACATGGACCGCCCCGTCTTCTTCGCGCGTCGCCATGTCTTCCAGCGCTCCGATCGCCGTCGCTTCGGCCTGGTTGTGGTAGATGTAGAGGACGCGTCCGCTATGGTTGGTTATATAGCCGCTTCTTATCACCGTCCCCGCGCCATATACCGTTCCCTGCGCGGTGTGGAGCGTCTCGTCAACCGTCGCTTCCGTCGTGAACGCGAGCGCCACGCCGCTGTCGACGAGCGCCTCGACTATCACCGCCGGCGTCTCGCTCGTATCCTCGGGGTCGTTGTAGCGGTTCACTCTCACGGTTGTTCCCTGCGGGACGTAGAGTGTCGTCGCGCCTATCTTTATGGTCGCCTCGCCCGTCACGTCGTAGCCGTTGTCGAGTTCCGTTATGCCGCCTCCGTTGTCGGGGTCCGCGGTGATGACGACGTCATCGTCGATTTCGACCGTCTCCTTGACGAGGCGCTGCGTAAATTGGGCGGTGTATTCCGCGTCGCCAAACACGTTGCTTACTTCAGGCGTCCATCCCGCAAACTCGTAGACATACGACGGGTCGGTCGATTCCTTTACCGGGTCTTCGCAGCTCGGCGTCGTATCGTAGGAAAGCCCCGTATCTGTTTTGATCACGCTGCCATCGTCCATCTTCCAAACGACTGTGTAAGTCTTCTCTGTTTTTTCCCAGACTGCGGTATAGACATAGGTCACGTTTTCTTGCGTGGCGACGATCTCCGGCGACCAGCCGGTGAAGACGTAGTTCGTCCTTTCGTCCGAATAATCGACGAGCGGCTCGTGCGAGGGCGTTTCGCCCGGCAGATGGTAGTCGATTTGCAGAAGTGTGCCGTCTTCATCGACCCATTTTACCGTCGCGAAGAGCTCTTCGCTGAAGAGAATCGGCGCCGTCTGCACCGTCGTGCCTAGCGTGTGCGCGAGCGTCCATGTGCCGGGCTTCGTCCCTTCCCAATCGATCGAGCCCTCGCTCGCGGCGCTCGCAATCGTCGAAACGGCGCCGTCGGGATCTTCGACTTCCACGCTCGCGCCTTCTTCCCATGTAACATCGAGAAGCTGGTTCCAGTCTGTTATGAGCCGCAGGTTCGCCGCGTTGTTCTTCACCGGCACCGTCTCCAGGTCGAGCGCCGTCGTCCGCCGCGCCGATGTGAACGCTTTGTATGTGGCCTCTTCCGTCGCGCGGACGATTTCAGGCGTCCAATAGTAGAACTTGTATGTCGCGCCTGCGCTTTCTCTCACCACGCCCGCGTGCGACGGCATCTTTCCTTCCGCGACGTATGTCGTGTCGGCTACGGTTCCATCGTCGTAAAGCCATGTTATCTTCACCGAATTGGCCGGCGCGAATATCGCGGTGAACTCCGCGTCGGCCGCGGCCTCTCCTGTCGCGGGCGTCCATCCCGCGAATGAATACGCTTCGTCCGAACTGCCGTCTTTTTCAGGGTCGTTGCCGAGCCATGCGTTCGTGAGCCCCTCGTAAATGCGGTTTGTGCCAAGCGTCGTGCCGTCGTCGTTCTTCCACGTCGTCGTGTAAAGCTTTTCGTCGGCATAGAGGTCGGGCTCTTCGGGTATGATATATCTCGCTTTTTCGGTCGCCTTGGAGCCCGCCACGCTATGCACCAAGTTCCACGTTCCCGCGTGCGGCGGCACATACCCGCCATAGCCCTCCTCCAACGCCGCCTCGACGAGTAGCCGCGTTTCATCTCCACACGTCTCGCTCACGCTCGCGCCGGCCTTCCATGTCATGTCGATTAGCTGCGCGAACGATGTAAGCGTATAGACCCTCGTGCCGTTCTCTTCTGTATAAACCGTCTCGAGGTCGAGCGCCGTCATCCGCCGCGTGCCGATTCTCGCCGTGTATGTCGCGTCGCCATTGGCCGCTTTCGGGAAGGGATACCACGACACGAAATAGTAGGACTGCGACCCCGACCCGGCCGGCACCGCCCCAGCGTGAGTCGGAACCTTTCCCGGCGCACATTGCGTCTTTTCGATCAGCGTCCCGTCGTATGCCAGCCACGTTATCTCGTATTGCGAAAGGTTGTAAACCGCCTTGTATGTGACATCTTCTTCACCAAGAACCGTTATCTCGGGCGTCCAGCCTGTGAACGTGTAGGCCGCGTCCTCCGTCGGCCCGTACTCCGGCGTGCCGTTCTTGTAGCGCGGCGTGGAGCCTTCGTAGTATTCTTCCGTCGCAAGAACGCTGTCGTCTATGTTGAGCCAGGTGACCGTGTGGAATTTCGCGGGGTCGTAGAGTTCCGAGCCGATGATTATCCGCGCGAGTTTTGTCGCGCCGTCCGCCGCGGCATGGACGAGATTCCACGTCCCCGGCGATGGCGGGCTCCAGTATTCGGCGCTGTCCGCGGCGTTTTCGGCTATCGTCGCCTCCGCGCCGTCGGTCGATTCGGCCGTCACGCTAGCTCCCGCCTCGAAGTCGATCGGCAGGAACTGGTCGCGGTTTGTTATCGTCCAGACTTTCACGTCGCCGTCGGCCGTCGCTACCGTCTCTAGGTCGAGCAGCGCCGCGTTTGGATACGACACCCTCATCATAAACCGCGCTTTCTTCACCGTCCCGTCCGCCGCCGTATGCGTGACTAGCCAGGGCCCGGCGCCTTCCGGCTTCCAGCTGCCCGGCAACGCCGTCGTTTCGCCGCCAACCGTCAATGTCACTTCCGCGCCGTTTTCAATGTCGAAGGTTATTATGTCGTCGGCCGATGTAATGGTATAATTCATCGTGTCGCCGGCGAGCCCTCCTGTCGTCTCGAGGTCCAATTTCCTGTTGAAATGGAACGCCGGGCCTACGGGAATATCCGCCGCGTTCGCCAGCATCGCCACTGCCGACGCCGCAATCACAAGAATATTCTTTTTCATTTCCATGTTTCTCCTTTCAAATCTTTTCTGTTTATCCCTGTTTCTTCCGAAGAGTGCGCACAGCCGGGGCCTTGGGCGCAGCGCGAAACTTCCTCCGCCGCCGCGCTTACCGGACCCGGCGCGCCTTGTTGCATTTTCGTCTCCGCGGGTCCGCCCGCGAAGCACCGGACGTTCGGGATGGGATTCGTTCCTTTTGGCAGTATGGTCAGATTGGGAGCGAATGCTGGCAACGCGGAAGCCGATGTTCCAGTTGGAGTTGGACGGTCCGTTGTTGCGATTGCGCGAGCCTGAGCGGTTCCACGCGAGGTCATTGTTGGAGTTGGCGCTTCCGCCGCGGATGACGCGAGAGGCGCCGACGGAACAAAATCTCCCGATGCCCAAAGTTCCAGAAATTTTCCTCTCTCTTTCTTTGCGCGGCGTCTTTCTTCCGGTTCGCCGACATCCCGGTAAACATTCTTGAAGCCGTACCACCTGGCCGTTCCTTCCATCGACATCAAAACCTGCTGCACCTTTTCTTCGGCTATCGTTCCCGCGTAAAGCCCTTTTACGTACTTCCTTGCGCTGCGTCTCGTCCTAATCCAGCGAGAACGCGTCATCCTCCATTCGTTCGGCCATATCCTGAGCCCCAGGAACGGCACTCCTTCCGATACGGGCGAGACGATCGTCGCCTTTTCCTTCAATTCCAGATTCAAATTCTCTTTCAAATACTCTTTCACTGAGTCGTGTATCCGCCAGGCTTCCGCCTTGTCGCGGCAAAATACGAGCATGTCGTCCATATACCGCAAATATCTCCTGCCCGTGCCAAGCCTATCGACTATGAAATGGTCCAGCCCGTCCAGATAGAGATTCGCGAACCACTGGCTCGTCAAATTGCCTATGGGCAGCGCAATCCCGGGCTTGTGCCGCGGTATCGGATGCAGCACTATTTCGCGATATAGAGAACGGACCTCCCTCTCCCTAAAACGCTTGTCGAGCATCTCGAGAAGTATTCCATGATCGACGCTCTCGAAATAATGGCGGACGTCCATCTTCAGATAAAACCCCTGCATGAACTCTCTCGCCAGTTCCCTCGCCCTGAGCTGAGCCTTGTGCGACCCTTTTCCATCGCGGCAGGCATAGCTTTGGTCGATGAAGCTTTTTTCCATGAGCGGACCTATCACGTTGCAAAGCGCGTGATGGACGACTCTGTCTTCGACCGGCACCGCCGATATCATTCTCGGCTTGGGCTCGTAAACCATGAACTGGTAATAGTCGCTTGCTCTCCACTTGCCCGCCTTCAACAGCCGGCGCGTGCGTTCGAGCCGCCCTTCCAGGTTTCTTGCATACTTCAGCGTCGGCGAATCCGTAGGATGATTGCGGCGAAACTTGTCCCAGGCCAGCAAGAGATTCTCGTGGCTTGTGATTTCGCTCCAAAGTCCGCCGTAGCTTTTCATCCTTGTGCTTTCTCCTTTCCGGGTTACTGCAGCACCAGTATATCCTGTTGCGGCTCTCCGCCGTCTGCAGCTTCGGCTGTCGAGTCCGCGTCCGCCGCGGCCGCCGGCTTCGCCGTCTTCGCGACCTTCTTCGCCGCCTCCTCGATCTTCGCAGCCTCTGCGGGCTTGACGGGTTCGAGGTCTTTTATTATTTCAAGAACTTCCTTGCCGTAGTTCTTGCAAAACGTATCTCCCGCGCCGTATATCTCGTGCAATGCCGCGAGAGTCTTCGGCGCTTTCATCACAATCTCTACGAGCATCATGTTGCGCGCTATCGTGAACGCCCTGTAGCCCGTGCTCCGGGCTTTTTTGTTGCGCCAGTCCTTGAGCGCCAGATATGCAGTATGCGTCGCCGCGGGCATCTCTTTCTCAAGCTCGTCTTCTTTCACTTTCGACGCGTCCGTGCCGCCGCCGGCGCCGCCCTTTGAACGGGCGCCGCCGTCGGCCATTTTGAGCGTGAGAACAAGATGCGGCTGGCCGCCGTGCATGAAGAATTCCTGGTGGACGTCCAGGACGTCGCGCCCGTAGGTGACTTCTTTGAGTTGTTCTTCGCTGAAGCCCTTTTGCCATTCTTCATATCGCATTGTTATAACGCGTACTTCCATACTTTCACATTTGTTCGAGTACGATTTGATTTTGTACTTGAGCAGTGTTTCCATCCGCCAATTTTTTTTTGCGCTCGCCTGCCTGGTAGCGCTGTCGCGCCCAGGCAGTCTCGCGCCTTTGTCTGACCACCTGCCTAAGGAACGATCCTGGCAACGCGGAAGCCGAGGCTCCAGTCGGAGTCGGACGGGCCGTTGTTGCGATGGCGCGAGCCTGAGCGGGCCCACGCGAGGGCAACGTTGGAGCCGGCGCTCCCGCCGCGGATGACGCGAGAGGCGCCGACGGTCGTGGGCGACTGGGTCAGCGACATATCCGCCGCGTTGTTCTGCGTGTTGTTGTTCCAGGCCACATACGCGGTCGCGTCAAGGCACCACTCCCACACGTTGCCGTACATGTCGTAGAGTCCCCACTGGTTCGAGAGCTTCGTTCCGGCATTGGCCAAAGCGGAAGCCGACGTTCCCGTCTGGACGACGGCGTATTTCGAGAGATTCGCCTTCGTTTCGGAGGCGCCGCCCGTGCCGTAGAAGCGCCACCAGGTCGGGTCGCCTTCGGCGTGCGCGGCGATCTGCCACATCGATTCCGTGGGCAAGTCGCAATAGAACGTGCTGTCGCCGGTCGCATTCTGCACAAGCGTATTCAGCTTGCCGAAGAACGAAGTCGCCGTCACCGCCGTGTCGGGCGCGTCCGTCCCGCGAATCGTCGAATAGGAAACCGTCCCCTGCGGCTTCATGTCGGTCGAAGTCGTGGAGGTTCCCATTATGCAGGCATATTGCGCGACCGTGCATTCGAAGAGCGCGATGTAGTAGTCCTTCGCCATCGTCGCCGTCGCAATGCCGTTGCCGCCCGACGCGGCCGTAGTAGTCCCTTCGGCCGAGTTGCCGATAAGCAGCGTGTAGTCGCCCGCCCCTACTCGGCGGAACACCATCTTCTGCGTCTTGTATGCCGCGACGTTGAACTTGTTCGTCGCCTCGACGACGTCGCAGTTGTCGTATTCGACATCGCCCGTCTTGAGATCGACAATCATCCAATCATAGTAAAGTATCGGCTCAAGGTCGATCGAAAGCGGCACGTCGCGCTCCGAAACACCGGCGGGGCATTCCCATGAATTGGTATATACGCCGTCGGCGCGGATGTTGCGCTTGAATATGACTTCGTCGGCGCCGTTCGTCGTAATCGTTCCCGTCGCCTTGTAGTGGGCGCCGTCAAGCCCGCTTACCGAATAAACGACATCGACCTGATTGTTCCAGGGATATTGCTGACGCGCCTTTATGACGGCGACATCGACCGCGCAAGCGCAGAGTGGCGCTACTAGCGCCGCCAGCGCCGCCACCTTTTGTATTTGTTTTATTGATTTCATCGTGTCTTTCCTTTCAGTGTGTTAGTGAAAGCGAATGTAAAGTGAATGACTGGGGGTGATGGGAGGGCCGACCTCCGTGTCGGCCAAAACTCCCTGCTTTGCAAAAACAAAAACACCTGCCGCAAAAGGACAAATCCTTGCAGCAGATGCAGTATTTCAGCGTCGATTTAACACGCGCTAATAGCGCGTAAAACAGCCTTTCTAGCGATTTGCGATTAGATCGCCCCCCCCCCCCTGCTAAAACCGCAAACGCGCTGGAAGCGCTGTAAACAGCGTTCCTGGCGTTATTTTTCGCGTCGCTCGAAAGCGGCATTTGCACCCTCGTCGAAAGGGAGAATGGCGCGCCATCGGGAAGCAATTTGGAGGGTTTATTATTCATGTCTAGGTCTCTAAAAGCAAGAAGATTATATCATATCATTCTCCCGCCGTCAATAGTGAGAGGGCTTGGAGGTTCCCCAATTTTACTTTTGCCACTTCCAGAAGTAAACTTGATTTTAGTGATAGTTTACCCCTTGTAAAGATTGGCTGTTGTTGAGGGAAGGATGATTCCTCCCTCTCCCCTCCCCGGGGAGGGGACCCAAGTTTACTTTCGGACAACCGAGAAATTCGGCATACTATGCCCATCCCGACGAAGGGTCGCGGGCGGGTGTCCGCAACCCGACGACGGTCAAACGAAAAGAAAGGCAAACGACAATGCAACACATGCAACTGGAAAACAGGCAGCGGCTCGGGTTCCTCGCGAGTCTCGGATGGACGATGAGGAGGATCGCCGAAGACATGGGCTGGAGCGCCCAGACCATCGCCAACGAGCTGCTCAACCGCAGGGTGGACAGCGACAAGCGCCACGGATGCTCGAACCGTCTCTGCGCTCACTACGAGGAATGCAGGCTCGAGTCCTACACCGCGACGGGCAAGGGCCTGCGCAAGAACCAGACGAAGTGCTTCGAGACGTGCCCGGGCTTCCGGGAGGCGTCCTGCCACCGCCTCGCCAGGCCTCCTTTCGTCTGCAACGGGTGCGAGAAGGAGCACAACTGCCCGATGCTCAAGAAGTTCTACATCCCCGAGGCCGCGCAGGCCAACTACGAGGGGACGCTGCGGAACTCCCGCACCGGCATCCACCCGGACGAGAAGAAGGTCAAGGCGATGAACGACGTCATCTCCCCCGCGCTCAAGAGGGGACAGTCCGCCACCGCCGTGGTGCGCGCCAACCCCGAGACTTTCAAGGGGGTGGCGAGAAGCACGCTGTACGGCTACATCAGGGACGGGCTCTTCACCGCCAAGGGATGCGACATGCCATTTGCGGGGAGGAGCAGGAAGCCGCACAAGAAGCCGGAGACCAGGACGACGGCAAAATGCCGCGTCGGGCGCACCATCCGCGAGATGTGGGAGTGGCTCAAGCAGCACGCGGGCGTCGTCCCGTGCGAGCTCGACACGGTCATAGGCTCGATCAGCGGGAAGGTCCTCTTCACGATGGTCTTCCCCGACACCGGCCTCGCGCTCGCCTTCCTCCGCGACGAGAAGACCGCACAGACCTGCACGAGGATATTCAACATGCTCTGGCGCGTCGCGGGGCCCGCGCTCTTCGTGAGGCTCTTCCGCGCGATCCTGACCGACAACGGCCCGGAGTTCTCCGAGCCGGAGATGGTCGAGAAATACCGCCCGGATCCCGAACACAACCCGACGAAGCTGCTGCCGCGCGGCGTAAACGTCTGGTTCTGCGACCCGTACTGCTCGTCGCAGAAGCCGCACATCGAGCGCTTCCACAACGAGCTCAGGCGCATCCTCCAGAAGGGAACGAGCTTCGACCCGCTCACGCAGGAGCAGATATGCCTCGCGCTCTCGCACCTCAACAGCTACCCGCGCGAATCGCTCGGCGGAAGGACGCCCTACGACGTCTTCGTCGAGAAGCACGGCGCGGAGGGCAGGGCGTTCCTCGACGCGCTCGGCATCGTCCGCATCCCGGCGAACCAGGTCACGCTCCACCCGTTCCTCCTCGGGCAGAAGTACCAGCGGGCGGCTGACAGGGCCATACTGAAGAAGAACGGAGTCATCGCGAAGAAGCCGGAATCCGACAAGTAAAAACGGCTCCCTTTCGAGAGCCGAGAGCAACCCGACGCCGTCGAGAATCCGAAAAATCCACCTCGGCCCGGGATGCGATAGCATTATACCAAAATCCGGGACGCCCGGGGCCGGAAACGCGGCAACCCTCCAAATTTATGCAACTTTCGTCTTGAGCCACCACGCAACATCTACAAAACAAGGTGCAGAATAACAGACTTCGGTTTTCGGGGAAATGCCGATCCCCGCAGTTCTGCAATCAAACTTCGGATTTACTTCTGGAATCCAAGTTTACTTCTGGACGCAGCGCCCAATTTTACTTTGGGCTGCCGAACCTTTGCGACCCCTGCGCGGTTTTGGAAAACTCCGACGGTTGATGTTCTCGCGCGGGGCGGCTGCGCGTCGCTTCCGTCTTCTGTTCGTCTGCCTTGGCGGTGACGATCCCGATGTCCTCGAACATGAAGAACGTACACATCCCCTTGTACTGTCCAATCTCTCCGTCATAGACATTCGGCGAGTTGGACGGACGTTCCACCTGCCTCGCGGCTGTCTGCGAGGCAGGTGAAAGCTTCGTCAGGGGCGCGTCAAACCAGGTGATTTCAGGCGCATGGGTTAGTTCGTTGGTCGCTGGTCGCTGGTCGATAGTCGGTTAAATCACCATTCGCAGCTCTCGCAATGAATCAAAATAATCGGGAGCGCGCGAGGGAGGCGAATGGGTAGTGACTGAGAAGTCGACTGCGACACGACCTTTCCCTCAGAGACCGCAAAGGCTGGACTCCGTGGCGTGAAGCCGGTTTTGGACCGGGGAGGACCACACACGGCAGCGCGCAATGCGGCACAAGCGAGACGCAACGACTAGCGACGGACGAACTGGCGGAGCAGGTCGGACGTCTCCGGCTCGCGTCAAGCGCGGCAAGGCGCGAGCATGGCAAGGACGCGCGGCGGCATGGCGCAAGCCACGTCGTCGCGCGACGAAGCCAGGCGACGCGGATTGCCGATGATGGGCGCGGGAGGAGGCGGACGGCGCTGCGGGGCCGGGGCGTCCGGCGCGAAGGCGTCGCGGCGAACGCTGTCGAAAATGCAAGGTTGGCTTCGATCGGGGCCGAGCGGACCGGAACCTTTTCAGACGAGCCGATTTGAGCAGGACTCGCGGCGAAGGCAAACCTAGCGGTTGCCGAGCCGCGTGAGGACGCGCAAATCGGCCGTATCAAAAGGCGAGGACCGTTGCCACGAACGAAGCCAAGCCCTTACACGCAAGCAGCATGGCAATTGTGGAATTGTGGAAACAGCCAATGGGGAATGAGAGAAGAGGGATAATTTGGAGACGCGGCTTCCAGCCGCGTTGGGATTGTAAATTGGCTGTATTATACGCGGCTGGAAGCCGCGTCTCCATTTTCTGTCGCTGCTCAGACGCCGAGAAGTCGCCTGCTCCACGACCTTATCAGAATCAGCGGTAGAGGCGTAGCGTGACTGGACCCCAGAGCCCAGCTTCGCGGCGCTTCCAGCCGGAGGCGTCGAACGGCTTCTTGTAGTCGATGTTCACCATGTTGATGTCGGTGAAGATCTGCCACTCGTACGGCTTCGTCGCGTCCAGCCACCTCAGCCTGTTAGCCCCAGTCGACGTAGTTTCGACGGAAATCCTGTTTTCGCCCTCCTCTAGCAGCGCGGCTGGGAAACGGACAACCCACGGCGCCATGAGCGCCGCACCTACCTCCTCCCCGTTGACGAATACACGCGCTGACTCCGCCACCCGCCCGAGGTCCAACGCGGCAAATCCGCCGCGCTCAGCCCCAAGCGTTACAGTCGTCTCGTAGCGCATGGTGCCGGAGAACGCGCCTTCAGGGAACTCGTCGGTCCGCCCCCAAGGCATGGGAAGACGCCCCTTCGCGACGGACGGCAGTTCCGGTCCGCCCGCTACGGGATGACGGCTCCATTCGCCGTCAAGCGCAAGCTCGGCAACTGGCGCGGCCTTGTATGGACAGCTCCCCGCGTCCGACTCGGGCCCTTCACCGCTTACGGCGAGGATGACGCTGTGACCAATCGGCAGATCAAGCTCAACCGCGCCTTCCTCGACGCGAAGGGACAATATCGCGCCGCTCATCGGGTCCATCAGCTTCGCCGAAGCGCATGGAACCGAAGGTCTGAACACGCCCTTCACGCCCTCGGCGCGGTACTGGTTCACTATGAAGTAGTATGTCACGCCGTCCCTGGCGTGGCGCGTATACATGAGTCCGGACTCCCTGCAGAACGGCTCGCGTCGGACGGACGCGGACTTCATCAGCTCGTCCAAGGAGCCGCTGCGTACATTGCCGACTGACTTTGCCGCCTCGACGAGCTTTGCGAGCGCGTCGCGCCTCTCGCCGACCTTTCCGAACCCAGGGACATCGGACGGCATGCCGTCGACGAACAGCACCTCGTAGCCGCCTTCCTGCGCAAGCTCGACTAGGCGCGCGAATGTATCCGGCTTCATGCGCTTCGCGCCGGGGACGACGATGGCGCGGTAACGAGTCGACTTCGAGTCCGCAAGCGAGAACAGCTGCCGCTCGGAGATGAAGTCGAAGCTGTAGCCGTCGTCGTAGAGGCGGCGGGAGACGCTTCCAATTGGCTGCCCGCCGAACCAGTCGCGCGCATGGACGGTCAGCTGGAGCTCGAAGCCCTTGGGATCGGTCCAGAAGTCGTGCAGCGGCCAGTAGACGAGGATGTCGTTGTCTATGGCGGTCGTCTGGGCGATGGATTGCACGCGCGTGAAGTAGCGGTTCAGGATGTCCGCGTCGCGCCATATCGGGTTGAAGCGGTTCATCTCGCATGTCGCGTAGAAGGTCCAGCCGGGCCACTTCGCGTCCGCAGGCGAATAGCACATGCCGTGGTAGAACATGTGGTTCACGCCGGACAGCAGCAGCCTGTCGACGAAGGTCTTGACGGCGGCGGGCGTCTCGCAGAAGTGCTCGCACACCCACGTGCAGCTTTCGGAGCTGACGAGCGGGTCGCAGGGCGCGCCTGCGTGCTTGACGTGCGCGGCAGACGAGGCGAACTTCGATATGAGTATGTCGCGATCGCCCGAGGACATGAACTCAGGCGTCACGGACGGATATTGCGCATTGGGCTTGTCGCATCCGAACATCTCCGTCTCCGGAATGTCGGCGAGCGCGTAGAAGTCGAGCCAGTTCGCAGGCGCGCCATGCGCCTCGTTGCGAGTCTTGATGCCGCGTTCCTCGCACCACTTCTTCCAGATCGGGAAGACGTCGAGGACCATCATGTCAGAAAGCGTCTCGCGGTAGTCGCACTTCACGCGCGCAACGTCGTCCGGATCGCCCACTCCCGCCATTTCGGCGAGGTGGTCCCGCAGGTCGTAGCCGCGGTAGCGCAGGAAGGCGTCGAAGAGCTCCCAGGCGAATCCGGCGCCGTAGTACTCGTACGAGTCGTGGTACATGTGCTCGGGCTTCGCCGCGCCAGGCGCGTCGAAGGCGGCGGAGAACGGCTTGAGGAAGTCGGCCATCGCCTTGGCGGAGAGTGGGTTCATCATCGGGCCGTGCGCGCCGGGCCCCGAACGCTTGACCTGCTGCCCCGTAGGCCGCGTCGAAAGCGTGACGTCCTTCCCCTCAGCGTCCTTTCCGCTCCACAGGACCTTGGACGTCGCGGGCTTCTTCGTGTTGATCTCAAGCATCCAGCTGCCCTCGTCCGGCGCGAGCTGGGGTCCGCCGAAGCACCACCCGCTGCCGGTGGTCAAGTCTACGCCCATGCCCTCTTCGCCGGCTATGCGGACGGCGTCGCCGAAGGCGTCCATCCACTCCTTGGAAAGGAGCGGCTTGTCGGCCGGGTTGTTCTTTACCGAATAGATCGGGATGACGTGCATTCCGCCCATGCCTACCTTGCCCATCTCGTAGACCTGGCGGCGGAGGCCAGCCTCGTCGACGGCGGAGCCCATCCACCAGTTGTAGACCCAGGGCTTCATCTCCCTGGTGGCCTCTGGCCAGGCGGACGGCATGTTTGCGGCGGTTGCTGAAGTCGCGGCCGCCATGGAGACAACTGCGGCCAGTGAAAGTCTCTTACATTTGTTCATATGTTCCAAATTATACTAAAAGGCCCGTTTTACTGTCAAACGGCCGCTTGCCCTTCAATGGCCTTTTTTGATATAATTTTACCGTTTACACAAACAAGGAAATCCGAATATGATCTACTCGACTGAGGTTCAGCACCAGTGCCCGTTGGCAAAGGGGTGCAATCACGGTCCTGCTCCCATCCCCGAAGAGGGCAAGTGGGTTCAGGCGAAGCAAATCAAGGACATCAGCGGCTACACGCACGGCGTGGGCTGGTGCGCTCCGCAGCAGGGCGCGTGCAAGCTCTCGCTGAACGTCAAGAACGGCGTCATCGAAGAGGCGCTCGTCGAGACGATCGGCTGCTCCGGAATGACCCACTCCGCCGCAATGGCCTCCGAGATCCTCGTCGGCAAGACGATCCTCGAGGCGCTCAACACCGACCTCGTCTGCGACGCGATCAACACCGCGATGCGCGAGCTCTTCCTCCAGATCGTCTACGGGCGCACGCAGAGCGCGTTCTCCGACGGCGGCCTCGTGATCGGCGCCGGCCTTGAGGACCTCGGCAAGGGCCTCCGCTCGATGGTCGGCACGATGTACGCCACGAAGGCGAAAGGTCCGCGCTACCTCGAGATGACCGAAGGCTACTGCACGCGCATGGCCCTCAACAAGGACAACGAAGTCGTCGGCTACGAGTTCGTCAGCCTCGGCAAGATGACCGACTTCATCAAGAAGGGCCTCACTCCGAACGAGGCGTGGGAGAAGGCGAAGGGCCACTACGGCCAGTTCGAAGGCGCCGCGAAGTACATCGACCCGCGCAAGGAATAAGAGGAGGTTATTAAAATGGCAACTAAGAAGGCAACCGAAAAGAAGGCCGCTTCCTCCGAGAAGCTGTTCGAGGGATACGAGCGCCGCGAGGCGAAGATCCTGGCCGCGCTGAAGCCCTACGGCATCAAGTCCATCGAAGAGTGCGCCGAGATCTGCAAGAAGGCCGGCATCGACCCCTACAAGATCGTCGAGGAGACGCAGCCGATCTGCTTCGAGAACGCGAAGTGGGCGTACACGGTCGGCGCCGCGATGGCGATCAAGAAGGGCTGCACGAAGGCGAAGGACGCCGCCGCGGAGATCGGCGTCGGGCTCCAGAGCTTCTGCATCCCCGGCTCCGTCGCGGAGAACCGCCAGGTCGGCCGCGGACACGGCAACCTCGGCGCGATGCTGCTCGACGACGAGACGAAGTGCTTCGCGTTCCTCGCGGGCCACGAGTCGTTCGCCGCCGCCGAGGGCGCGATCAAGATCGCGCTCAACGCCAACAAGGTCCGCAAGACGAACCTCAAGGTCATCCTCAACGGGCTCGGCAAGGACGCCGCGTACATCATCAGCCGCATCAACGGCTTCACGTACGTCAAGACGGCGTTCAACAACAAGACCGAGAAGCTCCGCGTCGTCGAGAAGAAGGCGTTCTCGAAGGGACCGCGCGCCGACGTCATGTGCTACGGCGCGGACAACGTCCCCGAAGGCGTCGCGATCATGAAGTTCGAGAACGTGGGCGTCTCCATCACGGGCAACTCCACGAACCCGACGAGGTTCCAGCATCCCGTCGCCGGCACCTACAAGAAGTGGTGCTGGGAGAACGGCCGCAAGTACTTCTCCGTCGCCTCCGGCGGCGGCACGGGCCGCACGCTCCACCCCGACAACATGGCGGCTGGTCCTTCCAGCTACGGCATGACGGACACGATGGGCCGCATGCACTCCGACGCTCAGTTCGCGGGCTCCAGCTCCGTTCCTGCGCACGTCGAGATGATGGGCCTCATCGGCATGGGCAACAACCCGATGGTCGGCGCGACGGTCGCAGTCGCAGTCGCCGTCGAGGAAGCCATGAAGAAGCAGGCGTAAGCCTCGGCTTCCATGCAAGCGAAAAGCCCGCTCCTCTTCCCGGGGCGGGCTTTTTCAATAGAGAACACGAGGGGGACAGACCCCGGAAATCCCAGGAAAGACAATGAAAAAGGCAAAGGTCAACGGAGTCGAGATCTCCGGCGAGGCGGTGAGCTTCGAACTCGACAGGCTCGTCAGGTTCTACATGAGCCACGGAATGACGGTGGACGAAATCAAGAAAAACCTCCCGAAGCTGGAGGAAAAGGCGCTTGAGCAGGCGATCGGCGCGAAGCTGCTGCTGGACCAGGCGTCCAGGCTGGACCTCCCCGTGACGGCGAAGGACGTGGACGAGGAAGTCGAGAAGGTGAAGGCGCAGGTCGGAGGCGAGGAGAACTACAAGGCCGCGCTGAAGGCCCAGGGAATCACCGAGGAGGCCTTCCGCCGCGAGCTTGAGAAGGGAACGCGCGTGAACCTGCTCGTAAACCAGGCGTGCGCACACGTCGCCGATCCGACAGAAGAGGAAGTAGCGACTTTCTACGCAGCGCACAAGGACGAGTACGTGGAGCCCCACCAGGTGCTCTGCCAGCACATCCTAGTCAAGTCCGAGGAAGGCGACCTTCCCGAGGCGAAGAGCGCCGCGTTCGAGAAGATCCGCGCCATCCGCGAGCGCGTCATGGCCGGCGGAGACTTCGCGGAGGAGGCGAAGAAGAACTCCGACTGCCCTTCGGGACAGCAGGGCGGCTCGCTCGGCTGGTTTGGACGCGGCATGATGGTGCCGGAGTTCGACAAGGCGGCCTTCGAGATGAAGAAAGGCGAGGTCTCTGACATCGTGACGACGCAGTTCGGCTACCACATCATCTACAAGGCGGACGAGAAAGGCGGCGGCGCGCAGACTCTCGTAGACGTCCACGACAAGATCAAGGACCTCCTGCGCCACGAGGCCCGCGGACGCGCAATGGACGCTTTCGTGGCCGACCTTCGCGCCAATGCGAAGATCGAATACATAGACTGACGCAGCCGCGTCAGCGGAAGCGACGGGCGGCGGTTTCCGCCGCCCTGAAGGAAAAGAGTATCGAGTCCATCTGGTCGATGGACTCCGACAGTTCGGCGTTCCCCGTCACTGCGATGCGCAGGGCGGCCGCCTCGAACTGAGAATAGATGAGGCCTGTCGCGCTTGCGGGGTTGACGCTTTTGTCGTATTCCCCGCGTGCGATCGCCTCCTCGAGAAGGGCGTAGATCATGTGCTTCAGTCCGACTGTATGGCGGACAACCTTCTCCACGGCCGAAATGCCCTTCCGCCTGTAGTCGGAAAGAACGTCCGCGACGACGCAGATGAAGTCGCGGTTGTCGAAGAGCATCGCAAAGACCGTTATGCAGATCTGCCGGATCTTGGCATCTGCGCTCTGGCGCGACTTCACGACCTCGGCGTGCTTCTCGGCGACGCGCGAGGTGACCTCGTCTATCGCCTCGTTGAAGATCTCGCGCTTGTCCTTGAAATAAGTGTAGAGAAGCGTGCGGGAAACCCCGCACGCCTCAGCCAGCATGCCGAAATTCACCTGCGCGAAGCCCTTCTCGGCGAAGAGCTTGACGCTCTCCGAGACGATGCGGTGCTTGCGCAGTGCGTGATTTATCGGCTTGGGCATCGATTGTCGCCTCCGGTCAGAAGGAATAGGAGAGCGAAGCGCCGACGAGGTGGGAGTAGCCGTTGTGGTACGAGACGTACTTCTTCTCGGACTCGCCCTGGTAGTTCTTGTAGTGGACCCAGTAGTGCGTGTTGTTCATGCGGATGAAGCTGTACGACACGTCGAAGCGGAGGTTCTCGGTGATCTTGAAGCCAAGGCCCGCGCCGATGATGTGGCGGTCGCCGCAGGGCAGCATCGTCGTCGAGTGGCTCTTGGAGGTCGGATCCTCGTCGAACGTGTAGCCGACGCGGGTGGTGAGCCAGTCAAGGACGTCGTACTCAAGGCCGATGCCGACGCGGTAGGTGTCCTTCCAGTGGAGCGGAAGCTTGTATCCGTATCCGCCCGGGATGTGGAAGTTGATGTTCTTGACGCTGCTCCAGCGCGTGTAGGTCACGACAGAACCCACGCGGAAACGGTCGGTGACGTCCCAGTTGGCGCCGAACGATATCGAATCGGGAAGACGGAGCTTTGCGCTGGCACGTCCGTGGAGACGCATGTCCTGATGGATGTGGGGGTCCTGCCCGACCATCGGAAGCGCCTGCGAGGCGGGCATCGGGATGACGCCGTAGGGCGTGGGGACGTTGAGCATTCCCTCGAGATTGCCGTCGACGTTTCCGTTCATGTCGAAGCGTCCCTTGATCTTGTGCTTGATCTGCGAACGGTAGACGAGGCCGAGCTTGAGGTTGTCGAACGGCTTGACCTGCGTTCCGACATTCCAGCCCATCCCCCAGTCGTCGCCCTTCAGCTTTGTGCGGATATTGAAGGGATCGTGCGCCGTGAGGGTCCCGAAATCGGTTTCACGGACCAGGTCGGTGCCGGCGTACGGGTGCTTGTGGTTGATGAACTGTATCCAGCTGCCGCGCAGACCGACGGACACGTTCCACCAGTCCGTCGCCTTGTACGCGAGGTTGGGGTTGAGCGTTACCTGGCGCATGGTCGTCTTCTGAGTGTCAGCCGCGAGGTCCCAGTCTCCGGCATAGCGCGAGCCGAGGCCGAACTCGGTGTAGTTGCCCCAGCCAAAGGCAAAGTCGAAAGGAAGCGGAATCGTCGCGTAGAACGTCGGAACCGTGAACCAGCCGGAATTCATTCGGTCCTGTGACTTGTGGTTGACCTCGACGTCGCAGTAGGGGTTGATGAACGTCACGCCAGCCGTAAGCTGGATGTTCGTCGCATTCGCGATATCGGCGGGGTTGTAGTAGTTGGCCGTGGCATCGCCAGCGGCGCCAACAAGGGCTCCGCCAAGCGCGTTGCCGCGCGCAGAGGCCTCGTAGATGCCGAATCCTGCGCCGAAGGACGCGGATGCGATGGTCGCGACGAGGGCCGTGAAAACAACTTTCTTCATTATGACAGTTCCTTTATTTGTGTCAAAAACGCCGCATATATTACCATAATCCGGCGGAGCTGACAAGGGGGTATATGCTTTAAACATCGCCCCGTCCCCTTGATTTTCCCGCCGATATATGAGATAATAGTCAGAATTAAACGTTTCTGACACATATTGAAACAGTGATGAAAAAGCAAATACAGGCTGTCAAGGTCCTTGGAACAGGCTCGTATCTTCCGCAGAAGGTGGTTACGAACGACGAGCTGTCGCAGACGCTGGACACTTCGGACGAATGGATCTATTCGCACACGGGCATCCGCTCGCGCCATTTCGCCGCTCCGAGCGAATCGTCGTCCGTCGTCGGCGCGAAGGCCGCGCGGCTTGCGCTTGAGTCGGCTGGCGTGAAGCCAGGCGACATCGACCTCGTCCTCTGCGCGACGTCAACGCCCGACTACGGCAACTTTCCGTCCACGGCGTCGCTTATCCAGGCGGCGCTCGGGTGCCAGAAAGCTGCGGCCTTCGACCTTGCAGCGGCATGCTCCGGCTTCGTCTATGCGCTTGAGGTAGCGCGCTCGTTCATCGCCTGCCGAGACGAAGCGAAGGTTCTCGTAATCGGCGCGGAGGTCCTGACGCGCAGCGTGGACTGGACCGAGCGCAACGTATCGATCCTCTTCGGCGACGGCGCGGGAGCGGTTGTACTCGGAACATGCACGGAAGAGGATGCGCCGGCTTCCCGCTCGATCCTCGGCTCCGACGGAACGGGCTATGAGTTCATCTACCGCGAAGGCGGCCTCAAGCGCGAGCCTCCGACGAGCAAGGTCTGGCCCGTGCCGTACATGCAGATGCAGGGACGAGCCGTGTTCAACTTCGCCGTGCGCAAGCTTGACGAGGTCATCTCGAAGCTCTGCGCGGACGAGGGGATCGCGCCCGCGTCGCTCAGGCGCATCTACGCCCATCAGGCGAACGCCCGCATCCTCGAGGCCGTCGCGCGCCGCATGAAGATACCATACGAGATGTTCTACACCAACCTCGAGACCACGGGCAACACGTCGTCGGCTTCCGTCGCGATCATTCTCGACGAGGCGGTCCGCAAGGGAGAGCTCAAGGACGGCGACCAGATTGCGCTGGCCGGATTCGGCGCAGGGCTCACCTGGGCGGGCATTCTCATGCGCTGGCCATATCTCTAATGACGCAGCGCCCGATTTCTGATATAATAATGCGTTCAAAAAAAGGAAGAAGGCGCATAAAATGGCAGACTGCTCGAAGATCCGAAAGTTCAAGGATGCATCGGACTATACGAAGAACTTCATAATCCAGTCGGAAATCGACAAGTACCTCCCGGGCGGGAAGCACTTCATAGACGACGCGCTCATACAGAAGCTGATCGCCGACACAGACGGCAAACAGCCCGACCCCGCCCGCGTTCGCGAAATCATCGCAAAGTCCGAGTCTACCTGCGAGACGCTCCTTCCAGAAGAGACCGCCGTCCTCATGCAGGTCACCGACCCGGCGCTCTTCGAGGAGATGCGCGCGGCGGCAAACCGCATCAAGCACAAGGTATACGACAACCGCATCGTCGTCTTCGCGCCGCTCTACATGTCCAACGCCTGCGTCAACGGGTGCCGCTACTGCGGCTTCCGCGAAGGCAACACGGAGCAGAAGCGCCGCATCCTCACGATGGACGAGCTGAAGGAGGAGATCGACGTGCTTGCCGGACGCATCGGGCACAAGCGCCTGATCGCGGTCTACGGCGAACACCCTTCCACCTCGACGGAATACATCGCCGAGACGATCGAGACGTGCTACAACCGCCAGGTCCCCGCGCCGCGGACTGGCAACAAGAACTCAATCCGCCGCGTCAACGTAAACGCCGCGCCGCTTCCGATCGAGGACCTCAAGGTGCTGCGCTCCGTCGGCATCGGCACGTTCCAGGTGTTTCAGGAGACGTACAACCGCAAGCTCTACGAGGAGATGCACCCCGCGTGGAGCGTCAAGGGCAACTACGACTGGCGCACGACTTGCTTCCACCGCTGCCTTGAGGCGGGCGTGGACGACGTCGGGCTAGGGGTTCTGTACGGACTCTGCGACTGGCGCTACGAGCTTCTCGCGACGGTGATGCACGCGCGCGACCTGGAGCGCTGGTACAACATCGGGCCCCACACGCTCTCGTTCCCGCGCCTCGAACCCGCAAGCGGCACGAAGGTGCCGGAGGAATCGCCGTGGCTGATCGACGACGAAACATTCGAGCGCATCGTAGTAATCGCAAGGCTGTCCGTTCCGTACACGGGCATCATCATAACGGCGCGCGAATCCCCTGCGAGCCGCAACCGCATCCTTGGCGACGGCATGACGCAGCTTGACTGCTCGTCCAACATCGCCATCAAGGGATACAGCGACTTCGAAAACGAGGCCCACCAGGAAAAGGACCGCCAGCAGTTCATGCTCGGCGACAACCGCTCCCTGGACGAGATGGTGCGCTACCTCGCCTCGCGCGACACGATCACGAGCTTCTGCACTGCAGGATACCGCTGCGGACGCACCGGCGGATGCATCATGGACGCGCTCAAGACGGGGCGCGAAGGCAAGTTCTGCAAGATCAACGCAGTCCTCACCTTCCGCGAGTGGCTCGACGACTTCGCGTCAGACGAGACGCGCGCAATCGGCGACGCGCTCATCGAGAAGGAGTTGGCCGGGATAAAGGAATGGCTGCCCAAGTTCTACCCGACGGTCATGAAGCAGTACGAGGCGACCTGCAGGGGCGAGCGCGACCTGTTCTTCTGACGCTTGGACTCTCGCCCTAGCGCGAGAGGATCTTTGCGACTGATTTCGCGAGCAACTTGTCGCCGGTGCGGACCTCAAGCCTGCCTGGGTGCCCCAGCCAAAGGGCCATCCTGGCAAAGTCGCAGATGAACCTGTCCGCGCGCTGAGGTCCTTCGCCTCCCGTGTAGCTTATTCGCAGCCGTCCCTCGCACTTGGAGCTTTCACGGCTGCCGTCGTAGACGATCCACACGAAGTCGAGGGGATGTGACTTAAGGTATTCGCGCCACTGGGACTCCAGGCTGGCGCGGTCCGAAGCCGTCTTGCCTGCGCCAAGCACCTGGTTCCATCCATCGACAAGCACCATCTTTCCCCCTCCGGGAAGCAGCTGGAAATCAACCCCTGCCACTAGCGCCATGTCGAAATGCGCCAAAAGCGCGGCATTTTCGCCGCGCAGGCGCTGCACTTCTGAATTCACCTTCGCAAGCTCGGTCTTGAGCTCGCGCACGTGCGCGACGCGCGCGCCCAGTATGACGTCCTGAGAGCCCATGCCGTCAGTCTTCCAGGGACACCTTGCGGCGGTTCGCCTTGATCTCGGAGTGGGCGTGCTTGTCGGCAAGCATCTTCTGCTTCTGCTTGCGGCTGCGCCTGCGCTTCTGGCGACGCACCTTCTCGGCTGCCTGGCGCGCCGCGCTCTTGCGTCCCTTCTCGCGCTCGAGGATCATCTCGGCGAGCGTCCTGCGCGCAAGCCAGCGGTTTGTTTCACGGCTGCGTGTCTCGCCGCAGCGAACAGCCATGCCGGAGGGCTCGTGCTGGAGACGGACTACGGACGAAGTCTTGTTGGTCTTCTGTCCACCCGGCCCCGAGCCAAGTATAAAGCTCTCCTCAAGGTCCTCTTCGTAGACGGACGCCTCTTCCATCAGCGCCTTGATCCGCTCTATCGTCTCGGGCGAGATCATCTCGCCTCCGTTTCGGGAGTCCGATTCGCGAGGCGCTGTTCCTTGCGGCGGCGATGGGAGACAACGAACGCCTTGATTATGAAATAAGTGGGAGGCGTCATGACGGCCGCAAGAAGGAAACCGCCGAAAAAGAAGCTGAAGAGCACCTTGCCTCCGAGCTGGGCCAGTACGCCCCAGGTATCCGGCGCGAAGAGCCTGACCTCCGTCAGCTTCGCGCACACGTCGAGCAGGTAGTCCCACGTGAACGGCGAACGCAGAAGTCGGCTTCCGATCCAGCACTGCGCCGGGTAGATGAACACGATGGAGACAGGATTGGTGATGAAGGTCCCGAGCGTGACGCCGAGCTTTGAAACGCGCATCATCGCGGCGAGCGGCAGGGCGATGACGAGCTGGAGCCCGAACGGGACCGAGCACCCGATGAACATCCCGAGCGCCCATCCCGCCGCTATGCTCTCCGGCGGGAGCGGCTCGCGCACGATTATGCGCTTTAGCCGCTTCAGTCGCTCCGAGAAAGTCAGCTGCCGCTTCATCTCCGTCAGACGGTGTGGACGAACAGTCCGGAGCGAAGCTTCGGCTCGAACCATGTGGACTTGGGCGGCATGATCGCACCCGCGTCGGCGATGGACATCATTTCCTCGACCGAGACAGGCTCCATTGCGAACGCGACGGCGGCCTCGCCTGAGTCGACCTTCGACTGGAGCTCGGCGTCGCCGCGGATTCCGCCCATGAACGCGATGCGCGCGTCAGTGCGCGGATCGCCTATGCCGAGGACGGGGGCGAGCAGGCGGTCCTGAAGATAGGAGACGTCAAGCTTGGAGACGACATCCGCATCCGCTGGAATCGACCACGAGAGATCGGTCCACTTTCCGCGGAAATACATGCGACAGTTGCGCTCGCCCTTCTCGCCGATCTTGAAATTCTCGGCGACCTTGGCAAGGAACTGATCGTCGGAAAGTCCGTTGAGGTCCGCGACGTAGCGGTTGTAGGCCAGTATCTTGAGCTGGCTTGCGGGGAAGATCACCGCCATGAACCAGCGGCTTTCGCCCTCGAAGTTGCGCTCCTTCGCATAGCGCGAGGCGGCGGCGGAACGGTGGTGCCCGTCCGCGATGTATGCTACCGGGATCCGCGCGAAGAGCTCGACCAGTTCGTCTGCCATGCAGGACGAGGCCGCGCCGATCTCCCAGACCGTGTGGCCTATGCCGTCCGGCGCGACGAAATCGTAGAGCGGAGCCTCACGGCATGCGGCGCGGACGATTTCGTCGATCGCCCTGTCGTCGCGGTACGTGAGGAATGCGGGGCCCGTATGGGCCTGAAGCGTCTCGATGTGGCGCGTGCGGTCGTCTTCCTTGTCCTTGCGCGTCTTCTCGTGCTGCTTGAGGATTCCGGCGAGGTAGTCCTGCGTGTCGAACGTCGCCACGATGCCCGTCTGCGAATGCGAGCCCATCGTCTGTCGGTAGGCGTAGAACTTGGGCTCTGGGTCGCGCAGAAGCGTGCCGTTCGAGACGAGAGCGTCAAGGGCCTTCTTGGCCTGCGCGTATGCCTCGGGCGAAGAGCAGTCCGTGCCTGGCGCGAGGTCAATCTCGGGACGCGACACATGGAGGAAGCTCTTGGGGTTGCCGCTGGCCAGGGCCTTCGCCTCGGCTGTGTCAACTACATCATAAGGGACGGCCGCTACGAGCGCGGCGTCCCCTGCATTTGGCCTTACGGCCGCGAAAGGTCTAATGTGCATCAGAAACCAACGTTTACAAAGGGGCAGAACTGGAGCTCTGCGTCACGGATGATGTTGATGAGGCCGAGCTGGAAGCCGTAGAACTCCTCGGCGCGGTTGATGATGCCGACCTGGAAGCCCTGGCCCTCGCCGGTGAGATTTACGAGACCGACCTGGAAGCCGCGGATCGCGCCCGACTCGTTCCAGAGGCCGACCTGACCGCCGATGAGGTCCGCATGGCCGATCGAGTTGTAGCAGCCGACCTGGAAGAGCGCTCCGTAGTCCTTGACGTCGTTGCGGAAGATGTTGCACTGGAGGCCCTCGAAGTACTGCGCACGGCCCCAGAAACCGACGTCGATGCCAGTAACGCTCTCCTGCTTCGTGCTGAAGGGGATCGTTATGCGGATGCCGGCGATGTCAGGAGTCGCGGGGAACTCGCTGATCGCGCAGAACACAGGCCACTGCGCATACTGCTTGCGCGGCACGGCGGAGACGTTTTCGACTTCGTCGCCATCGAGATTTTCGTCAATGTCAGGGATGACGGACTCCTGAGCGAAGATCGGACAGGCAAGCGCGGCGACCGCGGCGAATATGGCGAGTTTCTTCATTATAGAGGACTCCTATTTTTAGGTTTGAAATAGATTATATGATTTTTTTTGGATTTTGGCAAGGGTCAGCCGATTGTCACCTTCCGGATGACGACTGGCTCGACGGGCACGTTTTCGTATCCGCAGTTGTTGCCGGTGCGCACTTTCGCAATCGCGTCGACGACATCCATTCCGTCCGTAACACGCCCGAAAACCGCGTACCCGAAGCCCCTCGGGGTCGGCGAGGTGAAGTCGAGGAAGTCGTTGTCGACGTGGTTGATGAAGAACTGGCTGGTGGCGGAATCGACGACCGACGTGCGGGCCATCGCGATGGTGCCGCGCTTGTTCCCGAGTCCGTTCATCGCCTCGTTTCGGATAGGCGCGCGGGTAGGCTTCTGGTTCATGTCGCGCGTGAAGCCGCCGCCCTGGATCATGAACCCGCCGATGACGCGGTGGAAGATCGTTCCGTCGTAGTGACCCGACTTCGCGTACTCCTCGAAGTTCGCGACCGTCAGAGGGGCCTTTTCGTCGTTGAGCTCAAGCGAGATTGTGCCGAGCGTCGTCTCTATCGTTGCCTTTTTCATTTCGAGATTTCCTCAAATGCCTTGCTTATCCTGAGCAGCTTCTCCTCCTCGAAGGAGCCGCAGATTATCTGGACGCCGACCGGGAGCTTCGTGTCGGACGTGAAGCCCGCTGGGACGGACGCCGCGCAGACGCCTGCGAGGGACGAGGGGATGGTGAAGAGGTCGTTCAGGTACATCGTCAGCGGATCCTGCAGCTCTCCGAGGCGGAACGCCGGCGTAGGCGCGCACGGGGTGAGCAGCGCGTCGACCTTGCCGAAGACTTCGTCGAAGTCGCGCTTGATGAGCGTGCGCACGCGCTGCGCGCGCCCGTAGTAGGCGTCGTAGTAGCCGCTGGACAGCACGTAGGTGCCCATGATGATGCGGCGCTTGACCTCTGGTCCGAAGCCTTCGGCGCGGCTCTTGGTGTAGAGCGTGAACACGTCGCGCGAGGCCGCGGAGCGGTGGCCGTAGCGCACGCCGTCGAAGCGCGCGAGGTTGGCGCTCGCCTCGGCCGGCGCGATGATGTAGTAGACGGCCATCGCGTACTCGGTGTGGGGCAGCGAGACCGGAACGAGCTCCGCGCCCGCCTGCTCGCATCGGCGCACGGCCTCGTCGGTTATGCGCTTGACCTCCGGATCGAGTCCGGCGACGTCGAAGTACTCCTTGGCGATGCCGATGCGGACGCCCTTCATGGACGCGCCTGCAAGCGAGGCCGCGTAGTCCGGAACCGGGTCGCGCGGCGTCGTGCCGTCCATCTCGTCGTGGCCGGCGAGCGCATGGAGCAGGACGGCCGCGTCCTCGACGCTCTTCGTCATTGGCCCGACCTGGTCGAGCGAGCTTGCGAAGGCGGTCACGCCGTAGCGGCTGACGCGTCCGTAGCTGGGCTTCACGCCGACGCAGTTGCAGAAGCTTGCAGGCTGGCGAATGGAGCCGCCCGTATCCGTGCCGAGCGCGGCGACGCACATGTTCGCGCCCACCGCCGCCGCGCTGCCGCCCGAGCTTCCGCCCGGGACGCGCGAGAGGTCGAACGGGTTGCGCGTGACGCCGAGACCCGAGTTCTCGGTCGACGACCCCATGGCGAACTCGTCCATGTTGACGCGTCCGCACGGGATGAAGCCGTTGGCCTTCATGTTGCGTATGACGGTCGCGTCATACGGCGAGACATAGCCCCTGAGTATCTTCGACGCGCACGTGCAGGGCTGCCCCTCTACGTTGATGAGGTCCTTTACGGCGATCGGCACGGACTTCGGGTTCGCGTCCGCAAGCGCCAGCGCCTGGTCAGTGTCGAACGTCAGGTATGCGCCGATCTCGGCATTCTTGGCCTCGTAGCGCGCGATGATCGACTCGACGATGTCGCGCGAGGAGAATTCGCCCTTGGCGAGGCCTTCCTGCGCCTGCCTGATTCCAAGTTCACAGAGTTCCATATCAGCTCTCCGCTCCTTCCACGATCTTAGGCAGGAGGAATTCGTCGCCGACGCGCTCGGGCGCATTGGAAAGCGCCTTCTCGCGCTCCAGAGACGGGCGCACCACGTCCTCGCGGAACGCGTTCACGAGCGCGCGGCCGTGCATCATGGGCTCCACGCCCGAGACATCCACCTCGGAAATCTTCTCCACGTACTTGACGATGTTCTCAAGCTGCGGCTGGAAGACGGACTTCTCTTCGTCCGTCAGCTCAAGCCGCGCCAGCTCGGCGACGTAGGCCACGTCTATCTTGTTGTCTGACATATCGTTCTGCTAGATCAGTTTTTATTGGAGGTATTATATCATAAAACGCCCCGCCTGTGCCACAAAGGGGAACGGTCCGAAGCCCCTTCGCGTGGCCGGAGGCCCCTAATTTGCAGTCTCCGCCTCTTTTTTGGTATAATAAGACGTAATTATGAATCTTCTAAAACTACTTTTCGGCACTAAAAACGACCGCGAACTCAAGCGGTTGTGGCCCATTGTTCGCAAAATCAACGAACTTGAGGCCCAACTGCAGTCCAAAAACCTTTCCGACGACGACTTCCCGCGCATGACGGCGGAATTCAAGGCCCGTGTTGCGGGCGGAGAATCGCTTGACCACATCCTGCCCGAGGCGTTCGCGCTCGTCAAGAACGCATGCCGCCATCTAATGGGCACGACGGCGGAGGTCTGCGGCCATTCGCTCGAATGGAACATGATCCCGTTCGACGTCCAGCTGCTGGGCGGAATCGTCCTCCACGAGGGCAAGATCGCGGAAATGCAGACGGGCGAGGGCAAGACCCTCGTCGCTACGCTTCCCCTCTACCTCAACGCGCTGTCGGGGAAGAACGTGCAGCTCGTCACCGTCAACGACTATCTCGCGCTCCGCGACGCGACGTGGATGGGCCATCTCTACAAGTACCTCGGCCTGACCGTCGGCTGCATACAGAACTCGATGGATTCCGCCGAGCGCAGGGCGCAGTACCAGTGCGACATCACCTACGGAACGAACAGCGAGTTCGGCTTCGACTACCTGCGCGACAACGGCATGGCGCAGCAGCCTGAGCAGGTCGTGCAGAACGGGCACAACTTCGCGATCGTAGACGAGGTGGACTCGATCCTCATCGACGAGGCGAGGACTCCGCTCATCATCTCCGGCCCGGCCACGATGTCCACGAGCCACGTCTACCAGGAGCTAAGGCCCATGGTCGACGCTATCGTCAAGATACAGACCGCCCAGTGCAACGACCTCATCCGCCAGGCGAAGCAGGCGTGGGAGGAGAAGGATGCGGACAAGGTGCGCGACCTGCTCTACCAGGTCTACCACTCGATGCCGAAGCACAAGCAGTTCATGCACCTGCTCGAGAACCCCGCGATCCGCAAGATCCACGAGGACGGCGAGCTCAAGATGCTGTCCGAGATGCTCAAGGAGCACGCGCGCGAGCTGAAGGACGAGCTTTACTTCACAATCGACGAGCGCACGCGCGAAGTTGCGCTGACCGACAAGGGTTGCGAGAAGATTTGCCCGCAGGACCCGAAGCTGTTCGTCCTGCCCGACCTCGCGTCCGAGATGTCCGCGATCGACGGCGACGCGTCGCTCTCAGATGGCGAAAAGCTCGAGCGCAGGCGCGCCGCGCAGGCTGCGTTCGCCGAACGCAGCGACCGCGTCCATGCCGTGGACCAGCTTCTCAGGGCGTACTGCCTCTACGAGCGCGACGTCGACTACGTCGTTCAGACCGACGAGAGCGGAATAGGCCACGTGTACATCGTCGACGAGTTCACGGGGCGCGTCCTCCCGGGGCGCCGCTGGTCGGACGGGCTCCACCAGGCGGTCGAGGCCAAGGAGCAGGTCGAGATCGAGAAGGAGTCGCAGACTTTCGCGACGATCACGATCCAGAACTACTTCCGCCTCTACAAGAAGCTCTCCGGCATGACCGGCACGGCGGAGACCGAGGCGCGCGAGTTCAAGGACATCTACAAGCTCGGCGTCGTCTCGATTCCGACGAACAAGCCGGTCCACCGCATAGACGGCAACGACCAGATATACCGCACCCAGCGCGAGAAGTACAAGGCGATCATCGCCGACGTCGCGCAGCGCCACGAGAAGGGCCAGCCGATACTTCTCGGCACAGTCACCGTCGACACGTCCGAGATCCTCTCCCGAATGCTCAAGCTCGCGCACATCCCGCACGAGGTGCTGAATGCGAAGAACCACGCGCGCGAAGCAGAGATAGTCGCCATGGCCGGCATGAAGGGCGCGGTCACGATCGCGACGAACATGGCAGGACGCGGAACGGACATCAAGCTCGGGCCCGGCGTGACGGAACTTGGCGGACTCCACGTGATCGGGTCTGAGCGCCACGAGTCGCGTCGCATCGACCGCCAGCTGCGCGGACGCTGCTCGCGCCAGGGCGACCCCGGCTCGTCGCAGTTCTTCATCTCGCTCGAAGACCAGCTGATGCGCCTTTTCGGCTCGCAGAAGATCGCCGGTCTCATGCAGCGCCTCGGCCTTCAGGAAGGCGAGGTGATGGAGCACAAGTGGCTCAACCGCTCCGTCGAGACGGCCCAGCGCCGCGTCGAGCAGCAGCACTACGCGGTCCGCAAGCGCACGCTCGAGTACGACGACGTGATGAACAAGCAGCGCTCGATCGTGTACGAGCTGCGCGCGCGCGTGCTCATGGGCGACCAGCCGACAGTCCACGGAATCATCCTCGACGTCATGAACGACGTCGTCCGCAACGAGTGCGACAGGTGCTTCATGGATCCGAAGAGCCAGCTTCTTCCGGAGTTCATGGACTTCGTCGGCCGCACGTTCCCGATCGTCGTCACCGAAGAGGAGCTCACCCCCCTTCTCGGCAAGCCGGGCGAGGCGGGCGACCTTGTGTTCGGACGCATCGAGCAGGCGTACGAGATGAAATGCGCGAGCGAAGACCAGGATACGCTTCCCTTCATGGAGCGCGGCGTCTTCCTAAGCGTCATCGACCGCGAATGGCAGTCGTTCCTCAGGGCGATGGACGATCTCCGCCAGGGCGTGAACCTGCGCGCGTACGGGCAGCGCGACCCGCTCGTCGAATACAAGAAGGAAGCCTTCGGGATGTTCGAGAAGCTGATGGAATCCATCAAGTCCCGCGTCGTCATCAGCGAATTCCGCAGCGCCACCATGGTCAACATGCGCAGGATGATCGCAGCGATGGAGGCCCAGCGCCGCGCCGCCCAGACGAACGAGGCCGCCATCACGGTCGACGGAGACAGGGCCGCCGCGCAGCGCGAGGCGCAGGTCGCGGCGGCAAAGCGCGCGCCGCGTCCCGAGCCCAGCACCCCCGCTCCCGCGCCCGCGCCCAAGCCGACTACCGTTCAGGAGAACCGCAAGGCGGTGGCGGACGTCTTTGCGTCAATGATGTCGCGTCCCGTGAGCGTGGTGCCTGTCTCGACGGCGCCCGTCCCCGACACGACGCCCAGACACGATTTGGTGGGCCGCAACGACCCGTGTCCTTGCGGTTCTGGTAAAAAGTACAAGAAATGCTGCGGGAGGAACCTCGTATGACGACTGCGATAATACTGGCCGCCGGAAAGTCCGAGCGCATGGGACCTGGAACCGACAAGGCGTTCCTGTCATTGGTTAACAAGCCCGTCGTGGCGTGGAGCCTGCTGGCTTTCGAGCGCTGCCCCGACATCGACCGCATCGTGCTGGTCGTTCGCAAGGACCAGCAGCTCGCGGCGAAGGCCGTGGCCAGCATGTTCGGAATCTCGAAGCTCGACAAGATCGTCGCCGGCGGCAACAAGCGCCAGGACTCCGTCCAGGCGGGACTTGCCGTATGCGACATGGACACGCGCTATGTCGTCATACACGACGGAGCGCGGCCGATGGTCAAGAGCGAGACGATCTCCGAGGTCGTCAAGATGGTCAAGCGCGTCCCCGCCGCGGCGGTAGGGCGCCGCATGACGGACACCGTCAAGCGCGTCGAGAAGGGAATCACCGTCAGCGAGACGCTCGAGCGCGACAAGCTGTGGTCCGTCCAGACGCCGCAGGCGTTCCAGATGCGCGTGCTTCGCAACGCATACAAGGAGCTGGACAAGAGCAAGACCGTGACGGACGACTGCCAGGTCGTTGAACTCTCCGGCGTAGAGGTCAAGATATACGAAGACCGCAAGCCGAACTTCAAGATCACAACCGTCGAGGACCTGCAGATAGCGGGAGCGCTGCTCAAGTAAGGCGGCGCGGCGGAAGCGGGGAATCGGCACAACAATGGAAAAGAGGCTCAATGGGCAGAAGATTCGCAATACTTGGGGACATCCACTCGAACCTTGAGGCGCTGAACGTCGTTCTCGACGACTGCCGCTCCCAGGGGGTGACCGATTTCCTCTGCACCGGCGACGTGGTAGGATACAACGCGTGCCCGAAGGAGTGCCTTGAGATCGTAAGGTCCCTTGGCTGCCCTGTCGTCAAGGGCAACCACGACCACTACATCTCGAACGCCGACCAGGACCTTAACGACTTCCATCCGCACGCCGCGTACGTCGTCGAATGGACCCGCCGTCAGCTGAACGACGAGCAGCTCGCATGGCTCAGGGCGCTTCCATACGACCTCGTGAAAATGGGCATATCGCTCGTCCACGGCACGAACGACAATCCCGCCGGGTTCGGATACGTGTTCGACAACCTCCAGGCGGACGCGAACTTCATAAAGCAGAAGATTCCGCTCTGCTTCCACGGGCACACGCACTGCCCGATGATATACGAGAAGTCGATGAACGGAGTCTACCGCATCGACCCCCAGCCCATGAAGCTGCCAGTCGGCAGGAAGTACTTCATCAACGTCGGTTCCGTCGGCCAGCCGCGCGACGGGGATCCTCGCGCCACGTACGTAATCTACGACACCGCCACGCGCGAACTCTCCTTCCGCCGGCTCGAGTACGACATAGCGACGGCGCAGGACCGCATCCGCCACGCCGGGTTGCCCGAGCGCCTGGCCGAAAGGCTTCAGTACGGACAATGAAACGAATTCTTCTACTTTCCGCCGCGCTCCTCGCCTCATCCGGCGCCTTCGCGGCGCGCTCGTCTGCGTTCGGCATAGACTCGTTCAACGCAGCTGTGCCGGCGGACAGCGACTCCAACGCGCTTTTCTCCCCGATCGGGTTCGAGATGGACTGCTCCGTGTTCGGAGAAGCCGTCGATACGATATCCCGCGCCGCGATAGCCGAGTCGATGGGCGTCCTGACCGACTTCCAGGGCGTATACCGCCCGATCCTCGACCGTCTCGTCAACGAAGCGCCGTCCAACGGCTTCCACTACGTATGCGCGCGCGCGTTCTGCCTGCCGGACATAAGGCTGGCGTCGGCGGAGTACAGGCGCCGCATCTGGGACCTCAACGGCGCCGGCGTGTGCAGGCTCTTCCCGCAGAGCGGCGCCGAGTCGTGGTTCAAGGCCAAGCTCATGGGCGAGATGGAGGACTTCTCGATCCCGATCGACCGCTCGCAGCACGAACGGTACCGCTACTACGACCTCGTCTCGATTACGGCAGCATGGCGCGGCAAAAGCGCCGCTACTGCGAAGCGCGACTTCAGGTCCGCCTCGGGCAGCCCGGTTCCGATGGACTTCTTCGTCCTCAAGGGCACCATCCGCTACCGCAATGCGGGCGGACGCATGACATACAGGCTTCCGCTTTCGGACGGCGCGTATCTCTACGCAATCGTGCCAGGCGAAACCGAAACACTTGAAAGCGTCAGGAAGGGGCTCAAGGGCGAGTCGTTCGCCGAAATCCGCGCTTCGGTTGAAATGGTTGGCGACAAAAACGCCGGCGCCGCCAAGGCGACGGTGCTCTTCCCCAGGCTCGACTTCACGGCACGAGCCAACCTGGCGGCGCCCTTCCAGGCGGCAAAGGTCAAGCAGGGCGACTTCATGTCCCTCAAGAACACGCTGACAAGCCGCATAAGCGAGCAGGTCGTGCGCTTCAAGGTCGTGGACGACCCTTCCGTTAAACCAGACGAGCCGGAGTACACGTCAGTCGACCTCGGGGAGGTCGCGCTGGACAGGCCCTTCGTGTTCTTCGTCCACAGGCCAGAAGACGACGTGATGAGCGTAATAGGCCAGTTCACAGGCAAGTAATCCACAGAAAAGCAAGAGTTTCCCAAGGAGCAGGCAGCAAGATGTCAGACAATCCCGAAGTGTCCGAAAAGACCGAAGCCACAGAGTCATACAACGCAGAAAACATCCAGGTTCTCGAAGGCATGGAGGCCGTGCGCAAGCGCCCTGCCATGTACATCGGAGACACGGGGGAGCGTGGCTACCACCATCTGGTCTACGAAGTGGTCGACAACTCTATCGACGAGGCCCTCGCGGGCTACTGCTCGATGATTGACGTCATCATCAACCCAGACGGCTCGCTCACGGTGCAGGACAACGGGCGCGGCATCCCGGTCGACATGCACCCGACCCAGAAGAAGCCCGCCATCGAGGTCGTGCTGACGATTCTCCACGCGGGCGGCAAGTTCGACGGCTCGAACTACAAGGTCTCCGGCGGACTCCACGGCGTCGGCGTCTCCTGCGTCAACGCCCTTTCCGAGTGGATGAAGGTCGACGTCAAGAGAAACGGCAAGATACACCACCTCGAGCTCAGCCGCGGGCACGTCACCAAGGCTCTGGAGGTCGTCGGCGAATGCGGCGACGAGACGGGCACTCGGGTCACGTTCTTCCCCGACCACACGATCTTCACGTGCCGCGCGTTCAAGTGGGAGATCCTCTGCAACCGACTGCGCGAGCTCGCGTTCCTCAACAAGGGCGTGACTATCCACTTCCGCGACGACGAAGGCGAGGCGCACCACGAGGAGACGTTCCACTACGACGGCGGAATCGACGAGTTCGTCGGCTTCCTCAACGCGAACAAGACGGCGCTTTCGCCAATCATGCACTTCGAGGGCTCGGAGGATACCGTCCGCAACGACGGCTCGCACTACGTCATACAGGCCGAGGTCTCGATGCAGTACAACGACGGCTATTCGGTCCTTGAGCAGACCTACTGCAACAACATCCATACGATCGAGGGAGGCACCCACCTCTCCGGGTTCCGCCGCGCGCTTACGGCGACGATCAAGAAGTACGGAATGAACAACAAGCTCCTCAAGGAGAAGGAGTTCAACTCGCTCTCCGGCGACGACATGCGCGAGGGACTTACCGTCGTCGTCAGCGTAAAGGTGCCGCAGCCGCAGTTCGAGGGGCAGACCAAGACGAAGCTCGGCAACGGCGAAGTAGACGGCATCGTCGCGGGAATCGTCAGCGACAGGCTCATGACCTACTTCGAGGAGAATCCGTCCGTCGCAAAGGCGATCATCGACAAGGTCCTTATGGCGGCCCGCGCCCGCGAAGCCGCGCGACATGCGCGCGAGACGGTGCGCAAGGGAGTCATGGACGGACTCGCCCTGCCAGGCAAGCTGCGCGACTGCTCGAACCGCGACGCGTCCAAGACAGAGCTCTACCTCGTCGAGGGCGACTCCGCAGGCGGCTCGGCGTGCAAGGGACGCGACCGCTCGACCCAGGCGATCCTGCCGCTGCGCGGCAAAGTGCTGAACGTCGAGAAGGCGCGCATCGACCGCATGCTCGCGAACGCCGAGATCCGCACTCTCATAACCGCCATCGGCTGCGGGTTCGCCGAGGAGTGGGACATCTCGAAGGCCCGCTACCACAAGATCGTAATCATGACCGATGCCGATGTCGACGGCGCGCACATCAGGACGCTCCTTCTGACGTTCTTCTACCGCAAGATGCCCGAGCTGATCGAGAAGGGATACGTCTACCTCGCCCAGCCGCCGCTCTACAAGGTCGAGCGCAAGAAGAAGTCCGAGTACGTCATGACGGACGGCGACCTCACGCGCAAGCTGCTCACGCTCGGGCTCGACGACTTCGAGGTGAAGGACAAGTCCGGAAACGTCCTCGACAAGGACCGCGCTACGGAATTCCTCATCCTGCTCGCCGAGATCGAGGAAACATGCAAGATGGTCGAAGAACGCGGCTTCAAGCCCGAGGAACTCATCAAGGACGAATCGGCCCAGGGGTCCGGCGCGTCGATGCTCCGCAAGGAGTTTTCATCGCTCTCCGCCTACGGCTACTCGGCGTCCGACTGGTTCGGCGGCGAACTCGCTTCGCTTCTGGACAAGGTGCGCTCGCACGGCAAGCAGGGACTTTCCGTCTACCGCTTCAAGGGCCTTGGCGAAATGGACGCCGACGAGCTGTTCGACACGACAATGAACCCCGAGAAGCGCCACATGCTCCGCGTCAAGCTCTCCGACGCAGTTGCCGCAGACCGCATGTTCACGCTCCTGATGGGCGACGAAGTGGAGCCTAGGCGCAAGTTCATCGAAGACAACGCCCTGAACGTCCGCAACCTGGACTTCTGATGCGCGAAGCGGAAACAACAAGCACGATTTATGATATAATATGTCCTTACCCAAAAGAAGGAATCCTGCAATGACGGAACTGAAAGACGATTTCATGGTTTTCTCGGGAACGGCCAACCTGCCGCTCGCGGAGAAGGTCGCGAACTACCTCGGGAGGTCGCTTAACAAGATCGACATCAAGCATTTCCCCGACGGAGAGGTCTTCTGCCAGATTCAGGAGGGCATTCGCGGCAAGGACGTTTTCGTAATCCAGTCCGGATCCCCCCTGCCCAACGAGGCCTACATGGAGCTGTTCGTGATGATGGACGCGATGAAGCGCGGTTCCGCAGCCCGCATCACCGCCGTCATTCCATACTACGGCTACGCGCGCCAGGACCGCAAGGACCAGCCCCGCGTGCCGATCACCGCGCGCCTCGTGGCGAACCTGCTCACGACCGCAGGCGCCGACCGCGTACTTACGATGGACCTGCACGCGAACCAGATCCAGGGCTTCTTCGACATTCCTCTCGACCACCTGAAGGCCGAGCCCGTCATCCTTAAGTACATCCGCGACCAGCACTGGTCAAACCCGATAGTAGTCGCGCCCGACACCGGCGGCGCCAAGACGGCCTACGGCTACAGCCGCAAGCTCGGCTGCGGACTCGCGATCGTCGCCAAGCAGCGCACGGGCGACTCGACTGTCGACGCGTTCTCCGTCGTCGGCGACGTCAAGGGATGCGATGTAATAATGATCGACGACATGACGGCGACAGGCGGCACGCTTTCCGCCGCGGCGAAGATGTGCCGCGACGAAGGCGCCAGGTCGGTCCATGCGTTCGTCTCGCACTTCCCGCTTACTTCAAAGGGTGAGGAACGCCTCATGAACGAGACGCAGCTCGACGAGCTTGTGGTGACTGACTCCATTCCTCTCCGCGCGGGCTTCGACCCGTCCAAGCTGCCCTTCAAGCTCACGCAGCTTTCCGTCGCGCCCCTGATCGGCGAGGCAATCAAGCGCATCCACAACGACCAGAGCGTCAACGACCTCTTCAACCACGAATGACGGTCATCGTCGGTCTAGGAAATCCAGGTCCGCAGTACGCGAACACGCCTCATTCGGTCGGGTTCGAGACTGCGGACGCAATTGTTTCCGCAATGGGCGCCGCCTGGGAGGAAAAGCGTGCGTTCAAGTGCCTATGGGCCAGGGGTACGTTCGCGGGACGCCAGGTCGTCGTCGTAAAGCCGCAGACCTACATGAACCTGTCGGGCGAGTCCGTCGCCCCGGTAGTCAAATATTCTAACGCGACCGCCTCCGACCTCATAGTCGTTCAGGACGACATCGACCTTGACGTAGGGCGCCTCCGCATCCGCAAAGGAGGCAGCGCGGGCGGACACAACGGAATCCGCAACATCATAGAGCGCCTCGGGACGCAGGACTTCACAAGGGTCAAGCTCGGCGTCGGAAAGGACCGCTCCAACGTCATCGGACATGTCCTCGGGAAGTTCGATCCCGCGACGCGCAAGGTCATGGACGAAGAAGTTGCGGCCGCGGCAAAGGCCGTGGAGGCGGTTGTCGCCAACGGCGCGGAACGCGCCATGAACACATGGAACGGATGGAAACCTACGGAGCAGTCATGACACGCATATTCGAAAACGCAACAATGCTTCTCCCCGGACGCCGCGTGGCGACGGGGGATATCGTGGTCGAGCGCGGCAAAATTGCCGCGCTCCGTCTTTCCGACGCAAACAACGAGGCGACAGGTCCAAGGGAAAACGCCGAGACAATTGACTGCAGCGGGAAGCTTGTGATGCCAGGGCTGGTGAACAGCCACGGACACACCCCCATGACGCTTCTGCGCGGAGTCGGAGGCGGGCTTCCGCTCCAGCGCTGGCTTGAGGAGGCGATCTTCCCCGTCGAGGCGAAGATGAAGCCCGAGGACATCGCAGCCGGCATGACATGGGGCGCGATGGAGATGCTTGCCGGAGGCACCACGTGCGTCGGCGAGATGTACGACTTCCCCGAAGCGGAGGAGGAAGCGCTCCGCGCGACCGGCATGAAGGGGAACATCTGCCGCGTCGGACTTGCGTTTGCGGACAACGTCCCGCCGAACAGGCTGGCCGAATGCATCGACTACTGCAGGGGCGAAGTCGGAGCGGTAGACGGAACGCGTCCGCAGATCGCGCGCGATTTCTGCATCCACTCCGAATACCTCACGAACGAGAAGTTCTGCCGCGAGCTGGCCGCCGCGAACAAAGATCTGAAGCGGCCCCTGAACGTCCACGTGTCCGAAACGAAGAAAGAACACGACGAGTGCATCGCCCGTCATGGCAAGACTCCGATCGCATACCTGGCGTCGACCGGGATCCTGGACTTCGGCGGCTACGCCGCGCACTGCGTATGGTGTACCGACGACGACTTCAGGATCATGCGCGAGATGGGCGTCTCGCTCGTACACAATCCGACAAGCAACATGAAGCTTGGGAGCGGTTTCGCGCGCATACCCGCCGCAATGGCGCTTGGTGTAAACATCGCGCTAGGAACGGACGGATGCGCCTCAAACGACAATCTCGACATGTTCGAGGAAATGCACCTGGCGTCGCTGATCCACAAGGGGCTCGCGCAGAATCCGACTGTACTTGCGCCGTGGGACATCATCGAAATGGCGACTGTCAACGGCGCGAAGGCGCTAGGAAGGACGGACTCGGGCGAAATAGCCGTCGGAAAATGCGCTGACCTCTGCATTGTCGACTTGAACAAGGTCCACCTTAAGCCTGCCAACGACCTGGCGAACCTGGTTGTCCACTCAATGCACGCGTCCGACGTCGCGATGACGGTCGTCGACGGCGAAATTGCATACGATCGCGGCCACTGGCCCATGATCGACGACGGACGCGCAGAGTTCGAGTTCAACCTCGCGCTGCATCGGCTTCAAGTTATACCATATCCCTCGCCACTAGATGCCATGGCCGAGCAGTCCTAGTCCGAAGTATAATCACAGCCTGTCGGCGAAGTGGCGCTCCATCGCCTCGAGGTACGCCTCGTGCGCGGTGAGGTTCTCGTGTATCGCGACCTCGCGTCCGCCGGGAATTCATGGCTTTGTTCGCCCATTAATCACCGAGAAACGGCTGCTTCGTTTTCTCCATGATTGCAGTACGAGCCCTGACTGGGGGAAGCCCTGAGAGCCCGCCTGCTTCGGCACAACAACCGCATCGCCCGTCTTCGCCGGTTCTGCCGCGCTCGGCCGCTTCAACGCCTCTATGGTCGCCGCCGAATCCGCCGCATAGTAAAGCCCCGGCACAACATCGACATTCAGCGTCACCGTCTTGCCGTCCTCGTTTTCGTGGTAGGGCGCGGAGTGTCTCAGTCACCTCGCGCCAATTGCGAAGAGTTGCCGGGCTTTGTTTTTTTTCTTTCATTGTCTTACCACGCAAATCCCGGGGTGCCGGATTTGGAATGCTTGCTGGTTTTGATCGGACTCTTCGGATGCGCCACATTGTACTCTCGCACCCGGTCGATTCCGAATCGGCTCGCGATTTCATCGCCGCTCATGCCGCTTCGCCTCATGCGCCCCATGCGGTCATAAATCTGCTCCGCGTCATAGTGTCGCGCACTGTCAGCATGCTACACGGACTTTACAATCCGTACGATGCCGTACATCAGAACAATGAATATGCAGAACAGAATAGCGGGGCTTATCCATCTTGTATCAACCTTTTGTCCGCACAGCAAATTCACGGACATGAATCTAAACAAGAAGTAATCGACGACAATCCAGATTGTAAAGCACCAGACGATATAACCATAGACCCCAAGGATGGCTATTTGCAAACTCATCGGCATTAACAAGGACAATAACGTATTGACGATAATCGGCACCAGCCAAGATGCAAATACATTACGGGCTGAATTATCTGCGAACAGATGGCAAACGGCACACCTCTTGTATCCCGACCATGACAGCCTCCGCGTCGCCGTAGACGCGCCAAGCGCCGCGGTGGACAGGCGTGGCGGGGATGTGGCGCATGAACCCGGCCACGTCTTTCAGTGGATAGCCGATGAACACGCCGACCTCGTGCGGGATCAGCTCGACGGACGCCCTTCTGCGAAGTTCGGCGAGCATCGCGTCGCACGATCCGCCGGCGGGATACCCGAGGTGTTCAAGCCATCTGCGGCTCCTGGCCTCCGCGAGCGTGCGGGTGAGCGAACGCTCGGAGTTAACTTTCTTGCGTTTACTTTCAGAAAGTGCGTTTACCCTCCGTAAAGATTGGCGCCGCCGCTTCCAGCCGCGTTACAGTTTGTGGTATTTTAACCACAGACCATCGCAGACGGGGCTTCGCTAACGCTCGCCCTTGTTGCTACGCTGGTTCGACGAGCGAGTCGTCGATGCCGCGCTTGGCAGGGTCGTAGTTTACGCCAACGTAGAAAAGCGGCGGGACGCCGCTTCCCCCAGTAGCCAGCGGCACCTCTTGCTTGCTCAGCTGGGAGGGCCGACCGCCGTGTCGGCCATGACTGGTGGAAGAATATCCCCCGAGCGAAGCGAGCGCCGAAGGCGGCTCAATGCGGGGTGCGTCTCGCCGCTTCGTTATCTGCGACTGAGCAAGCGACTATAACTGGGGGAAGCGGCGTCTCGCCGCTTTGAGACAAGATGAAAATCGCCACTTCACCCTTTGTTTACAGGGGTGTGGCCTTTTTCGTGCCCGAAAAAACAGGGAATCTCCAAGAACTGGGAATGGGGAATGGGAGGCGCCGCCTGGGCGGATTCATAAACTCCGAGCAGCAGGGCTCTCGCGCGGGAGCCCAAACGCTCGGAGTTGACTTTCTAGCGTTTACTTTTTAACGCGGCGCAATCGGTTAGTTTTGCGTGTCCCTCGCAAGACAACCGATTGCTGCCGGGTACGGCCCTATCTTCACTTTGCGCCTATGTTGACTTCGATCTTGTAGTACTTCACCACGCCATTCTTGGACGGATCGATGGTGAACTCCGCAGCGGTCTGCGAATGATCTTCTGTCAGCCCATTCGGTGTATCACCGCTCATGAGCTTGTAGGTCAGGGACACGTTGCCAGCCGGCTCCAGCGCATTGCCTTCGCTGTTCGTAAGCTTCACGGTGAATCCACCATCGGCATTCGGAGTTGCGCTGACGATAGGCTTGTCGGTCGCAACCTCAGGATTAAGTCCAAGCGCGTAGCTCTCGAAGTAGTTGCAGCCATTTGCGGCCTTTGTCGTCGAGTCCGGGGCAAGCAACGCAGTCGCATCGGCAACGGTCTCGTCGCCAAGGTACTGGCTAATGAACGCGCTGCTGACTGCAACATCATTTGGCGATTTGACTGTCACCGCAATATCGCCCGAAACGAAGCTGCCGTTGAGCGACGTGAACTCTCCTGTGCCCTTGTAGGCGACAGCCGAAATCTTGGACGCGTCGGTCGCAAGATACCAAGTTCCTCCGAGCGGAGTGGCGCTTTCGGCTCCGCTGGCCTGCACGGAGGCGGTAAAGGTGCCAGTCGTGTAGTTGATCGTCAACGACACCATATACGTCGTTTCGGCCTCTGCCTGAACAGTAGTAATTGTCTGCCAGGCGGCAGTGCCATTCGCCTCTGTTTTGCCGTAGACCTGGAAGCGCGGAGTGGACTCGACTGTCTGTATCCTGATGGCCGCCTGTGCATCGTCTCCAACCCGGACTTCCGGATCAGCCTCGTCGCCGAACTTAACGACCGTGGTCAGCGTGACGATTCCATTGCCAGCCGTATTCGCTGTATACGTGTTGTCAGAGATCGTGGCCTTGCTATCGGTATACGTGACGGGCGTTGCCCACGTGCCGGTACCAGAATTGCCGGTATGCGTCGAATCCTCCTGCACCCATCCTGGGGTGACATTGCCGACAGTGGTATTGCCATTGTATGTTCCGGAAGCCGTTCCGCCTGCAGTGATGGTGTAGTTGACATTGGAGCCGAGAGAAAGCCCAGTTACATTGTTGAAGGTAATAGTGCTATTCGCCGTCTCAGCCGTTGCATTGTAATCCTTGTCGCCGACAGTCAGCGTGTAAGTGCCTGCTGCGCTCACCGTCGCAGTGACAGTCTTCGCACTCGTATAATCGGCCATGTAGTTGAACGTGACGTCGGAGATCGTGGCCTGCGGCACCTCAACGGCCGTTACCGTAATTGTCGCGTCGCCATCAACGGTGAGAGAATAAATACCATTGCCATTATTAGTAAGCGTACCGCTGGATGTCGCAACACTGTCAACGACATATCCTTCAGCGGGCGCAACGGTAATAGTGACAACATCGCCAGACTTAATTTCGCTATTCGGCGTGACAGTAGCCGTCATGTTGGAGCCAGTGATGGTGACGGTCTTGTACGCATCGACCGCGTAAGTCGTCGTTCCGCCCGAGGTTGTGGCTTTCACATACGAGTTGGCAACCGTCGTCGTCGGCACGGGACTGAGCGTGCCCGTTATCGTGATTGAATCGCCCGTTCCGAGCGTAATCGCGCTAGCCGAAGTAAGCGTTCCGCCGCCGTCGCCGATGAACGTCACCGCCCCAGACACCTGCAACGCCGCAACGCTCAAAGAGCCGACAATATCAGAAACTTTTGCGCCGTCTCCTATTTGGACTGTATCGAGTGCGCCTGGCTTGCGCGTTGCCGTCGCGCCCTCCAATGTGCCGACTTTCCACTTGTTTGGGTTGGACCACGGACCCTGTGTCGTTCCGCCGGCCCAAACATACGTAGTGGCGACGTCAGCTTTTGTATAAGTGACAATACCATTCTCGTCAGCCGTCCCGGCCGTCAAAGTAGATTCTGTCGAAGCGAGTGAAACCGTCACGGTAGCTTCGCCATAGCACTTGATTCTGACAGGATCGCTGCCGTATGTCCAAACTATCGCCGCTGGATTCACGGAAACCTCCACACCAGTACCATAATAGATTTCAACATAATCATAAACGCCATAATATGTGCTTCCAGTGGCAATAGCATCGAACGCGAGCTGGCCAGTCTTGAAGTAGTCCTTGCCTGCGTCGTTTTTCTTGACGATCGCAGCCTGGTACTTGGTAAGGGCGTTGGAGTTATCGGTATCGACATAATATCCGGCGGGGCATTCGGCCGTCGCATCGAGAATCGTGACGTTGGCGTAAGTCTCGCCCGCCTGTTCCGCCGCATCAATCGCCTCCTGGACGGTTTCGTACTTAACGCCGTTGTATTCGGCGACATACGTGACGAACGAAACCTTCAACGCGCCGTCCGCAACCGAGAGCGTGCCGCTCTGGCCGCCTGCAAGCGCGAACTTCGAGACGTCGAGATCGGATGCGGTCATGAGGACTTTCGTGCCCGTCTGCTCGAGCGCGGAAACATCCACCGCCACCGTGCCTTCGGCGGGGCACGTCACCGTGCCGCTGACGGCAAGCCCGTCCGTATCGCTCGCGAACGCCTTGAACGTGGATCCCGCGCTGAACGTCAAATTCCCCGTCAGCGTTCCCGTACCGCCAAACGTGCCGGAGACGGTAGTCGCGCCAACCCATGTGCCGGTGAGGTTGACTTTCGCGCCGCTCTCGACAATGAGGCCGTTCGATGCCGTTTGCGTGCCGGAGAGCGTAAGCGTCCCCGCCGTAGATGCACCGGGTGCCACATACACTTCATCGATCCGGTCGTTGCTGCTTGCAAACAGACCAGAATACGTTGTATCCTTGGCCTGGAGAATGCGCAGGTCGCGGTCGCCAGTGCTGCCGCTTCCACCCCAGTCGCTGCGCATTTGGCCGGAACCGGAAAGGCTGCCTATAGAAACAGTTCCCTGCATTGCGATGAATGAGACCATTGTTGAGGTTGTTCTCCACTATCATCGCCGTCGGGAAGTTGTTGGTGGAGATGCAACGATAGGCAGATCCCTCGAACTTCAGCGTTCCGGTTCCCTGAATGCGCGTGTAATCGACATTCATGTCGTCCGCATTGCTGTTCGAGACGAGCGTGAAGACGCCAGTGTCGGTGGTGGTGATGGTGGTGCCGCCGCCGAAATTGCTAAGTGCCGCCGCCTTGAGTTCGCCGGCGAGCGTTATGCCGCCGGTGCCGTACCATGCCACGTCGGAATTGGGTACGGTGAACGAGAAACCCTCGCCGACATAAATCTGCCCCGAAGTGAATGTCTCAGGGACTGTTTCGCCGAATATTACGCGCTTCGAATTGAGATTCACATATCCTGTAAAGTCATCAGCGCTCAAAACCTGAATCGTGACTGTAGCGCCATTGCTCGTTGTGTAGATTGCGCCGTTGCCGAGCAGTTTGTTTATTGTAAACTTTCTGTTTGAATAGCCATCATTTATGGTTAGTGTACCCGTAACCTTTAGAGGGACGGCGCAGACGTTATCGCCTGTGGTATTTCCGACTGGCAGCCATCCAGAGCAGTTATTAAGTTCAAGGACGGATCCATCGTTGCCGTATTTGTTTACATCCAAGTACGTATTAACGCCGCTGACTCCCGTAAAGGCAGCGCTCTTGATCTGCACCGTGCCAGTCCAGGCGGCATTCTTCCACCACGCATCGGTTGTGGGCGAAGGCATCTTGCCAGCGAACACAACCATGCCGGAGCCGCTGACGGCCTGCGAGGCATGACTGCTGGCAAGCGTTCCATCCGCATTTAACGTGCCATTGACGACAAAGCCGCCAGGCGCCGTCCATGTCTTGCCGGATGCGACGGTAGCGACAGCACCGGAATCGATTTGCAGGACGCCGCTTGCTGAGGTTCCGTCGGACGATCCGATAATCACTTTGTATTTCGTGAGCGTAATCGTCCCCGTAAATTCGGATGCGTCACGGATCATAAGGCCGTTGCCGCTGGAAGAGCCCCCTCCTGTCGAGAGTGTGCCACTGCCCGTTAGTTTGGCGAATGTCGCTTTAGTGCCGCCATGTCCATCACAGATATTCAAGCCACCCGCATCAAGTTCGACAGTGCCGGAGAAGGCTGTCGTTGTATTGTTTGGGAAGTAGAGATTCACATCCGTGAAGCGAAGAGTAGATTCCTCATTGCCGTAAAGTGCAGGATTCCACTCCTTTCGCTCGTCGCTGGAGGCAGTGATGTTCTTGACCCACACCGTGCCTGTCCAGTTGGCTGAATTTGTCCAGCCCAGACCTGTTGTTGGCTTCACGCCATCATAGACGACCGTGCCATTGCCCGTGACGGTCGTGGGGGTAAGTGCAGAGCCGACCATGTTGACAGCGGCGGCGGGTCCGATATGGAGCGTCGCGGCGGTAGAGGCGGCGCCGTCGAAAGTGAGTGTGCCGGAGCCGGTCACATAGACCGTACCGCTGTAGGCCTTGGCTTCGTCGAATGTATAAGTCCTGTCGCCGTCAAGGTCGATGAGGAGGTCGTTTTCGCCGACCTCCTGCTCGACCTTGACAATCTGGACGGCGGCGATGCAGCCGCGCGGATTGGTGCCGCTTCTATGGCCTACGACAGTGAGCGTTCCGCCGGAGACGACGGGCGAAACGAGCACGTTGACGCCTTCGGCGAGCGCCTCGGCTGTATTCTTCGCGCCGGACGCGCCCCACGCCGTCGTGCCCTCCGCGACAGCACCGTCGGAATACGTATAATTGGTGCCGTTGATGGTGACATAGCCGAATTTGACATTGGCGGCGTCCGTTGCCGTATATACGACAACTTTGTACTGATCGTACGGAATGCCGCTGACGGTGACGGTCGGGGTGGTCACGTCGGCAGTCTCGTCGATATAGCCCGCGCGCATGTCGGAAGTCGCCACGAGGCTGGAGCAGTGCCATTCACCGCGAGTATTCGTGATCGTCACGCTGGCCGAAGACGCCGTGGCCGCGCCCGTGGAATCGATCTTGTTCAACGAGGAAAGCGTCGCGTTGTTCTCAACCGTGAGGTTGTTCCAGGAGGTTCCGGGAACCGCGTAGCCGGCAAGGCCGACGTCCCCGGCGGTGGAGAGCGCCGTGCCGCTCGTAAAGTTCACGCTGATGGAGGGCTTGTAGGTCTTTTCTCCTACATTCACATCGGCGGGATCGCCGTCAACATAGTAAAGGACAACACCCGTGGAGGTCTGGACGAGTTCGACGGTGCCGACCGGATCGGACGTGGTGAGGGTGGTCGAGCCGGTTGTGTTGACCGTCGCAAGGTTCACTGTCGTAGCGAGCGTTGTGCCGTCGGTGCCATAGACCTTGATAGCGGCGTCGGCCGTGAAGGTCATTGTGGTGCCAGAACCGAACGAGACAAGCGTCTTCGGCTGGACGGACTTTGCATTGCCAGAAAGCGTGACGTCCGCCATCTTGATCACCTGCGCGTTGGCAACTGTGATATCGCCGCCATAGACGACAGTGCCTGCGCCCTTAAGGTAGTACCAGAAAGGCAGCGAGGTGTTGCCTGCGTTGGCCAGCCCGGAAGTCCACGTAATGCCGCCCGCTTTGGCGGATGACAGCTTCAACGGATAAGTGCTGCTGCCTTCCAGCTGTTTGCTGTTGCCATTGAACGCGAGTGTAATCGAGGATGTCGCATCCGCAGTCAGCCAGCATCCAGCCGTGCCAGCCTGTATCTTGGTAATTCCGCCTGACCAAGTCACAGCAGCGCCATTATATGCGCCAACGCGAAGCGTATAGCCGTCGATCGCCGTCGAAGTCGAGGCCGTCTTGCCGTCGACAAGTGAGGCATTGTAGTCGCCAGAGACAAACGGCGTGACGGACGTGTCCCAGTTGGAGGAATCGTTCCATTCGGTGTCGGTGCCGTCCGTGCCGCCGGTGAAAGTATTTACATACGTTTCCTTCTGGCCGGTGACAGGGTTGGTCATTTCAATACTTGCCCATGCTCCGCCGGCCGCGAGGGCGGCGAGCGTTGCGACGGCGAGGCGCGTTGCGCCCTGCGCAAGTCTTTGAATTATCGCCTTCATTTTGTTTCTCCCTTTCTGATGTTAAATGGTTGGATGGTGATTGACGGTCTCATCGGACGGAAAGTCATCTCGGAGCGATATCCGGCGGATGCAAGGGCTCCGCGACGCCGGCGCGCGGTGGGGCGTACCAGGGGGGAAAATTGCGGAAAAGAAAATACAATCCAGCGTTTTGCGCGGGATTTTCGCAAAAAGTGACTATGCTCTCTCTCTTCATGCCACCTCAACCCTTTTTACACCACTACTATATTATCAAATTTCCTCTCTTTGCGCAAGTGGGTAAATGGACGGCTACGGGGTGGCGCATGGTGATTTAGTTCATGGCGCGTTCGCCTTGTAGATATCGAATTGGCCGCCCCCTATTGACAAAAGCGGCGAAATATGAGATGATATCCTCGTCTCAATGTGCAAGAAACGAGGAACCATGC
>SUWC01000101.1 GCA_015061665.1 Lentisphaerota bacterium
ATGGAAGCTGCCGTCGCCGTTCGGGACACCGTACACCTCGCCGCCGAAGATGTCCTGCACGAGAAACGCCGTAATGGAGCATTGTCCGCAGGTCGGATTGGACTCGCTCCATTTCCCCTGAAGCCGTGGTGCGCAGGTCTCCCTCCGCCAGCACCCGAGCAGCAGCCGGTACAGACCGCCAAGCGACCCGACGAACGCAAACTCGCCGTTCGTCGGCTTCAAGTCCGAATGCTCGCATCCGTAGAACATCGCCGCATTTCTCGACAGATCCATCATCACAACTTTCCTTTCCTGTCATTCCTTGGCTGGCAGTTCTTCCAGCGCGAACACTTTATAAAAAGACGATCTGGCGGACGGCGCGGGCAGAAAGAGATCAATCGTCGCCAGGTTGCCGCTCTCCGCATAGACCACGCCATTCGTAGCAAGCACTTGATTGTCAACCGTAACATTGTCATACGAAGCAAATGCTTTTATTCCCGCCACGGTAGGCGCCGACGTCACTTTGAGCGTACTGTTGAAATCGTTGGCCAGGGACGTATAGTCACCCTGCGAAATCACAACATCCATAGACAGCGTGAAGCCGCCGCTTCCATCGGGCTGGAAGTCGTATACTGAGACGTATGAGATTGTCGTCGCAGGTTCGCCATTCCCATCGCCAGACGCTGGACGGAGGCGCAAGACAAGATGGAGAGTCGCCTCTTTCTCGATGCCATAATCGGCAAGCGTGCGCCCGTCCTCAAGTTGCATTCCATTATAAATCAGCCGCTGCTGGTCAGGTGGAATCTTCTCCTTCTCCTGAACCTTCTGCTTGATGTTCTCGATGGTGTCGTTTGACTCGACCTCCAGCGTTATCGTCTTGCCGGTCAGCGTCCTGACGAAAATCTGCATGGCAAAGGCCTCCGCCCCCACGCAGGCGGCGGCAAGTACCATCAGAACTCTCGCAATACGCATCATCATCTTGCCTTCATGGTTGCTATCTGGCAGTTGCAGTCAACCTGAAAAACCTAGGCTCATCAGACTTGTCGAATGTGACAGAGCCGCTGCCGAGGCTCTTTGAACCTACGATTCTGGAGAACGCTGGGTCGCGCGCGCTCTCCACCCTGTAGGCGAACCCCGTAGTGTTAACCACCTTCGGAGTCTTGATTACAGGATTGCCGGCGAAATCGAACGATATGTCAATAAGAGGCACGTCGTGGAAGTCTCCCGTCGGCTTGTCGAAAGCGTATCGGAAAATGTTGGCGATGCCATCCGACTTGTCGCACAGCGCCCAGCCTGGGGAATAGACATCGAGCACAATGAGGGCAAGCACACCGGCAGTGGCCGTCTTGGCCCGCTTTGTAAACCGCCAGCCTCCCGGCTCGCCATACACATACATCCATGCATTCCCATCGCCGTCCTCTGTGGAAGTCCATATCCCGGAGTTGCCGAATTTTTCGTCGAGCGCGCCGGGGCTGAACAGCATTCCGTCGTAGAGATCCTCCGTGTAGACCGAGCCGCCGCAACCGAAGAGAAACCGCTTCAGTTCATCGGCGGACGGCAGGCGCAGGACGGCTTTGCCGCCGGACAACGCCCCTTGCCATGTCTCGATTTGCGAAAATGCCGCCGCCCAGGTCTTGCCGTACGCCTCGTATTCAGTTGACAACGCGAACACCTTTTTGGCGGAGCCATCGGAATAGCCAAACCAACCGCTGACCGAGACGCCATCGGAAATCGGTATCGAAGTTTGCGAGCCGAAATGGACCTCGTCCAGTTTAACCCCGGCGGAAGACACCGTGAAACCGCATTTTTCCGCCCAGACTTCATAAGGAATGCTGGAGGCGTCGCCTATGAACGTGGCTCTGACGACATCTTTGAACTTGTCCTCGTAGTCCGCAATCTGGCCGTTGTTAACATGGATGAACGTCTCTCCGTTGGACTTGAAGTCCCTGGTGGCATCCTCCCACGACAGATTTGCGGGATCGGGGAGGCAGTACACGTCCGCGATGCCATCGCAGCTCATGAACACATCCGCCCCGATGCTTGCAACCGTGCCCGGAAGCGTGAGAGTCGTCAGCGCACTGCACTGGTAAAACGCTGCGTTACCAATGGAGACAAGATTTTGCGGGACTGCGAAATCTCGTAGCGAGTTGCACCGATAGAATGCGCCCTCGCCGATATTCGTCACAGTGTTAGGCATCGAGACGCCCGTCAGGGCGGAACACTCGTAGAACGCGCAATCGCCGACGTTCTCCACGCCGCTTTCGATGACTACATTCGTGATGGATGCCTTGAGATGCTCATGCCATGGTGCCCAATCCTGTGACGCATAGTCGGCCATCGCGCCGTTGCCGGAGATGGTGAGCGTCTGTGTGTCGACATCAAACTCCCAGCGGCAGTCACCGGTGCGGCCCGCCGTATCAGATGGAAGGCTGAACTCCAGGCACAGGCGCACGTAGGACCGTTCCGTCTTTGGCGTGTTGGCAAACCTATCGTAGTTGTTGGGGGAAAAATCGCAAGTGCGCACCTCGGATGCCGACACCTCGTCGCATGTCCAATATCTTCCATCCTGCATATCTGCGGCCCCGCAGCTGGTTAGAAAATCACGGAAACTACCGTAGTCGTAATAATCCGATCCTTCCGAATATCCGTAGCATTCACGGAATATGGTAAACCATTCATCCGCGCTCAGCAGACGCCATGAACCGAACCCGGCAGGCCGCGCTGCCGCCCAACTTGTCGCAGCATATTTCGCGTCGTCCCATGCGCAGGGACCGTCGGCATCGCCAACTGCAATCGCGAGGCCGAACGATCCCGCGTTGTTGATGTAGGCGATCATTGCGTAGGCGGTCGTTTGGGCATCTTCAGCATCGGCGACAGAGGCATAGACAACCCCATCCGCCCCGATGACCTTGCCGATGTCGCTATCTGTCGCGGCGACAGCGTCTGCCGCCATTGCGCCTAAATGCGAAAGCACGGCACAAAGCGCGGACAGCGCCGCAACTATAATTTTCTTCCTTTTCGCTTTTGCAGCCATAGCTATTACTCCCGGTAATCATGCCCCTTATGACCAATCAATTTTACATCTCGAACTTCTCGATCTTCATTTCGCCGCAGTCGTTGATGATTGCGACGCACTTTACGAACACTTCGGACGCTGAATGCGCGGCAAGAGCAGCCTCGTCGCCCCATGTCTCGCAGATGAGGAGGACGCCGGGACGGGTCGCGGACGTGAAGACATCGTAGGCGATGCATCCGTCCTGCTTTAGCGAGGCGGCGGTCAGTTCCTTGGCGGCGGCAAGAGCGTCATCGAGACGACCTTCCTTGGCCTGAAAGAAGCAGTTTAGTCTGAGCATGGTATTTCCCTTTCTCGTTTATTAGACTGTTCCTTAGTTTTCTTCTTTGGCTGGCAGTTCTTCCAGCGCGAACACTTTGTAGAAGAATCTGCTGGCGGACGGCGCGGGCAGAAAGAGGTCGACCGTTACAGTTGGACCGCTTGATGCATACACCAAGCCGTTTGTAGCGAGCACTTGATTGTCCGCAGTGACGCTTTCATACGAAGTGAGCGCCTTTATCCCGGCAACAGTAGGTGCCGATGCCACTTTGAGCGTACTGTTGAAATCTCCGGCCAGGGACTTGGCGTCGCCCTGTGAAATCGCCACACTCAATGTAAGTCTGAAACCGCCGTATCCATCAGACTGGAAATTGCGTATCGTTGCGCATTTGCCGTTGCAGGCCAGCCGTCCTTTCGGCACAAGACCTCCGTAGGCAAACCCGGCCTTCAGAGCCGCCTCAAGCGCGCCTCTGTCCGCCCCGGTCTGCCCGCCGGAGATGATTTTGCCGATTATCGCCATTTGCCCTAAACGCCTTTATGCATTAATTATACCATTTTTAACATGAGGTCTGTATTGGAGGTTCCCCACTTTTTCTGGCATGAAAAAGGTCACACCCCAGTAAACAAAGGGTGAAGTGGCAATTTTCATTTTGCGTTAAGTGAAAATCCACTTCCGGTTTGTAATTTAACTCCGAGCGTTTGGGCTCTCGCTACCGCTTCGCCGCTTCGCACCATACAACGGCTATACATGTGTCGGTTGAAGTGTTTTTGGATGCGGCTGTGCCGCATAAATCGGCCGAAGGCCGCTATAATCACTGCAAAACAGCGTCTCCTGATTATGGTTGAAAAGTGCGAAGCCGTGGAGCGGGAATGCACCGCAGCGCAGCGGAGGGAAGATTCGGCGTAGCCGAACCCGCAGGGCGCGCAAGCGTCTGCGCGAGAACATCAACCGTCGGAGTTTTTCCAAAACAGCGCAGAGGTCGCAAAGGTTCGGCAGCCCAAAGTAAAATTGGGGAACCTCCAAGGTCTATAGTGCCAGAGACGAATCGCCGCCCCATTCGGCCTGCTTCAAAGGGAAGGAGCCGACGAGATTTTCACCCGTCGGCTCCTTGCTTTTACCTCTTCAATCACCGCCAGCAGCGCCTCGGCGGAGGCGGTGGTGGAGGGGGCGGTGGCGGCGGGGGCATTCCCCAGTGATGCGGAGGCGGAGGAGGTGGCGGCGGCATCCGCCAATGGTGGCGATGGTGATGATGATGGTGGTGTGCGATCACGCCGCCATCCATGTGTCCTCCGGCGAACGCGGCACCGGCGAATGCGACAGCGGCGAACGCCGCGATGAGTTTGATCTTGTTCATGATATGGTTCCTTTCTGGTTTGGGGTTGTGTGTTTCGTTAGATGGAAGCGCCGATCAGTCCGCCGACGAGCCCGCCGAGGAGCGAGGCTCCGATCTCGCACCAGTCCTCCGTGTGAAGCGTGGTGCTGTGATGGCAGTCGTGGTGGCGGTGATCGTGGTGATGCTTCGGCTCATGATGCTTCGCGTGAGGCGGGGGCGGAGGCGCGTGACGCGCTACCTCGTGCCTGGGCGCAGGATGCATCGGCGCGTGTTGCGCAACCGTAGGTGCTCTTCCTGGTGCTTTCGACGCCTGCGGCGTATGCTTGGCCGGAGCAGGAGCCTTTGCCGTGTGCGCATTAGGCGCGTGAGCCTTTGCCGCTGGCGGCTTCTGTGCCGGTGCCTTCATCGCCGTCGGAGCCTTGCCATTCGGCGGAGGGTTCCCCTTCGGAGCGGCCATCGCCGTGCCACAGAGAGCGCCGCACACCGCGAGTGCCACAACCATCTTCTGTATTGCCTTGTTCATTGTCGTGTTCCTTTCGTCGTCCGCGCAAGCCCATTCTCGCGCTTACACAAAGACAGGACGATCCGCCGGAACTTTCTGACAAAAGATTTCGAGACGCCACTTCGGCAGAGGCAAGCTACTGTTTTGGTATAATATGAAGAGATTTGAACAACAGAAAGGAAGTTGCAAAATGAATGTGCTGATTCTTCAGGGTTCGCCGAGGGCGAACGGAAACACCGCATGGATGGCAGAAGAATACTGCAAGGCCGCCGTAGCCGCCGGGCACAAGGTGACGCTCGTCGACGTTTCGCACAAGAAGATCGCCGGATGCATGGCCTGCGAATACTGCCACGGCAAGGGCAACGGAGCGTGCATCCAGAAGGACGACATGCAGGAACTCTACCCGCTGCTTGCAGAGGCCGAAGTCCTCGTGCTTGCGGCACCGATCTACTACTTCACGCTCTCCGCGCAGATACAGGCTCCGATCCAGCGCATCTACAATATGCAGAAGCCGCCGAAGGTGACGAAGATGGCGCTTCTCGCCTCGTCGTATTCGCCCGGCGTGTACGACGGCGCAATCGGCGAGTACCACGGCATTCAGCGCTACTGGGGCGTCGAGGACACGGGCATCGTCACCGCCAAGATCGACGAGCAGAAGACTGACGCTACCCGCAGCCGCATCGAGGAACTCGTAAAGAAGCTGTAGGGCAATCCATGAAGAACCTCCGCGATACCTTCCGCGACATGACGCCCGACGAGATGCGCGAGGCGTCGCGTGAGGCGGAGATCGCCGAATGGCGCGAGACCAACCGATTCTGCGGACGCTGCGGCGCGGAAATGAAGCCGCACGACGATCCAAGCGAGCGGGCACTCGTGTGCGCGAAGTGCGGCTACACGGTCTACCCGAGGATTTCGCCCGCCGTAATAGTCCTCGTCACGAAAGGCGACAAGGTGCTCCTGCAAAAGAATACACACTATCGTGGCGTCGTGTGGTCGCTTGTCGCCGGATTCGTCGACCCTGGCGAGAGCCTTGAGGACGCCATACGCCGAGAAGTCCGCGAAGAGGCGTCAATCGAGGTGAAGGACATCCGCTACTTCGGGTCGCAGACGTGGCCGTTTCCGTCGAACATCATGATCGGCTTCAGGGCGGAGTACACTTCCGGCGAACTCACGCCCGACGGCGAGGAGGTCGTGGAATCCGGGTGGTTCGACCGCGAGCATCTGCCTGAGATACCGCGCCACGGGTCGATAGCTCGGGCCATGCTTGTTGCCTGGGCGAAAGGAGAATGTTAACATGGCAATGCCGCAGAGGGACGATCTCATCAAGGAGATCAAGCGGACCAACCTGCTCCTTGAATGGGCAGTTCAGCATGGTGACGAGTCGAGGCCCGGACGTATGCGCTCCCTTCTCATAAGCATCGCCTTCAGCGCCTCGTAGCGCGACTTCTTCTCCGCCTTGGCAAAGTGTATCTCGCGTTTCTGAGGGGAGTCGAGCCTGTATTCGATTGGATGGTCGAACTGCTCGCTTGTGAGATCGAACACGGCATCGCCCACTTTGTTGAAGCAATGGAAGCTGCCGTCGCCGTTCGGGACACCGTACACCTCGCCGCCGAAGATGTCCTGCACGAGAAACGCCGTAATGGAGCATTGTCCGCAGGTCGGATTTGACTCGCTCCATTTCTCCTGAAGCCGTGGTGCGCAGGTCTCCCTCCGCCAGCAGCCGAGCAGCAGCCGGTACAGACCGCCGAGCGACCCGACGAACGCAAACTCGCCGTTCGTCGGCTTCAAGTCCGAATGCTCGCATCCGTAGAACATCGCCGCCTTTCTCGACAGATCCATCATCACAACTTTCCTTTGCTGTCATTCCTTGGCTGGCAGTTCTTCCAGTGCGAACACTTTGTAGAAAGATCTGCTGGCGGACGGCGCGGGCAGAAAGAGGTCGACAGTTACAGTTGCACCGCTTGATGCATACACCAAGCCGTTTGCAGCGAGCACTTGATTGTCCGCAGTGACACTTTCATACGAAGTCAGCACCTTTATTCCGGCGACAATAAGGGTGACAATCATGACCACGGCTCTCACAATCTTCGGCATTTGGAGCCGCTCCCTTCGAATTGGTATTCTATAAGTCGTTCGACATACCGCTCCACCGCCAACTCAAGGCCGGGCTCTTTTGATTCCCTCGGACCGGCGACGTTGAGGACGAGCGGCCTGCCGCCGTTCTTCTTGCAGACCTTGGCGAGCCACTTGAACACGGCAAGCTGGTCGCCGTCCGTATTGGGAGCGTTGGGGTTGTCGACGAAGACAGGCTTGCGAGCGTTCATGCAGTACTGGCGCGTTCGCTGGGTTCCGCCTTCGAGCTGGTCGGAGAACGCGAGGATAAGCGTAGCGTCCGAGTGTTCGGCGTTCCAGCGGGTTCGGAACCGGTAGTCCTCCGTGTCCGCCTCCTCCATCGCAGTGAACTTCGCGGGAACGCATCCATCCTCCGCCAGCCGACCTTTCGGCACAAGACCTCCGTAGGCAAACCCGGCCTTCAGAGCCGCCTCAAGCGCGCCTCTGTCCGCCCCGGTCTGCCCACCGGATATTATCTTGCCGATCACCGCCATCAGCCTTTCACCAATAGTACGATTTGAACGACTATCACAACTGCCCACGCATTCAGCACCCATTCCAGGACATTGTGTGTTATCCGTACCCACTTCACCGGGCAGGAATGCACGTCCAAGGGGCGGTGGAGAATCCATATCGCCATGAATAACGCGGCAAAACCTATTATCGAAAGTATCAGGGCAATCATATATTATATCACCTCCACCATCTTCACCAGCTGGGCGCGGATGCGGCTATCGAGCGCAGCATGTGCGTCCTCGCCAGCTACTGGCCCTTCTCTGAACTTCTCGATGTGCAACGTTGTGGACTCCGGTGGCATCATCGCCTCAGCCACATACCATCCGTTCTTTTCGCAGGCGGCCTCCAGCCTCTTCTCAATCTCGTGCTCAATCCGCGCCATGTTGTCGATGTTGTCGAACATTGTCATCTCCTTATCTTATTTGTGTTCATTTGCCGACAGCGCGGCACGTCCTTTGTCCGTCAGCCGATACTTCTGAAGCTTGGATCGCTTGGCATTAGGCAGCGTGAACTCTATGTATCCGTTACGAGAAAGCGGACGGAGATATCTCTCGCGAAGATCGGAGGCGTACTTGATGCCCATTGCCAGTCGCAAATCAGATGAACTCATTTCGCCATTTGCTGAAATGACAGCCAAAAGTTTCAAATCTCCATGCTTCAAAACAGTCTCATCATGGTAGGTATCATGGTAGGTGTCATGGTAGGCATCATGGTAGGTGTCGTGATGGGGCGTGGGGAGTTTGGCTCCATTCTTCGGCACTCCGTATGACGAGTTGTCGACGGCTGCGACGAGCTGTTCGTCTGTGAATCCATAGAGAAGATTCGGCAGTGTAACGCGAAAGTAGTCACTCTCGGACTCAAGGACGGGCATGCGTTTCCCAAGGTTGACCGACAGTTTCTCGTAGTCCTCGTTGAGCTTCTTGAACCCGCTGCCCTTGCGTTCCATGAGATCGAGCCGTTCAAACATATCCGCAAGGCACTTATTGCGGCGACGCGACGGAATCCGCCGAATGTTCGGATACTCCTGAACCTTGCGGTCGCCCGGCATACCGCCTGGGGAGGTTATTTCCATCCGGTCGTCGAAGATATCAACATGGACTTCGCTACCTGTCTCAAGGTAGTCGCGGTGAACGAGTCCGTTGATGAGCATCTCCTGAACAGAGCGTTCGGGATACTCACGGAAGTTCACGCGGTCTGTCGGACGTTTGTGCCACGCGCGGCGTGAGTGAAGGCGAACGAAGTCCTCGGCGTATTTTAACAGCTGGAGAAGCCCGCCGCTGTACTCCTGGTCGTCGGCTGCATCCATTACGCCCGCAGTCATGTCGAGCCCGTTCCAGCGCGTGCAGAACACGCGAGAATGACGTATCGGCGATTCGTCAGCCAGCAGCGCGCCGGTATTTGTCATTACGCCCGTCTCCGTGACGAGTCCGAATGACAGAAAATCCACCTTGCTCATCTTTGCGCCGTTCACCTTTTCATAGAGGTTCTTGAGCGCGATGAAAGTGAAGTCGCCCGCCCGGTATCCGCCGAAGCAGGACACACAGTCCCATTCCTGCCCGGATCGCTCCATCAGGAACTGCGTCAATGCCGGCCCTGTCAGCAGCATCTTGACCGATCCCGTCCGATAGTGGAATCGTCCC
>SUWC01000009.1 GCA_015061665.1 Lentisphaerota bacterium
ATTACGGGTTGAAGAACGGCCTTGCCAGTAGATGGGCCATTGACAAGATTGCACAGTACGGCACGACAAATTCCCTCCCATTCCTCTACTCCTGCGCGACGAACCCCGTTTGCGGCGACTGCGCGATTAAGTCAATAATCGCAATCGAGGGCGTGACGAGTAATTCAATCGCGGCAGCACAGAGCTATTTGTCCAATACCAACTCGTTTTCGTGCGAGACCGAGGAGCATTACGCAGAAGTATGTAAGATTCTTGTTTCGAGCGTTTTTGGGTCGGATAGTTATTTGATATATCGTCCTTGCGTTTTGGAGGTCGCGCTCGATTTTGCGAGGAATGTCAACACTATGAACGTTGGGGTAGACGGCGCGCTGATCCAAGCTGATCCAACATATCGTTTTAGCAAACGTCGCCTGTCAGTCATGCGCGGGGCGCAGTTGCGGTTGGTAAACGAGGTTCAGTCAAATTACGTTTCCAACGCCATCAACGAGCTTGTCGCTTATCCCGAAGCGGAGCTGCCGGATTGATTGGCGAGCGTTAGCGAAGCCCCGTCTGCGGAAGTCTGTGGTTAAAATACTCTAGAGTATAACGCGGCTGGAAGCTCGGCTCTCGCTTCGCTCGGCTCGCCGACTTCCCCATGGGTCGTCGGCACCCTCGAAGGGGCGGCTATGCGTCTCCATTGTTGGTCGCTGTTCGGTCGCTACTCCGTCGCTAGTACAATGGCGGTGCGAATGGGTGTGCGAGTTATGGAGACGCGGCATCTTGCCGCGTTGAGATTGTAAACGGGCTGCATTATACGCGGCTGGAAGCCGCGTCTCCATTCTCGGTCGCCGATAAAAGTCTGCGGGGGTCTGTCCCCAAAGTTCTGTCCCCAAAGTTCTTCCTCGAATTGATACGCATCAGACGACGTCTCCTTTATGCCCATTTTGCCAAATCTTCTTCGCGTCAATATTGCTCCAAATATTGACAATAGCGGAACTGATTTTGTATAATGGAGGTGTAGTCAAACAATAGGCCTCAATATGAAGCACACAATACAAGACCGATTCGTGTCGGCGCGCGCATGCTTGTTCGCGGCTTTTTCGCTAGCCGTGTCCGTTGCATTTGCCGCGCCCGGCAAGCCTGAGAACGTTGCTGCCACTACTGACAGGACGGACGGCATACGCCTTACCTGGAACGCCGTGGATGGCGCCTCGTACTATGTCGTCTACCGCTACGGCGGCAAGACGGCGCAGACGGGGCTCGTCCAGCAGAGGGTGACGGCGCGCAACTGGCTCGACACCACGTGCGAGGCCGGCGCGAACATCACCTACCGCGTGCGGGCGTTCGACTCCTCGGACGAAGGCGGCGCGTACAGCGCGTACGTAAGGGGATACAGGAAGGTGCTTCTCGAGCCGTATGTCGGCGGAAACGTCTCCGTTAACCCACTTGCGAACGGCGGAGCCGGGCAGCCGCTCAAGGTGCGGTGCAACGTCGACTGGACCGCGAAGGCGTCCGACTGGATCCATCTGAACAGCGGCTCGTACGAGCGCTCGAACGAGGCGACTGAACTCGGGTTCTCCCTCGAGCCCAACACTACCGGCGCTGCGCGCGAAGGCACGATAACCGTCTACGCCGGGCAGGAGTCGAAGACGCTGACGGTGATTCAGGGCGCCGTCGAGGTGCCGGAATACGACACCTGGTGCGGAGACAGCGCGCTCGCGATCATCGAAGACGCGGCTTTCCCCGAGGAGTTCCTCTTCCGGACAGAATATACCGGCGGATTCCTTTCTTATTCGGACGAGACGGCAGTTGGCGGGTCGTGCCTCCGCTCCTCGCCGATGGACATCGGAGGAAGCGCCGTAATCTCCTGGACCATGCCGAGCGCCTGGAAGCTCCGATTCCGTTGGCGCAAGGACTCGTCCAAGTCGTCCGACTCTCTGCGCCTCTACGCCGGCAGCTTCGACTCGTCGGGGAAGCCGAACCTCGCGTCCGCCACAATCCTTGCGACCTGCAGCTCCACGGAATGGACGTACACCGAGGTCTCGTCGCAGTCCGCATCCGGTGCGCAGGCACTGTTCTTCGTCTACGAAAAGAAGTCTGGCGGAACGTCCGGCACGGCCTCCGGCTTCGGCTTCATTGACGACTTTCTTCTCATGACCGCGCCGAGGGAGATCTCCTTCGCTAGGCCTGTCCGTCTTGATGGAAATGGCTATTCACTTAACCTTCCCTGCGATTCCTCGCTTTCCGTCGCCACGGAGGTTACGTTCTCCCACATGCTGACGTATGGCGGCGCGACGCGTAGCGCCAAGGGCTATGTCTATCCGACGTGGCGCAAGGTGACGAGCGATTCGTTCCTGAGCTACGGGCCCGGTTCGGGCGAGGACGCGAAGAACACTGTTTTCTCCAGCCGTATTACGAGCTCGCCAAGGACGGTGGAGATTGAGGCGACGTATGAAGTGGCGGGCGTGTCGGTCTCAGAGCTGCTCACGGTCAACATCACGCCGCCAGCGCTTGACGCTCTTGATCTCGAAAGTGGCGCTGCAGCCGTCGTAAATGCGCCCGACTGGCTCTGGACGGAGGATGATTCCGCAGAGAACGGCTCGTGCGTCTCCTGTCCTGTGCCGGGCAGCGGCGATTCCCGCTCGTTTTCAATATGCTTCAGCTGGACGAATCGCTATTACTACACCCCACAGAACCTGTTTTCCTTCAACTACAGGCTGCAGAGCCTCGGCTCGGGCGAGGCCGTTGTCTGTACAGTGGACGGTTCGCCTGCCATGGTGCTTCCGGCGACAGGTGACACGGACTGGCATAGGATGACGATCTACATCCCCGACTCGACGCAGAACCACGAGGTGACGTGGACTTACTCGAAGTCTGGCAGCGGCACGGTTGGAAGCGGCGTGAGCATCGACTTCGCCAAAATCGAGGAACTGCCGACGTCGCTCGTCGTGGACAACAAGGTGCAGACGATTCGCATTGCGGACTATGCCGTTTCCGAAGGATACTGCGGAATGTCCGTCGAAAAGGGTGCAGACTGGATGTCGGCGGCGACCCCCTGGGTGAGCGGTGGCTCTGGCTCGGTCCAGCTTTCTTTCCCGCTCGAGTTCAGCATCACCGCAAACGGGACGGGCAACCCACGCGGCGGCAAGCTGAAGCTTGGCGGCGTTGACGATTACCTCGACCTGTACGTCGTCCAGTCATCCACAGCCGATACGACGGTTTCCGACCTTTCCGTCCAGCCGCAGATGGGCATTTCCGGCTACTATGCAAATGTCACGGAGGGCGATGAGACGCAGTTCACCGCGTCGTTCACGCTTGGCGGACAGGAAGTGGAGGGCTTCACCGACCTTGAGTGGTTTCATGGTTTCGGCGAGACCGCGACGCTTGAGGACGGCTTGCTGACAGTGGCGACGTCCGACCGTTCGGCGCTTGAAAGCATCGGCTTCCGCCTAGGCGACGCGCAGGCGTGGCTGCAGGTGCTGGCGCATCCTCCGCTGTCCCTCGTCGTGCCCGACGGGCTTGAGTTCACGGCGGACGGCTGGTGGGTCGAGGACGGATACAGCACCTCGTCCGGCGAGCAGTTGGAGGAAATGCCCTACCTTAAGTCAGCCCTCTGGGCCGCAATTGGGAGTGAGCAGACCCTTACGGCGACGGTGACAGGACCTGCCTTGTTCAAGTGCGAGGGCAGGGGCATGCATACCACTGGCTTCTATCTCGACGGAGAGAGGAACGGCGGCACCGGCGGATCCGACTGGAGCGAAGCCTTTGTCGGGATTCCAGACGGCGAACACGAGCTTTCCATCGTGTACGAGAAGCAGAATTCCGCCGGCGCATACGCCGACCGCGGCGAGATCCGCAACATCTCCCTGACGCCTCTCGTGTTCGACGGTTTCGAATTGAAGGGGCCTGCAGCCGTCACGAGCGGATCAAGGAACACCTTCACGCTCTTCAAGCGGTTCAAGGACCCCGATTCGGACTATACCGTAGATTTCGAGGTTCCCATAACGGAAGAGAGCTTCGCGGACTTTTCAATGAGTGCCGGTGATTCGAGGACCGTTGGCACGCTCTCGGCAAAGCTTTACTACGAGAAGGAGATAATCGTCAGGGTGCCGTTGGCAGTCCAATGGGCGGATACGATCACGCTGTCCCTTCCCGTCGATATCGGCGGCAGGGTCTACACGGCGACATGCCAGATGGCGGTGACTCCGGAAAGCCTCAGCGGTCTGCTCGACAGCAGAATAGCGGAGATGACTCTTCCGTATGCATACAACAGCGACGTCACGGAGTGCTATGCATACGACGACGAGTCGGCTGTCGGCGGACGCTGCGTGCGCTTCGAGGTGTCGGACTGGTACTCTCCAGGCACTGTTGCTGTGAAGGTTCTGGACGCAGGTTCTCTCTCGTTCGACTACAAGGTCTGGAACGGATCGGAGATCACCGTCGTCGTAGATGACGTTGACGCGGAGTACCGCTCGGCAACCGCAGGCGACTGGACGAAGGGAACAGTCCAGATTTCCGGCGCGGGGCCGCATGTCGTACTGATCCAGCTCAAGCCGCAGGACTACTATTCGCGCGACGGGGTGGGGCAGCTCGACAACGTGCAGTGGAGCCAGGGCGTAAGCTACAGCAGAATCAGGAGCGGAAATCTTACGGGTCCGACTGATGCGGGATTGAACAGCTACATCGAATATACTTTTTCGCTTTCGGGCATTGTCAGCGACGGTGCCGGCGGAACATCGTCGCAGACATGGGATGTGGAGCCGGACAGGTGGGAGGTCCAGTTCGTGTCGGGCGATCCAGATGCATTGAGCAGTGGTTATGGATATGGTAACTACCGTCAGTTTCAGATCAGCGACACGGTGACCGCCGATTCCGTTTTCAACGTTATCGCCTGCTATGCCATCGGTGGCAGCTCCTACGACGCAAAGTGCATGGTGTCCGTACCGAGCCGCACGACGGTCGAAGCCGCGATCTTCGACTCCGGAACGTACGACAACTGCGTGTACGGGTGGGGAAACGGATGGAATGGTTCATTTGACGATTATACCGCTGGCGGATCGAGCGCGAAAAGCTCGACGCCGAGCGAAGGTTCCTCTGCTCAATTCTCAATTGACGTTTTCGGGAAGGGCACGCTCGAATTCGACTGGAAGGTTTCCTGCGCCAGCGGCGATGCGCTGAATTTCTACAGGGATGCTTATGGCGAGGGCTCGGTAACGACGCACATTACCGGCACTGGCGGTACCTGGCAGCACGTGGCAATCACATTCAACGATGAGTTTAACGAAAATGGGCGTCCCATAAGCCGCACCTGCCGCTGGTCGTTTGCCAAGAATACTTCTGCAAGCGCGGGCTCCAACTGCGGCTGGGTGGATAACATTACCTGGTCGGGTACGACGAAGCTTCCGATTTCGTACGCCGAAGTGAAAGTAAAGTACAGCCTTGCTCCAGGCGAGACAGCTCCTGTGACGGTGGATTTCTATCGAGACTCAGGCCAGCAGTCCGACCCGACTCCTGCAACGGGCGATGATATTCCGCCTATTGACTCCATGTCGATCAGCTATGTCTCCGAAGAGGCCCTTGAGCCGTTCCTGTCGCTCTACAACGACGGGTCCGGCAACTACTATGTGTCCGTCTCGCCCGACTGCGACGTATCGGGATATTTCAGCATTGTCGCGAACTATACGCTTTACGGTCAAAGTGAGGAGGCGTATGGATATCCCGATGTCGACAAGGACGCGACTGCGCCTGTTACGCTCCTCGGCGCTGCGTCGCCCTCCGGCGGACGGTTGCTTACGGCGATGGCCGCGAACGGAGTCAACACGGTGGGCGAATGCTACACGGCGGGGCTCGATCCTGACGATCCGGACGCGAAGCTGACGACGTACGTCACTATCTCCAACGGCGTGCCGTACATCACATGGTCGCCGAATCTGCCGGACCGCACATACATAATCCAGGGCAAGGCCTCGCTCTCGGATCCGCAGTGGACAACGCCGACGAACTCGACGCACCGCTTCTTCAGGGTTGAAGTGAAATCTGACAAGTAAAGGACAACGCAAATGAGGAAACTTCTGATACTGCCTCTTCTGCTGCTGCCGTGCCTCGCGATAGCGATGTGGGACACGCAGACGATAAGCCTCAAGTCGGGCTACAACGCCGTAGTGCTGCGCGTAACCCCCGCGGACACGCGCTGCTCGGAGGTGTTCAAGGGCTGCGACATCACGAACGTGACGTGGTGGAACCGCGACCGTCGCGACGACGGAAGCGGCATCGTGCCGACTGCGGACACGCTGATATGGAGTCCGACCGACGAGGCCGGCTCCACGTTCTTCCGCGTGCTCGGAGGCCACACGTACATCATCCGCTCGAAGAAGGCGCAGACGCTGACGATCGTCGGAGTTCCGGCGCGCGCGCGGACTACGCTGTGGCTGAACGAGGTGAACCTCGTGGGACTCAACCTCCCCGACGATCCGCAGGGCGGAAAGGTCGGCTTCTACGACTACTACACGGGCATGCTCTCCTGCCTCAAGGGCGAGTCGATCGCCGTCGTGAACGCCTCGTCGGCCGATCCGGTCCTCTGGAACGTGAGCACGCCTATCCGCTCGTCGAACGAGGCGATCTGGCTCAAGCCGTACGGCGCGGGTACGCTCGAGTACATGGGGCCACTCTGGGTTGACGTCGACACGGCGGACAACGCCATCCGCTTCCTCTCCAACACGGAGACGCGCCGCATCACGGTGAAGAACGTCTCCGAAATCGAGCGCAAGGTCAACATCTCGCTCAGGCCATCCGCGACTCCTCCTTACGGACAGGGCACGCTCCTCGGCGAGGCGAAGCTCATGCGCGAGGATATCGACTGGACGGCTGGCTACCCGAGGCGCGTATTCAGGGAAAGCGACATGAACATCGTGACGAACCTCGCGGCAGGCGAAAGCTTTGAGCTTGCGATCCGCCCCGACCTCGACAAGATGCCGGCCGCCGAAGACGGAGCCTACATGTCCGTCCTCGAAATCAACGACGTCGGCACGGTGCTCCAGGGCAAAGAGATGGCGAACGGAGTCTGCCGCCACAGGATCGGCATCTCCTGCGACGCGAACCTCGCCTCGAAGAAGAACCCCGCCGGACTTTGGGTCGGCACGGCGGTTATATACGGCGTCAACCGCGTCGCGCAGATTTCGGACGCCGTGAACACGTGGGATCCCGAGACTATCGAGCCCGCGAACCAGACGTTCGAGTTCCGCCTTGTCGTGCATGTCGACGATGGCGGCACGGCGCGGCTCCTGAAGGAGGTGTTCGTCGCGACGGAGTCCGATCCGGACGCGGAGCCGACACTCCTCATAAGCCGCGACGAGGCGCGCAACTGGCGCAACAGCCATCCCAACGGACGCATCCGCCGCATATCGAGCGCGAACTTCCCCAACTTCGGCAAGCCCATCGCGTTCACCGGCTCGGGCTTCGCGCACGGCGGGACGATTTCTGCGCTTGTTCCGCAGGCGTATGACGACAAGGTGAACCCGTACGTCCACGCCTACCATCCGCAGCACGACAACGTCGTGTTCGAGAACAAGCACATGATCAAGTATCCGGTCGAAGCCGGAATCGACGGAACCGGCGACTTCGAGTCGTGGGCCGTCAACCGCACGGTGAACCTCGAGTTCGCCGAGGCGGATCCGGTCGGCGGCGGAAACTACGACTGGAACAGAACCGTGACAGGCGGAACATACAGCGAGGACGTCACGTCGCTCGTCAAGACGACGATCCACGCCGTCGGAACCTTCCGTCTCTCGAAGATCCTCGACACCCACATCCTAACCGGCCTCGAATAACACCAAACTTTAAACATCAAACTTTAAACTTTAAACTATTTAACAAGGAGTCCACCATGAAAAAACTGATGCTCGCCACCCTCGCCCTCGCCGCCGCCTTCACGCTGACGGCCGACAACTACACGCCCTCGTCGATTCCCTCGGGGCTTACCGAGCCCGACGTCACGCCGGGAGAAATCAACTACCAGGGACTTCTTCGCGATCCAAAGAACGGGGAATTGTACAAGGACGGAATCTACGACCTTGAATGCCGCATCTACACGCAGGAGAGCAACGGAACACCGTTGTGGGGAGCGTCCTACAGTGCATACGTCAAGGACGGATACTTCAACCTGATGCTCGGCACCACTGGCGCAGCGCTTTCGGGTTGCACGTACGGTCCGACCTCTCTCTGGAAGGCTCTCTGGTACACGACCGGCAGGCGCGACCTTTACCTCGGCGTAACGCCGCGCCAGGGGCCGGATGGCGTGGCTCTCGTGTCTCCACAGGAAATCAAGCCTCGCCAGAAGCTGCTGACAGCGCCGTTCGCGTTCCGTGCGCAGAAGGCGCAGTATGCGGACGCCGCGCCAGGCAACTTCAATGTCGGCGGCAATCTAGAAGTGGCCGGAAACGTCACGGTCGCGAACGGCAAGAAGCTTACGCTCAAGAACATTTCGGCGTCCGACTCCGACGTCAAGATCGGCAACAGCAGCACAAGCCCCGCAACAACAACTCTTCAGGGCAGCAAGGTCACCATAGAATCGGGCAGCGCGCTCAACGTCAACTCCCACGGCAATGCAAACGTGACTATGGACACTGGCAAGAAGCTGAACATCAATGGAGGTTACATTGAAGTCAAGAACGTGCGCACCTTGCTCGACTCAAGCAGCCAGCTGGCTCTTTCCAGCTCCGAGATAAAGGGAATGGGCGATCTTAGGTGGAACTACAACGACTACCCTAACGCCAATGTGGACGCTTACGAAAGTCCGATCTGGATAAAAGAGGTCACCATTACAATGCCCGCCACTAAGGCACTGGCATCGGCTTATCTGGCGACGTTGCGTCCTGAACTTGGCGAGCGCGTTGAGAAGTATAACTGGACGATTGGAGGTTTCAAGGCTTCCACTTTGGCTATGCCTATTTCCCAGGCTTATGTGACAACGGGAGATGGAAGTACGAAGGTCGTCGTAGGGACAACCGCGACATCCACAAACGACAGGACTGTTACGCTTACGATGGTTGGCGTCATTAAGCAATGGTCGTGGTCCAATTAAAGGAGCGTTGACTTGTAACCTTCAAATCCTGCGGAAGGAGGCGAATGATGGCAATCATATTACGACGAAAGCGATTGGCGGCGTTCTTTGCGGTGCTGACAGGAGCGTTGTGCGGGCAGGAGCTACCCGATCCCGTCGACAGCCTGCGAAGCGAATACCGCAACGAAGTCCATGCATATACAAATGTGTTGGAAGATATAGGCGTGGCGCTCGGTCCCGGTTCGGGCCGCGAGACGAAGACATTGACCGCGACGGCGATTGCAACCCATCAGAGCACGGTAGGCGTGCCGATCTCGGTGCAGCCGGCGAACCTCATGCTCGGCGAGAAGCTTGAGCCTCCCGCCAACTGGAGCGGAGCAGCTCCTGCGATCAGCAACAGCGGAGGCATGCTCGTCTGGATCGACTACGCGAAGACTGTTCTCGCAATCGAGGCGGGCACTGTGTCGATCGACTGGCCGCTGACGGGCGGCGGAACGGAATCGCAGTCTGGCGTCGTATCCGCATCGCCCACGAAGCGTCCGGTTCGTCTTTACTGGACACACGAGCGTCCGAAGACGGTCAACGACACGTACCGCACGCTGCAGAACTCCGGCCCGACCGTCACGTTCGGAAGCAACTACCGAGTGACGCTTTACGGAACCGGGAGTATCGAGGTCTGGAACGACGACTCGGACAAGGGCGCCGTCAAGGTCGGAGACGTCAGGCTCAACGGCAACGAGCTGCAGGCGTTCGAGGGCGCGAGCGGAACTTTCCTCATCACGTACTCGCGCCTCGACGAGGCGACGGGCGCGGAGGTTCTGCTCGCATACGAACTCGTGCAGGTGCTGCGTCCGATGCAGACGCAGATCGACGTGAAGATCGGACAGCAGCTCAGGCCGATCTCGCGCTCGTACAAGAACGAGGACCTCTATCCGACGATCACGCGCGGCCTTACTGACGACGCGGACGCGGGCGAGATATACGTCTACCAGCACGGACAGGGTCCGCAGAAGAACTACATCTGGGCCATCCGCGACTCAAGCGACGATCCGTGGAAGATCGAGGTCTACTGGCGCGCGAAGGAGGAGCTGGACATCGTCTGGCCGTTCGAGGTCGACATCTATGCGGCGAGCTGGGACGAAACGGGTTCGCAGGTCTACATCCGCGACTGCGAGACGGCCGAAGGAGGCGAGGCGCAGGCGGAGCCGATCGTGCTAGTCCCGACTGCTGTCAAGGCGACTGCCATGGACTACCAGGTCGCGAAGGACGGGGAGCATCCGCATTTCCACGTCTCGGAGAAGGGCTTCTACTCCGACTACGCCGACGACCATACGTTCGCGCTCATCAAGTACGCCGCAGGCGAGCAGGTGTGGTTCCAGACGGTCCGCTCGGTTCCCGCGAAGAACTCCGCGCTCCTCGCGAAGCTCGGCGTCGACCTTGTCGGCGTCTGCACGAACAGGCTGTGGTGGAGCGGCGCGGAAGACGAGCAGGCGCCCGATCCGGTCGATGTTCCATACGCGACGCTCGCCGAGGAGATTCGCGCGCCGTTCGCAGGCGCGGAAGGGTTCTTCTATCCGGGCTGGATCAAGAACACGCCCGACACGGAGCCTGGCTATCCGATCCGCAACCCCTACAACGTAGATCTCTACACGTATCCGCGCGAGTACACGCTCACTAATTCAGTCTACGCGCCGATCTTCCCTGTCAACCTCGGAAAGATCGAGGTGTGGTGGCAGCTGCCGAGTCGCCTGAACGAGGAGCAGGGCGAGGAGACTGGTCATACCGGACCTCTCACGTCGCCAGTGTACTTCCCGTCGTGTCCCTGCACCTACACTGTCAGCGCACCCGAGGAGATGTACCGCTGGGACAACGGAGTGCCGCAGGTCGTGATCGCCTCGGGACTCGGCAGCGCGAGCCTTGCCCTAAGCGACTACGACCCCTACGTCGCCTCGCCGTCCATCCGCTTCAACAGATGCTGGTCAGGCGCGATAGATGAAGGTCTTGTCGTCGCTAACCTTGCGCAGACCGCGGTTTCGGGCGAGACTGCGACGAACTTCACCGTCGAGGCGCGCTTTACGCTTGAGAAATGGGACTACCCCAGCAGCGACCTCTGCATACCGTGGGCGGCGTTCACGAGGCGCGGCGAGACTGAGCCGGACGTCGAACTCGGCTTTGACCTGAACGCGAACCTTTATGTCGGAGGCGTTAAGGTCACCGACTTCACTGCGATTCCCAATCCGATCTACGCAAACCGCGACGAGGACTGCCCGACGGTCGAGTTTCATCTCGCTGTCACGCGCGGAAAGGACGCCAAGTGGCGCTACTACGTGAACGGAATGCGTGTCGCGATGTTCGACCAGCCGGAGAGCGCAGCGGAAGGCATCGCGCTCGCAGGCGGACAGGTCACGCTGTTCCGTCCGAACCCCGACGGCGTGATATACGACTGCCCCGAGCAGTTCACCGGACACATGTCCTGCTTCCGCGTGTGGGCATACGAGCGTCCGTGGCATGACATCCACAACTACCGCTACAGCGAATACGGGTCGGAAGACTCCATCAGCGACACTCCCGCGAACCTCATAGTCCAGTTCGGCGAGCAGCGTCCTCTGCCAGGACACGAGGACGAGGAGCAGTGGGACGTCCGCACGCGCCTCGAGGACTCCTCGATGTACGGCAACCACGGCAACCTCCTGTTCAGCCCGGAAGATGACGGCGACCTCATTTCGGCCGGTCTCTTCAGCGGCGCTCCGCTCAAGGCGCGCAAGGGCCTGATACTCGACCAGGATGCGGTGATCTACCGTCAGTGCGACCGCACGAAGCCGGGCTACAACCCGAACGAGGAGCACGCGATGATGGTCAACGGCGTGGTCCATGCGCTGAGGTGCGACATCAACAACACCGATACGAAGTCGGAGGGCTTCTCGTCGCTTCCGTACGTTCTCGTGTCCTACTACGACCCGTACGCGGCGGGGCGCATGCGCATGGCGGCTTTCCGCGTCGTGCCGGAGAACGACCGCTACCGCTTCCGCGAGTTCTACGAGGCGGGGCTCATGTTCCAGGCGCCTAATCCGATATCCGCGCTCCAGACTGCGAACCTTATGAGCTTCATCTCTGGTCCGACGGCGGAAGGGCAGACGACGTGCTTCAAGGACCGCAAGGGCTGGTTCTGGGCTCACCAGGCGGGCGACGGCGGAGACGTCACGAACTACGTGTTCGAGTTCAGCTATCCTCACCAGCCGACCTTCGACTACATAGACAACATGACGCCGCCGGAAGTCGGAACGCCGATCGTGTGGCTCGCGAACTACGTGCAGCGCGACGACGGATACCTCGGCGCGCCTAGCGCGTACCCGGTGCGCGACGTTTCCGACACAGGCGGAGTAGACTACACCTTCATCGTCCGCTGGCCGGACAGCGTCCCGAAGCTCTACGTCAACCAGACGCTCTACGAGGCGAAGAACGGACTACCCGAGATGCGCCGCCAGCTTTCCGTCAGGATCGCCTACGAGCAGAGCCAGCGCGTCGCGAGCGAGCGAAGCGTGAAGCTCATCGACCCGACCGTGAGGCAGACCGGTTCGCTGAAGGAGATCCCCGACGGCATCAAGTGGTATCTCGACTACACGACCGGCAAGCGCCACTTCGACCATCTGCCGCCGTTCATGCAGCAGCGCTTCGTGTTCAACCCCGTCGCCAAGTACGACCTTGCGCATGGCAAGACGGAGGAGCTGGAGCTAACCGGCACCTACCGCGAGGTGATCGGAATCGACCCGTACCTGTGGCTCAACGTAATGGACGCTCGTTCGCGCCAGCTGATGACGGACAGCGAATGCTTCCCGGGCGGTGGCAACTCCGACTGGCAGGCGGGCATACAGTCCGTCCCGACGAACGTCGTCGAGATAGCGGACGAGAACACGGTGCACGATTCGCTCGCGCTCGTGACGACCGGCGTCGGAGCGGGATATGTGACGCTCGTCATGAACAACTCGACGAACCTCGAGGTCGTGCCTGACCAGTCCGAGAACATATCGATGCACGTCATACGCGTCATCCCCGAACTGTGGAACAGCACGATCGATCCGATCGAGTCGAAGAATCCGCTCGACAAGAAGGTCTGCATGAAGTACACGGCCGACTTCGGCGGAACGCCGGAGCTGTGGGAGTTCGAGTGGCAGTACGCCGATCCGCTGACGAACGGCGGCGCGCCTTCGCTGCCGACGAACAACCCGACCGCGTGGCACGACTTCTCCGGACAGGTCAAGCCCGGCACGACCTTGCAGGACTGGATCACCGTCGGCGACGAAGGCGTGTTCGGGCTTTCCGACCACTACATCACGTGCCGGTACCGTCCGAAGGATCCGCGCGTGATAGCCCTTGTCGGCGACAAGTGGTCCGACTGGTGCAAGGCGCAGCTCTTCGAGGGCTGGATCAAGCGCGTCCTCAAGGCGGTCAATCCGTTCGAGCAGCGCTGCAAGGACTACGCCGAGATGGCAGCGACGACTCCGCTGAACACGCAGCTCTCCATGGTGCAGCAGGCGGGCGCGCCGTATGAAGGCGACGTTGCGCTCAACCAGTACGCGCTGAACGAGTACGGGCTCATCCAGTTCTACGAGACGGTCCTCCACGAGGCGAAGAAGCTGTCGATCGACGGCGGAGAGTCCCACCAGGCGTTCGGCTCGCTCGCGCTCGCGCTGCAGATGGCCGCGGGACGCATCGCCGAGCTCTACGTGGTGCTTGGAAACGAGGCTCTCGCGGACGCGATGAACCCGACCGTCGACCTCGGCAACTCCTCCGCGGTCGACGACGGCGCGGAAAGCTCGATCTTCCCGTTCATGAACGTGTGCGAGAACCTTCTCGACGAGGAGCTGTGCCTCCTCAGGGGACGCGACATGAGCTACGACTACGCGTATGCCGCGCAGAACTTCGTCGAGCCGTGGGCCTCGCCGTACTACAACCGCCTCATCTGGAACTTCTCGAGCGACATCATGGGCGGACAGGTCGCATACACGCTCAACTACGGCATCACCGACCTCAAGGGAGACAAGAACGGCCTTACGGACGTCAACGACGCGGCCGCGATGTATCCGCAGGGACACGGCGACGCGTATGGACACTACCTCTCCGCCGTGAAGGGCTACTATTCGCTCCTCAGGCACAAGAACTTCGGCTGGCCTACGCAGGTCGAGTCCATACTCGGCTACGGCTCCGCAGCTCTCATCAACTGCTCCTACATGCACGAGAGGCGCTTCGCCTCCGCCGCCGCTCAGAAGGCGCGCACTGCGGAGATGATCGTCTCTCGCACGGCGCGCTGGCACTACGAGCAGGGCGCGCAGGATCCGTGGATGTGGGCCGAAGACGACCAGCTCGACGAATACGAGCTCGACGGAAAGACCGAGAGCCGTCGCTGGGGCGTAGACGAGTGGGCGACGCGCGGACACCTCGGCGCGTACTACGACTGGCTCGCCGTGAACGCCGTGCTGCCCGCCGCGCAGACCGCGGACGTCGGCATCATCCAGATGATCGACCGCGACTCGACGCTCGAGCTCGGCGAGATCGCGCAGTACGCGAAGCGCATGCAGCGCGACGCGGACCAGTTCGACGCGGGGCTGAATCCGCTCGGACTTGCAGACGCCGCTGTTCCGTTCGACATCTCGCCTAGCGAGATCGACGAGGGCAAGACGCACTTCGAGCAGATATACGACCGCGCGCTCCGCGCAACGACCGTCGCGCACGAGATATTCAAGCGCGTCAAGAACTGCTCCAACGCGCTGAGGGACCAGAACGAGGAGCGCGACTTCGAGAAGATGGTCGCGGACGAGGAGGCCGCGATCAACCGCGAGCTGATCGAGATCTACGGCCGTCCGTATGACGAGGACATCGGACCCGGCAAGCTCTATCCGCAGGGCTACACCGGACCCGACCTCTACCACTACTACTACGTCGAGACGTACGATGTTGACGAGTCGAACAAGAATCCCGTGAAGGGACGCTACCTCGACCTCGTGATCAACGACTACTCGCTCATAACGACGAACGTGACGGGTACGTACGAGGCCGAGATCGACCACTCCGTCACGAACGGCACGAGCCTTCTCTCCTCGCTCCTCGTCGGCGCCGCGAACCTCTACAACAAGGCCGCGACGAAGATCAGCGAGAAGGTGAACCCGTACCTCAAGTACGCGAGCTACATCGGCGTGAACATCAAGGCCGAGGACTACCTCGAGCTGCCGATCGAGGTGATCGACACTGGCGCGGACGAGTTCGACGGAAAGGTCGACTACGAGTTCGCGGTCGCGGCATGGTCCAACACTCCGCACAACGCGAGCTACTTCGTCGGAGTCGACGGATTCGTCCCGAAGCCCGCAAGCTACACCTCGCAGCGCCTCGCCGAGGGTTCGCTCCAGATTGCCCTCGCGGGCTATCAGGACAAGCTCGCCGCAATCGAGGAGGAGCAGGCGAAGGTCAAGGCGATCACCGTCGCCGTGAAGTCAAAGATCGACGAGCTCGGCGCGGAGGACTTCAACACGCAGATCAAGTACGTCGAGGCCGCGGCGACGAACGAAGTCGCGAACTTCTACGCTGCGGTGCAGAAGAACGCCGAGACCGCGATAAAGCTCATCGAGAAGATGAAGGACATCAAGTCCATCATCAGCGACTCCATTGCCGAGGCGCTTCCGAAGATCACCGGCCTCTCCTTCGACCTCACCTCTATCGCTCGTGGCGCGGAGATCGCGCTCAAGGCAGGCGCGCGCGAGCTCCTCAACCAGCAGATCGCCGAGCAGGAGGAGGTTGTCGACAAGATCAAGACTGCCACCGAGAAGATGCAGGAGGAGCTTGAGAAGCAGTACAAGTCGTACCAGGACGGCGAGGAGCGCAAGAAGAAGGTGGCCGCGATCAAGGAGAAGGCGTCCGAGCTCTCCGCCGCAGTCGCGAAGCTGGAGAGCGCGCTCAACATCGCGAACGCCCAGCGCATGAACTACTCGCAGCTCCTCGAGAGGGGCAACCAGCTCGTCGCAGAGCGCCAGCGCATCAGGGTGCAGTGGGCGAGCGACCTCTCGATCCGCCGCTACCGCAACATGTTCGTGCAGATCCTGCGCAACGACGAGCTACAGCGCTACAACGAGGCGTTCGAGTCCGCGGCGCGCTACACCTACCTCGCCGCGAAGGCGTACGACTACGAGACCGGCCTCCTGCAGAGCGACTCCAGGAACGCCGCCGGACGCGAGTTCATGTCGCAGATCATCCGTTCGCGCGCGCTCGGACGATTCTCCGAGGACGGCATGACGCCGCTCGGCGGAGGCTCCGCCGGCGATCCTGGGCTTGCGGACGTCCTCTACCGCATGAACGAGAACTGGCAGGTTCTCAAGGGCCGCCTCGGATTCAACAATCCGCAGAGCGAGCTTGACGGATTCAGTCTCAGGAAAGAGCTCTTCCGCAAGAACAGCGACGAAGAGGGCGACGCGGCGTGGAAGGACCTTCTCCAGTCGTTCTGGGTTGAGGACCTGAAGACGCATCCCGCGTTCTCGCGCCTCGCGCAACCGTTCGACCCGATGCAGACGAAGGAACCCGGATTCGCGATTCCGTTCCAGACCGTCATTGCGGCGCGCATGGGCTTCTTCGGCAACGAGCTGAAGCCCGGCGACAACGCGTTCTCCTCGACGTACTTCGCGACGAAGATACGCGGCGTCGGCGTCTGGCTCGAGGGCGAGAAGGGGCAGATGAAGAACCGTCCCGGCGTGTACCTCATCCCCGCCGGACTCGACTACATGCGCGTGCCCGTCCGCTCGTCCAGCTCCGAGGCGGCGGAGATACGCGCGTGGGACGTCGTGGACCAGGTGCTGCCGATTCCGTATCCGTTCTCCGACGCGCAGTGGCAGTCCACCGACTGGAGCATGATGAAGGACGTCTTCTCGAACGAGATGTGCACGCAGCGCAGGCACCCCGTCGTCTACGCGTCCGTCTCGCCTTCGTTCGATGAGAGCGGCATGAGCTACAACGCTCGCCTCATCGGACGCTCCGTGTGGAACGACGGATGGTGGCTCATCATACCCGCCGCCGAGATCCTCTCCGACGACGACGCGGCGCGCGAGAGCTTCGTCGATACTGTGAAGGACATCCACCTGTTCTTCAAGACATATTCGTTCAGCGGGAACTGAGCACCGTGAAAGGAGTCAAGAAATGAGAAAGTCCTATTCGATATTCGCGGTGGCGATGGCGGCTGCAATCGCAACGCCGTCCTTCGCCGCGCCGCGCACCGCTCCCGCCGTCCCCAAGCCTCCGGTCGTGACGTACGGACTCATCCGCGACGAATACGGCGTTCCGCTTGCCGCGGACGCCAAGGCGTCCGCGAGGCTTGTCCTTGATTCCGCGCCGGAAGGACGCGTCTACGCGCAGAGCGCAGTCGAGGCGAACGTGTTCCTCGGCATGAACTACCGACTCTCATTGGAGATCGACAGCTCGGGGCCCGTTCGCTCCCGTGCCGTCACGGTCGGCACTCAGATGCGCGTGCAGGCCATTGTCGAAGGCGTGGACGAGGGGCTTTCGCCAGACCCCGTGTGGGCAACGCCAGCCGCAGGAACCCTCCAGCGCCGCGACTACACGCTCGGAGAGGATCTGGACGGCGACGGACTTCCCGACGCCTGGGAGCTGTGGATGATGGAGCTTAATCCCTATGCCGGAGAGGAGGGCCAGCCGGACAACATCGCCGCCTTCAAGCCGGGCGGAGACTGCGATCGCGACGGGATGTCCAATCTGCAGGAGTTCCTTGCGGGGACTGATCCGTTCTCGGAAACAGACCTGTTCAGCATCGTCTCGTTCGAGAAGGTCCCAGGTACGTCTCTCGCCGCGATTACGTTCAAGACGTCCGTCGACAGGCTCTACCATGTGCTTGTTTCAGAGACAGCCGGCGGAAACGACTGGTCCCCCGTCGCGACGTCCGCGAGCGCCGACGGCGAGTTCGGCTACGCGACGTACGAGGGCACGGGACGCGACATGACGGTCTACGTCGATGCTGCGCTCGGTTCGGCGTTCTTCAAGGTGGCGTGTCACTGATGACGACGGCATCTCTACTGCTGGCCGCGGCGCTCGCCGCGACGAACGCCCCGGCGGCTTCGGTCGCCGCGACGAACGCCGTTCCGCCGCGTATGGTGACAACGTGGAACCAGGCGCAGCGCGAACTCAGGCGCACCGCCGCGCGGCAGGCTGACGGTACGCTCGACGCCGCTGGGGCGGCGCGCAGAAGGGCGGCGGTTGCGCGTGCGTTCGAGCGCGTGTGCCGTCAGAAGGGCATATCAGAGGAGACGATCCGCTATTGGCGCGGACGCATCGAAAAAGGGGAAGGAGACTCAAAATGAAATCGTGTTCAGTCAAGTCGTTTTTCGCAGCGGCATTCGCCTCGCTGTGCGTGTGCGCAGCGTCCGCAGCCGCAACAGTGACGCTCGGAACGGTCCAGTCGCACGATCCGTGGGACGGACAGTTCGACGTCTCGTACACGCTGTCCGGCGTCGACGCCGGCACGGACTACAAGGTCGCATTCGACGTTACGGCCGCTGGAAGGACGGCAGGAGTGACGAACGCCGCGGCGCGACTTGCGGACGGCAACTTCCGCCAGACGCTCGACACGCTTGGACTCTTCGGCGCAGTGACGACGGACGCGAAGGCAAAAGTCCGCGTCTCGCTCATCGCCGTCAAGTCGGGAACTTATGTTGATGACGCGACGGGCGAGGCTGTCGGAGCGCTTGGCGACGTGATGATCATCGACGTTTCCGGCGGATCCGCCGCGACCGGCTATCCCGTCTCATACATAAGCGATGTAGATATTGGGTCGCTCAACTGCGATGTGTACAAGACGACGAAGATCGCATTGCTTAAGGTCGCGGCAGGAACTGCGTATCCTGTCGATCCCACAAACGGCACGGCGACGGCGGTGAACACCATCACGCTAGTGAAGGACTACTTCATCGGAATCTTCCCCGTCACGGAGGCGCAGTATGCGCAGGTAATGGGAGGGGAAGCTGCCTCTACCGCTCCGAAGACTGCTGTTGCGTGGAGCACTCTGCGCGGCGGCGTCGCGACGGCAACTGCCATCACATCCACCTCGGCCGAAGGATTCTTCCAGAAGATGTGCGCGAAGTGCCGCGATTCGCGTGGGGCGATTGGCGGATTCGACCTGCCGACGGAAGTCCAGTGGGAAATCGCCGCGCGCGCAGGTTCTGCCGCCCCGTTCGGCTCGTACCTGAAGGACGGCGAGACTGTCGTAGGTTCTGCCGAGACTGTTGAAGAGTTTGCGGTCTATGGGGAGACTGAAGCACAAGGCGTGGGCTCGAAGCTTCCGAATGCATGGGGTCTTTTCGACACGGCTGGCAACGTCTGGGAATGGTGCCGCGACGACTACACGGCTGCAGGCACCTGGACTGTTGCCGAGACGCCGAAGGTTTATGACGATGGACAGGGCAAGGTCATCCGCGGCGGATGCTATGATAGTGCTGCCGAGGCTGCGCGCCTTACGAACCGCAACAACCATTCACCCAGCGCATTCAACTCGGACTCCAAGACTGGCTTCCGCCTGTCGATGACATGCAACTGACGTAGAGAGGAGGAAATCGGATGAAGAACGCATTTACTTTTTCTTTGGCGGCTGCACTTGCCGCAGGGGTGTATTTTGCTCAGGCATACGAAGTCGTCGAGTCGTACGACGAGGCGGTGTTCGTGCTTGGTCCTGCGTCCGAGCCTGGGCCTACTGATCCCGATCCGCGACCGGAAACGGAAGTGTGGAACGTCGGAACGGACGCGACTGCGTTCCTGCAGGACGGCGTTCTCTATGTGCGCGGCAACGGGGTGGTCACGAGCATTCCGTGGTCTGTAGTTGCGGACGAGGTGGAGCGGGTGAAGATTGCCGAGGGAATAACGGCGATGCCGCAGGGTGCGATGGACGGCATGGACAACCTTGAGTACGTGAACGGAATGGCAGTCCCTGTTTTCAACAGCGTTGCCGCAGGCGCAGTTTCGTCCGGCGGATTCACGGCGATTGCGATCGATCCATCGACTCAGACAGGAACCGTGACGTTCCGCGTCAAATCCGCCGCGTCCCTTGACACGCCTTCTGACGACTGGACGCCTGTCGTAGCGACGGGCGCAGCGGTTGATTCTGTCGATGCAACTGCGATTCGCGTACCTGTTCCCGCATCCACTCCCGCCGGATTTTTCAAAGTCGTCGCCGAATAAGGAAGCAAATGAGATGTTCTGATTCGGGATGAGTCCCGGGCCCTATCCAGCTGCGATATTTGGCGCATTGATATTTCCACCGTTTTTATGATATAATCGTTGCATAAACGAGGTACCATAATGTTCAACAACAAGGTCTATCACAAGATTGACGCACTCTCAGGGAGTGTCGCAACTCTTCGCGCCGAGGGGGTCAAGTACAACGAGATCGCCGAGATAGAGTCCCGGGCAGGGACGTCGCTTGCGCAGGTCATAAAGCTTGACGGTCCAAATGTTACTCTTCAGATATTCGCGGGAGCGCGAGGCGTGGATACGTCGGCCCGCGTTCGTTTTTTGGGCGAGACGATGAAGGTTCCGTTCTCCGACGCGCTTCTTGGTCGCGCGTTCACCGGAGCAGGCGTCCCGCGCGACGGCGGGCCTGCGATCGACGACGACCCGTCCCCGATCGGGCAGCCTTCGGTGAACCCCGCCAAGCGCATCATGCCGAACAAGATGGTTCGCACCAACATCCCGATGATCGACCTGTTCAACTCGCTCGTCAAGTCGCAGAAGCTCCCGATCTTCGCACGCGCCGGCGAGCCGTACAACGAGCTCCTCGCGCGAATTGCGCTTCAGGCTGACTCGGACGTCATCGTCATCGGCGGCATGGGTCTCAAGTACGACGAATACCTCAAGTTCCGTTCGACGCTCGACGAGTCCGGCGCGCTTGCGAAGACCGTCATGTTCGTCCACACGGCGGCGGATCCGACGGTCGAGTGCAAGCTCGTCCCCGACGTGTCGCTCGCGGTAGCCGAGAAGTTTGCGCTCAAGGGCAAGGACGTTCTGGTGCTCCTCACAGACATGACGTCGTTCGCCGACGCAATGAAGGAAATCGCGATCACGATGGAGCAGATTCCGTCAAACCGCGGCTATCCCGGCGACCTCTATTCGCAGCTTGCGTCGCGCTACGAGAAGGCGGTGGACTTCGACGGCGCAGGCTCGATCACGATTCTCGCCGTCACGACGATGCCAGGCGACGACGTGACGCACCCCGTCCCCGACAACACTGGCTACATCACCGAAGGGCAGTTCTACCTCCGCAACGGGCGCATCGAGCCGTTTGGCTCGCTTTCGCGTCTGAAACAGCAGGTCAACAAGAACACGCGCGAAGACCACCGCACGGTCATGGACGCGATGATCAAGCTCTACGCCCAGTACAAGGAGACAGTCGAGAAGCAGTCCATGGGCTTCAAGATGTCCGCCTGGGACCAGAAGCTCCTCAAGTACGGCGCCGCATTCGAGAAGGAGATGATGGACCTTTCAGTCAACATCCCGCTGGAAGACGCGCTCGACCTTGGATGGAAGATACTGGCGGACAACTTCGAGAAGGGCGAAGTCGGCATTCCGTCGAAGCTTTCGGACAAGTTCTGGCCCAAGGCATAAAGAGAAAGGCTGGCAAGGGAAATGGCAGAGTTGATTGTTGCTCTCGACGTGCAGACGCGCGCCGAGGCTGTCGAGAAGGTGAAGTCCATTGGCGACGGAGTCGGCTTCTACAAGATCGGCCTGGAGCTGTTTACGGCCGAGGGCCCTGATGTCGTCAAGGCGGTCAAGGACCTCGGGAAGAAGGTGTTTCTCGACCTGAAGTTCCACGACATCCCGCGTACGGTCGAAAGGGCGGTCCGTTCCGGCGGAAAGCTCGGCGTCGACTTGATGACGATACATTCGGTGGGCGGAAAGGCCATGATACGCGCGGCCGCCGACGCGGCCGCCGAGTTCGGGGCGTCAGCGCCGAAGATTCTCGCGGTTACTGTCCTCACGTCGCTCGACCAGTCCGACCTCGCGGACGTCGGCATCGTTGGTCGCACTCCGGCGGACCAGGTCAAGGCGATGGCCTCCTTTGCCGTTGGCAACGGGGCAGACGGACTCGTCTGCAGCCCGATGGAAGTCGGCGAGCTTTCCCGTTCCCTGAAGGCCGGAACATTGTTCATCACGCCCGGCGTACGCCCCGCGGGAGCGGCGGTTGGCGACCAGAAGCGCGTTGCGACGCCGGCGGATGCTGTCCGAGACGGTGCGACCCACCTCGTCGTGGGGCGTCCCATCCTGGCGGCGCAGGATCCTGTCGCCGCAGCTCGCGCTATCCGCGCGGAGATGGACGGCGCGGCGCGCTGACGCGTGGCCGTCCGACACGTGAAAGAAAAGCGCAAGGGCCCAACCTTCTCGGTTCGGACCCTTGCGCTTGGTTTTTGACTATGCGTTGGCGTCTTACTTGACGACAACGATGGAGTTGAACGTGCCCTGGTCGTTGGGGACCGAGTTGACGTTCTCCGGATCGGCGCACCAAGTTCCGTCGACGACGAACTTGTACTGGTACGTACCGGGCTTGAGCTTGAGAGACGCGGAGTAGACACCCTCCTTAGCCTTGTACGTCATCTTCTTCGCGGTCGGATCCCAACCGTTGAACTCGCCGGCGAGGTACACATTCTTGCCGTTGTCGGCGTGAACCGTGAACGTCACCTCCTTGGCGACGGGCTTGGCGGTAGCCGCGGGCTTCTCAGCTGCAGGCTTCGTGGCCTTCTTTGCGACAACCTTCGTTGTTGCGCTCTTCTTTGTGGTCTTTATTTTCATATTACTAGTACTTCCCTTTCTAGTTTATTCTCGTCCGTTGACCTTTTTAGCAGCGAACGCCCGTATATTGTCTCATATTTTTTTTAAAAGTCAAGGACAAAGTGTATAATTTTTTGATATAATTTGAGGCTGTGAAAGACAATACAAGAGAAAAAGTGTTCAAATCCTGCGCCTTTCTTATCGTTATCACGATTCTGATAGGCGGCTGGTTCATGATCAGACATCCGCTCCAGCGCAGGGCGGGGCTTGAAGCCCGCGACAAGGAGCTCGCCGAGAGCATCGAGACGAAACGGCAGGAAATCGCGAAGCTCCTGGAGAACCAGCGTAGGTTCAAAACCGATGCCGACTTCATTGAGACCATAGCGCGGCAGAACCGCCGCGTTTTCCCCGGAGAGCTCATTTTCATCTTCCAGGACTGACGGTCTGTCACGCCTCTGGTGCCCATTTTTTGGTATAATCTTGTCGATGAAGCACCAACGATTCAAACGATTTGCAGATACCTCCGCCGCCGCTGCGCTCGTCTTTCTGGCGAGCTGCACTTCCATTGAGCGCGCAAGGGAGGCGCAGGCGCGCCTTGAGCCGCTCGGCGCGGGTGAAGTAGGCCAGGCGTCCGAAAGGCTCGTGCTGCGTGGAGCGTCCCTTGAGGAGCTCGTTTCGTTCGCATTGACGAACCGTCCCGCGATGGCCAGCGCACGCCTTGCCGTCGAGGATGCGAGGCTCCGCTTGAAGGAGATAGCCTCGGACGCGCCGATAGTCTCGTCAACCCCCTGGAACGCACTGGACGCATCCGCGACGGTCGGCCATTCCGAGCAGTCTAAGAGCGCGCACTTCGACCAGCTCAAGTCCCAGACCCACGGTTCGGCCTCCGGCACGCTTTCGCTCGGTCTCCTCCTATGGGATTTCGGGCGCAACTCCGCCCGCGCGAAAAGCGCGTGCGAGGGCGTTGTCGCAGCCGAGATGGGCCTCCTCGAGCAAGGATATTCGGTTTTCGAGGAAGTCGCCTCCGCGTGGTTTGCGCTGCTCCAGAACGACACGCTCCTCGAAGTGGCGTTCGCAGACGAGCAGAACTACGCCGAGCATCTCAGGCAGGCGGAGGACATGCTTGAGATCGGCGAAGCGCAGGAACTTGATGTCCTGCGCGCAAGGCTCGACCTCGCCAAGGCGCGCGAGGCCGTCGTGGCAGCGTCCAACGACGTGGCGATCGCGGGCGCGAGGATGATGTCCGCGCTCGGCGTGGACGCCTCGCGCGGCACGTGCGACGAGGTTCTGGGCCACCGCGAGGTCGACTTCGAGAAGTTCCGCGCCTCGTTCGCCGAGACGGACGCCTCGAGCGAGTCTGTTTTCGCTCTCGCGCGGACGAACACGCCCTCCATGGCGGCGGTCCGCGCGAAACTGCGCGCCGCGTCGTCCGACGTCGATTACGCGGTGCGTGACCTGTATCCCGAGATTTCGGCGACGCTTTCGCTTAACTGGACCGATCCGCTCTGGTACTGGCGCTGGGGCTTTTCTGGTGTCCAGTCGCTTTTCTCGGGATTCAAGACGACCGTCGCCATCGACCGTTCGCTCGTCGCCCTCGAGACGGCCGCAAACGCCGTGCTGGCGCAGGAGCAGGACCTCTCGCGCGACATCGAGGTCGCCGTCGCTGAGCGCGACAACTCGCGCGAGGCGTACGCAAGCGCCGAGGTGAGCGTCGCCACCGCAAAGGAGAACCTGTCGACGGTCAGCGGACGCTACGCCGTCGGCGAGGCGAGCCGCGTGGACTACACGGACGCGGCGGCGGCCTATACCGACGCGCTCGGCGCGCGCGTCAAGGCGTTCTACCGCGGGCAGATCGCGGAGTCGAAGATGTTCCGGCTGACGGGCGCAATGCCCGAGTACGTCGGCGTCGAGGAAAACAAGGAACCGGAAACCCAAGGAGCCGGAGAATGAAGTTCGAGAAGTCAGTTTTTGCAGGAATAATGGCAATTGCGGCGACCGCCGCGCTTGTGTCGGGGTGCGACGGCAAGGGGCCTGCGGGCAAAGTGTCGTACCGCACCGCGCCGATTACCCGTACGGACATCAGGCGCACGGTCGAGGCGACCGGAACGATCACCCCGCGCAACACCAAGAGCGGAATTCCCGTGGGCGCGCAGGTCAACGGCAAGCTCATCAAGCTCTTCGTCGACTACAACTCCGTCGTGACGAACGGACAGGTCGTCGCTCTCATCGACCCGCTCGTCTACGCGGCGGAGTACAAGAGCGCCGTCGCGCGTCTGCATGTCGCCGAGGCGGACGTCCAGGTCAAGGAGTGCGCTCTCAAGACAGCGCGCGCGGCGTTTGACCTCGCGGAGAAGACGTTTGGACGCAAGAAGGCCCTCGTCGAGAAGAAGATGGCTCCTGTTGCCGACCTTGACACGGCCACCGAGACGCTTCAGCGCACTACTGCGGCCGTGGCGAGCGCGGAGGCTTCGCTCGCGAGCGCAAAGGCGTCCGTCGAAAGCGCGAAGGCGTCAGTCGACCAGGCGGAGGCCAATCTCGGCTACTGCACGATCCGCTCCCCCGTCAACGGCATCGTAATCGACAGGAAGGTCGAGGAAGGCGAAACGGTCGTGTCGTCAATGAACGCCGTACCGGTCCTTTCCATTGCAGAGGACCTCAACACAATCTGGGTTTCGGCGTCCATCCCCGAGGCGGACATCGGCAATGTCAAGGTCGGGCAGAAGGTCACCTTTACGGCTGACGCCTACCGCCGCCGCTTCGAGGGCTTCGTCAAGCAGATACGCCGCGCCGCGACGACGGAGAACAACGTCGTCACGTTCCCTGTCATAATCGAAGCGGAGAATCCCGAAGAGATGCTGTTCCCTGGCATGACGGCTACGCTTTCAATCGAAACCGCGAGAGCGGACGACGTGATAGCCGTCGCGGCTGCTGCGATGCGCTTCCGTCCAAAGGAAGAGGACCTTTCGCGCATTGCAGGCGAGATTCCGCGCGGACGCAAGCTTTGGCTTATGCCGCAGAAGGAAGGCGACCCGCTCGAGTATTTCCTCTTCGAAGAGGGAGTCAGCGACGATTCCTTCACCGAGATTCTCGGCGATGGTGTTCCCGCGCTCGAAGGACGCGAGGCGGTCGTTGGATACCACACGGCGACGACGGTCAAGGCGACTGGCGACAACCCGTTCATGCCCAAGCCGCCGAAGCGGGGGCAGAACAAGGGGACTGCGCCGGAGCCGAAGAAGCAGTAGTGCAAAGCACGATCAGGAATAAGACATGGAAAAGTTCGAGTTGGAGCCGAAGCTTCGCGACGAGATTCGCGACCGAGTCTTCGGAGATGGTTTCATAAAGCTGGTGCAGTCCGTCCGCCGCGGCGGCTCGCAGTTCAAGATTTCAATGCGCCTCGTCGAGATTGGCGGCCAGACCAAGTTCCAGGCCGAGATGACCGACGATGGACAGGTCCAGGTGAAGAACCTCGACGCTGCGGCCGCAAGGGAGGGCCTTGAGGAGATCTTCGGACAGAAGGGCGCGCGCGAGCTGCACCTCATAACGACCAAAGGCGACCTGCATGTTCGCGTGACGAAGAAGGGGCACGCCCTTGTATCCCGCTCCGCCGAGATGAACCGCACGGCGGTCGTCCATCAGCACGACCGCGTGAAGAACCTGCCGCTTACGGCCTTCGACGCGACCGCTTTCCTGCGCGTGTCCGGCATCGCCGACGGAGAGGGGCGCATCAAGGCGTCGATGCGCGGCAAGTACGACCAGGTGAACGAGTTCCTCAAGGTCGTCAATGAGACGGTGGGCCCGTTCTCCGCGCAGCAGGGAAAGGATGGCTCCGCGCCGAGGAAGTTTGTCGCCGTTGACTGCGGCTGCGGCAAGGCGTACCTCACCGTCGCGCTCTACTGCTACCTTTCGGAAGTCCTGAAGTATCCCGACGTCAAGGTGATCGGCGTGGACAGAAGGGCGGACGTCATTGCGGCGGCGAACAAGATGGCTGAGAGCCTCGACCTGACGGGGCGCGTCGTTTTCGTCGAGGCGGACCTGACGGACTTCGACCTTGCGTCCGTCTCCCCCGAAGGCGCAGACCTTGTCGTCTCGCTTCACGCATGCGACACGGCGACCGACGAGGCTCTTGCGCGCGGCGTCGAGTGGAAGGCCCGCTACATACTCAGCGCGCCGTGCTGCCAGCACGAGCTCCAGAAGCGCCTTGCGGAGCTGAGCGGACGCGCGAACGCGCCGTCAGCGCCCTTTGCCGGCCTCCTGCGCCAGTCGATTCTGCGCGAGCGGCTGTGCGACATCCTGACGGACTCCTTCCGTGCGCTCATCCTGCGCATCCTCGGGTTCAAGGTTCAGGTCGTCGAGTTCGTGTCAAGCGAGGCGACTGCGCGGAACATCATGCTCAAGTGCGAGTACTGCGTGAAGGCCGGGCAGCCGGGCCCGACAAGCGAATACCTGGAGCTTCGCGACTTCTGGGGCGCCGTCCCGTGGCTTGAGACGCGCCTTTCGGAGAAGCTTGGCCGGTATCTTGACCGTTTCGAGCAGTCCAAATGAACATTGACGCGATCGTCGGCCGCACGCGCATAATCAGGGGCATACGCAAGTTCTTCGACGAAGCTGGGTTCGTCGAGGTCGATACCGCTGTCAGGCTCGAGGCGCCTGCCCCCGAGTGCAACATCGACTGTCCGCCGGTTTCCACGGGCGGCTTTCTGCGCGCCTCGCCAGAGCTCCAGATGAAGAAACTGCTTGCGGCCGGCATGGAGCGCATCTACCAGATCGGGCCGTGCTTCCGCGATGGCGAGCGCGGAGCGCGCCACAACCCGGAGTTCACGATGCTCGAGTGGTACAGGCGCGGCGCGACCTACCGCGACATAGCGGACGACATGCGCGGGCTTCTCGCGTCGCTTGGCGTGGACTGCGCGCCCGTCACGATGTCCGTCCGCGACGCGTACCTTCGCTTTGCCGGATGGGACCCGTGGGAGCGTCCCGACCACGACAGGTTCGACGTCGACATGGCGACAAAGATAGAGCCGGCCCTGAAGACGATGGGAGGCGTTTTCCTTACGGACTATCCGCCCGACTGCGCGAGCCTTGCGATAGTGCGCGATGGTGTGGCCGAGCGCTGGGAGTTCTACCTTGACGGCGTTGAGCTCGCCAACTGCTTCACGGAGCTGTGCGATCCCGCGGAGCAGCTGCGCCGTTTCAGGCGCGAGGGGGATGAGCGTTCGCGTCTTGGGGAGAGCGACTATCCGATCGACATGGACTTCATTGAGTGCATCGGGAAAATCGGCTCGGCGTCGGGTGTTGCGCTTGGCGTGGACAGGCTTGTTATGTCCATGCTTGGCGTTAAGACCATCTCCGACGCTCGCGCCCCGCTCTGATCGCCTGGTCGCCAAACCGCCCGATTTTCAATCTTCGCGGTTATGCATCGCGATTTTATGATATAATAGGTGCATAAGCCCCAAAGGCAAACATCAAAAAAGGAGACAAAACCATGGCCTGTAAATGCGGCAGCAACTGTGAATGCAACGAGTTCTTCGCGCCTCTTGAGGCGCTTGACATGATATCGTCTCACATCGATTCGCGTCCGGACAAGGTTGCGATCGCGTGGGAGCGCGAGGATGGCAAGGTGTATCGCTACGACCTGGAGATCCCGTCGTCGCTCAAGCCGTCCGCCGTCAAGTTCGTCTCCTACGTCGTCGAGCGCATAGCCAAGTTCATCGTCTGGTCCGCCGGCGGCTGGAAGCTCTATCTCGCCGGTCCCGAGAAGATCGTCAAGCCCGTTGCCAAGGCGTACACCAAGAAGGGCGCGCGTGCGTTTGACTACGACTTCTTCTCGTCCATCTACGGTCGCCCCGTCGAGGCCGTGATCGTCCCGTACAAGAAGATGCCTGAGACGAACGAAACGCTCCAGAAGGTCAAGACGGTCGCGGACGGATGCCGCATCGGCTTCGACCTCGGCGCTTCCGACTTCAAGATTTCGGCCCTCAAGAACGGCGACGTCGTCTTCTCGAAGGAGTTCCCCTGGGATCCGCGCAACAACCCCGATCCCGAGTACCACTACAACATGCTCACGGCCGGCCTCAAGGAGGCTGCGGCTTCGCTTCCCCGCGTCGACGCGATCGGCGGCTCCACAGCCGGAACCCTCGTCGGGCAGAAGATGGGCATCGCCTCCCTCTTCCGCGCCGTCAAGGAGCAGAACCCCTCCAAGTTCGAGACCGCCCAGAACATGTTCTTCCGCATAGAGAAGGACTGGGGGGTTCCGTTCGCGATCTACAATGACGGCGACGTCACCGCTCTCGCCGGCATGATCACGATGGGCAAGAAGGGCATCCTCGGCGTTGCGATGGGCTCTTCCGAGGCCGTCGGCTATGTCGATCCCGACGGCGCGATGACGGGCCGCATCAGCGAGCTTGCGTTCGCCCCTGTCGACTTCAATCCGAACGCCCCGAAGGACGAGTGGTCCGGCGATGCAGGCGTGGGCGCGATGGCGTTCTCGCAGCAGGCCGTCAACTGGCTCGCCGAGAAGTACGGCTTCAAGTTCCCGAAGGCGATGAAGCTTCCCGAGAGGCTCAAGGTCGTTCAGGCAGCGATGGAGAAGGGCGACGAGAAGGCGCTCAAGGTCTACATCCAGATCGGACGCTTCCTTGCGCACGCAATCCCGTGGTACAACGAGTTCTACGACTACGAGAACATGATGATCCTCGGCCGCGTCACGTCCGGTCTCGGCGGATCCGTCATCCTCGAGACGGCAAAGGCGATGCTCAAGGACATCTACCCCGCGCACGCCGAGCGCATCGACATCTTCATGCCCGACGAGAAGGCGCGCCGCCTCGGACAGTCCGTCGCCGCCGCGCAGATTCCCGTCATCGCGAAGAAGGCCGCCTGCAAGCGCTGCAAGACAGCCAAGAAGGGGTCGAAATGAGCAACCGCGTCTATTCGCAGGAAGATCTGGCCGCCGCCCTCGCTTCAATGGGGGTGACGGACCAGACTGACGTCTCGCGCTACGGTTCGGGCCACATCAACGACACGTTCAAGGTCGAGACGAAGCGTGGCGTGCGCTACATCCTCCAGCGCGTCAACACCGACATCTTCCCGCAGGAGATGCTTAAGGAGAACATCGTACGCGTCACCCGTTTCCTCGCCGACAAGGGCGTGAAGTCCCTCGTCGTCGTCGGCTACGAGAATCCGTGGCGTCTCTACGAGTTCCTTGAGGGCTACACGTCCGTCGACCTCGTCACGAACCCGAAGGAGGCCGAGCTTGTCGCAGGCGCCTTCGCGAAGTTCCAGAACGACCTCGCCGACATGCCCCCGCCGCGCCTTGGGGACATCATTCCCAAGTTCCACAACACGGTGGACAGGATCCGCCTCCTCGACGAGGCAGCCGCGAAGGATGTCGTTGGCCGCAAGGCCAAGGTCGCGAAGGAGCTCGCCTTCGTCGACGCGCGTCGCGCGGAGGCGTCGAAGATCGTCGACATGATGCAGCGCGGCGACATTCCCGAGCGCATCACGCACAACGACACAAAGATCAACAACGTCATGCTCGCGGCAGACGGCACAAACGTTGTCATCGACCTTGACACAACGATGCCAGGCTCCGCCCTCTACGACTTCGGCGACATGGTCCGCACCTCGTCCGCCGCAGCCGCCGAGGATGAGAAGGACCTCTCGAAGGTGTATTCCAAGAAGGAGTACTTCGAGGCGCTCGTCAAGGGATACCTCGCGCAGGCGAAGTTCCTGAACGAGGCCGAGCGCGCGAACCTTGCGTTCGCAGGGCGTCTCATCACGCTGACGATCGGCATCAGGTTCCTGACGGACTACCTTTCCGGGGACACGTACTTCCGGACCGCATACGACGAGCACAACCTTGTGCGTTGCCATACGCAGTTCAAGATGGTCGAGTCAATGGAGGCGCAGGCCGCAGAGTACGAGGCAATTGTGAAGAAATATTCGTAAAGATGTTCAGTTGGACAAAATGAAAAACAGGAAACTGATAGTAGCCCTTGTCGCCGCCCTTGCGGCGACGGGGCTTTTCGCCGCTCATGGCACCATTCCGGCGTACCCGAACTTCGACCTCCCTCGGACGGAGGAGATGATGTTCCTCGTCCTTCAGATCGGCGTGATCATATTCGCCGCGAAGGTCGGCGGATGGTGCGCGACGCTTCTGAAGATGCCGTCCATCCTCGGCGAACTCGCAGCTGGCATCGCCATAGGCCCGTGGGCGCTGGGCGGAATCGGATTCCTGCCTGACTGCTTCGGCGGAATTTTCGCCGACGGGCTCTTCCACGGCGCAGCGCTGACCCGCATGAAGGAAGCCGGTCAGATGTTCGACGCCACGACGCCGGAGCTCTACGGCATCGCCACCCTTGCTTCCATAATCCTCCTCTTTCTTTCCGGGCTCGAGACGAACCTCAGGATGTTCCTCAAATACTCCTTCGTCGGATCGCTTGTCGGCGTCGGAGGAGTTGTAGTCTCGTTCCTGTTCGGCGACATCTGCGCTGTCTGGCTGCTTCCTCGGTTCTTCGAGGGGTTTGCCTATCTCAAGGACCTTCCGCTCGCCCAGGCGCTCACCAAGGAGGCTCCGCTCTACATGGGCATAATGTCCACCGCGACCTCCGTCGGCATCACAGCGCGCATCCTCTCCGAGAAGAAGAAGATGGACAGCGAGGAGGGCACGACGATCATGGCCGGCGCGGTAATCGACGACGTGCTGGGACTCATCGTCCTCGCCATCGGCAACGGCATCATTGCGGCCACCCACAAGTCTACGGGAGGAGACGCCGCCGGGCTTGACTGGGGCGAGATCGGACTTGTCGCGCTCAAGGCCTTCGGCGTCTGGCTCGGTGCGACTGCGGTCGGCGTTCTTGCCGCGCGCTATATCTCTCGCACTCTCAAGTTCCTTTTCAAGAGCCCGGTGATCATCGCCACCATGGCGTTCGGCCTTGCGCTCGTTCTCGCCGGCTTCTTCGAGATGATGGGACTTGCCATGATCATAGGAGCCTACGTCATGGGACTCGCCCTGTCGCGAACCGACCTCAAGCATCCAATCCAGGAGATGCTCACGCCGGTCTATACGTTCCTCGTACCGATATTCTTCTGCGCAATGGGAATGATGGTCGATGTCAGCGCGCTCTGCTCTAAGCCGGTCCTGTACTTCGGCGCGATCTACACCGCGCTCGCCATTGCGGCAAAGGTGCTTGGCTGCATGATACCCTCCTTGTGCTGCGGCTTCAACGTGCTGGGCGGACTCCGCGTCGGCGCTGGCATGGTTCCACGCGGCGAAGTGGCCTTGATCATCGCCGGCATCGGACTTTCCGCCGGATACCTCACGCAGGAGATATTCGGCATCGGCATCATGATGACCCTCGTCACGACCCTCGTGGCGCCTCCGGCGCTCGTCGCTCTCTTCACTCCGAAGTGCAAGGGAGTCCGCCACCCCAAGCCGTCCCAGGTCGATTCCCGAGAAGTCTCCTTCGAGCTTTCCGGCAGCGACGTGGCGCAGCTTGTCATCGCCAAGCTGCTCGACGAGTTCCGCAACGAGGGCTTCTTCACGACGTGCCTTTCGCAGCAGGACAACATCTGGGAGATAGCAATGGACGACATCGAGCTGTCCATCCGCCGCAAGGACTCCAAGATTCAGTTCAGCTGCACGCCTGCAGAGGAGGCAATCGTGATGACCGCGTGGATGGAGGTCGCCTCCCAGATGAACGACCTTGCGAAGTCCATCGCAAAGCCCATCCGCAAGGAAGACCTTGACAAGATGATCGTGTCGACCGAGGCAGCGAAGCGCGGACACGAGGGTGTAGGTCGGTACCTGCAGGGTTTCGTCATGCTGCCGAAGTTCAAGGCTTCGACGAAGCAGGAGGCGTTCGAGAAGATGATTGCGGAGATAGCCGCGCAGTGTCCAAACCACCTGAAGGACACCAAGGCCGCCACAGCCGCCGTCATGAGGCGCGAGGCGTCGATGCCAACCGGCCTCGACCGCGGCATAGCGGTGCCACACGGACGCGATGCCTGCGTAAAGGGAATCGTCGGAGCTGTTGCGATCGTTGACGACACGGACAGCCCCGCCGGTGGAATCTCCGACTACGAGACGATTGACAAGAGCCCCGTCAAGGTCGTCGTCCTTACACTTGCGAACGATGCGGCGCAGACGCCGTACCTCAAGCTCATGAGTTTCATATCCCGCGCGCTGCGTGCAGGAAACGGAGCCGAGGAGCTCGCAAAGTGCACGACGGCGGACGAGATGCGCAAGTTCTTCAGAAAGGCCCGTTAGCGTGTAGCGCATAGCGAAAGGGGGTCGGCATGGCGGGAAGTGGCCATATAGGGAAAATCATTCTCCTCATGTTCGGCGGCGGGTTTCTTTCCGTGGTCGTGCTTGTCGGATGGTTTCTCCTCAAGGCCGACCCGCCTGTTCAGCGCATCGACATAGATGGCTATAAGCCGTCCCCCGAGTTCGCATCGACCTACGCAGTCCTGAAAAAGGCAGCCAAGGCCTCGGAGCCGTCGGATTTCAACCTGGAGCGCACATTCAGGGTTATCCGCTCTCTCGACATCGCGGAGAAGGGCTGCGCCGACTGGATGTCGTTTCTAAAGTACTTGAAGAGGCTGGACTACAGGGGAGTGCCTGCCGAGGTCGTGGATGCGCAGTCAAAGCTGCTTCCCATTCTCGACCGGATTCGAGAGATCGAGGCCGATTTCGACGAAAATTCCGGCGGAATGGCCGTCCTGAAAGCTGTCAAGGCTGGCGCTGACGTTGCCATTGACAATGTCGACGAGGGTGCTTTGAAGAACATCTTGTCTGCTTCCACCCCTCCCGCCGGCGCTTTGCGCGCGATAAACATTGCCCAGAAAAGCCTTGGCCCCGCGCTTGAAAACTACAAGGCCACGGGCTTGAAACGCAGACAGATTGAGGGTCAGCTGAAGGAAGTCCAGTTCGCGTATTTGAAGTTCCTGGCAAACTACGTCCCGATCAGGATCAAGTACGAGAAGGAATGGGACGAACTGTGCCTCGTGAAGGACAAGATGCACATACAGATCGGCGCTGCGAACTGGGAGTCGGCGGCAAAGACCGCGAGGGCGATTATGGTCAAGTACCCCTACGACCGCGAAAGCGCCGTGCTGTGCGCGCTTGCGCTTTCGCGCATGGCGCTGGCTGACGCGAGGGCGAAGTCCGATAAGGATTACCTCGCGCCGCTTTTGAAGGGGAACAACTTCATGAAGGACATTGCCGAGATCGTAAAGGTTCCGGCCACGCTCGTTCCCGAACACGACCCCCGCATCGTCGAAGCTGGGCAGATACTCGTGAAATACGTCAACGACCACCCAGATTCCACTGCACCCGCTCTGATAGTAGGCGGCCTGATCAAGTCCATGGTTGGCGACATGCGCAGCGCAATGGAGTTTCTTGACCAGGCGTCGGACAGATACACGTCCGATGCTGTAAAGCTTGGCGACATGCTTGAATCCTATGCCTATCGCCCATATCTGGCGAAGACGGCTGAAGGACAGCGCCTCCTGCTCTTGCATCGTTCGTTTTGCGAAGGTTTCGGCGCCTTCAGTCCGAACCTCGAGAAGGCGTTTGTCTACGAGCGCGCAGGCGAGTTCAAGAAGGCGCAGGAGGTGGTGTTCAACCATTTCTTCGGAAGGTCGAGCCAGGGTTCGGTCCACACGCTAGTTGCCGACATGGATTTCTGCGAGCAGAATCTCTCAAAGGGCTTCAAGGGCCTTCTGATGGAGCATTCCTACCTGGACGTCGAGTTTGAGCAGGTGCGCAACGCAAAGACGCTTGGCATTACGACCAAGGACGGCGTGATCCAGGTTTCGCTTCGCAACAGAGCGGACGTCGAGCTTAGCAACGTCCGTCTGTTCCTTTGCGTGCAGTTCGCCGAGATGTACAAGGGCGAGTACGACATACTCAAGGTAGGGTCTTCTGGCGTCTTGCACGCGGGCGAGAGGTGCGAGTTTCCCGTGACGGACCTTGGACGAGACGACAAGGAGTTCAAGGATATCGCCAACGTTAGGGCTATTGTGATGACGGACGACAAGATATGCTGGGTCGACACTGTCCGCGCGAAACGCGCCCACGCGATCAACGTCGCCTCCGGCGCAGACAGGCTGGAGCATCCGTTCACCGTTTCTGAGTACCTCTCTGCTTTCGGTCTAAGCGTTGCAAAGATCGCCAGCCTGGCGCGCGAGTCGCCAGTCCTTTTTGAGAGCAAGATGTGGCCAAAGTCCGACGTGCTCGAGATTTCGCTTCCGCGAATCTTCGCAGCGCTTGATCCGGTCTTCACAATCGGGGAAATCGGCACGGACGGATGCATCTACCCTGAAGAGGACCGCGTTGGGGGAACACAGATAACGCTTCGCTTCCCGGTGAACCTCAAGGACTCAGAGACCTGCGATCTTTGCGTCAACAGCGACTACTGCAGCTTCCGAATAACGCTCAAACGCGAAGGCAAGAACGTCAGCATATCGGGCGTTTCTCACCTTGAGCCTCTGAAAAAGTAGGGTTCTGGAGCCTTCCTGCTCCAACCTTGCGATGGCCTCACGTCGGGGTTGGAACGACCCAGCTTACGGAGCGGTTGTCGTTGACAAGGACCTCGCGCGCGACCTCGATGACGTCCTCGGGCGTAACCTTGCGGATTTCCTTTATCTGCTCGGTCGTTGTGACGAGGCGTCCGAACGCCATCGTCGTGGAGCCGTGGAACAACATCTTCGACAGCACCTTCTCGTGCGAGAGGCGGAAGTTGCCGATGAGGAATTCCTTGGTGCGCTCAAGCTCCTCCTCGGGGACTTTGCGAGTTTTGATCCTCGTCAGTTCGCGGTCTATCGTAGCAAGAGCCTCCTCTGCCTTGGACGGATCAAGCCCTGCCGCTATGCCGAACATCCCTGCATCGGAGAAGAACTGCGCACGCGACGAGATGTCGTAGCTGAGCCCGCGTTTTTCGCGGACGGACTGGAAGAGCCTGCTGGACATCCCGCGCCCGAGGATTGCGTCCATCACCGTGAGCGCGTACTTCCTTTTGTCCTGAATGCCGAACGTCCTGTAGCCAAGCGCGAGCTGCGTCTGCTTTACGTCCCTCGACGCGATCATCTCGGAGACGGGCGGATAGCTGAAGTCGACAGGCTGCGCGGCAAAAGTGCCGCGGACGCGGCGTGCGCGGTCGTCTAGCGGCGCGAACGCCTTTTCGACAGCCTTCACGAGCGCCGCAGAATTGAATGCGCCAGCAACGGAGATGACCGTCTTGTGCGGAAGATAGTGCGTCGCTATGTACTTGCGCAGCGTAGCCGGCGTCATAGGCGCGAGCGTTCTTTCGCTTCCTGCGACAGGCGCGCCGAGCTGGTTGCGCGGGAAGATTGACCTCTGGAGGTTCTCCTGTGCCACGCTGTCCGGCTCGTCGGAGTACATCTTGATTTCCTCGAGGATCACCTGCTTCTCGCGGCGGAACTCCCCCGCGGGAATAGACGCGTTCAGGTACATGTCGCTTAGGATGTCCATCGCCTCGCTGAGGTAGTCGCTTGGCAGGTGCGCGAAGAAGCACGTTCCCTCTTCGCCCGTGTAGGCGTTGAAGTTGCCGCCGCGACCTTCGATGGCGCGCGAGATGTCGATCGGCTTGCGAGAGGGAGTGCCCTTGAAGAGCATGTGCTCGATGAAGTGCGAGATGCCTCCGAGCTCCTCTGGCTCGTGGCGGCTTCCGGAGTCGATTAGAATGCCGAAGGCGACTGATTCCGCTTCGCACGGCGCCATGACGACGCGCAGGCCGTTGTCGAGAGTTGCAAGTGAAGGTTTCATTCAGTGTGGATTCCGTTTGTTTCAGAGCGCGGCTATGTTCATGTCGGCAAGCGTGGTCTTTCCGTCGTAGAGTGCCTTTCCGACGATTGCGGCGCGGAGGTTTGCGCGTCCGAGCGCCTTCAGGTTCTGGACGTCGTACGGAGAGCTTACGCCGCCCGATGCCGTTATCTGGCACGTGGGGGCCGCGTCGCATATCGCCGCCATCTGCGAGAGGTTCGGTCCGCCGAGCATTCCGTCGGTCGCGGTGTCCGTGTAGATGATCGTCTTCACGCCCGCCTTCGCGACGGCGGAAGCAAGTTCCGTCGCCTTGACTGTGGTCGTCTCGACCCAGCCGCGCGTCTGGACGAACCCGTTGCGCGCGTCGATTCCGACTGCGATGCCGTCGCCGAACTCCTCGACCGCGGCCGCCAGGAAGGCGGGGTTCTCCAGCGCGGCGGACCCGATGATCGCGCGAGTTGCGCCTGCCTCGAGGACTCGGCGAAGGGCGTTCATGTCGCGGATTCCGCCGCCTACTTCCACGGGGCCGCCGAACGCCTCGATTATGCTTGCTATGACTTCGGCGTGCCTGGGCGTTCCAGCGAAAGCGCCGTCAAGGTCGACGACGTGGAGCTCCTGTCCGCCCTGGCTGCGCCAGTCACGCGCCTGAGCCGCCGGATCGTCGCCGTATATGGTAACGTCGTCGGCGCGTCCCTGCCTGAGGCGAACGCACTTGCCGCCCTTGAGGTCGATTGCTGGTAGAATTATCATATAACCCCCTTGGAGCTAGGGACTCCCTTTTCATTGGGATCAAACGCCTTTGCCGCGCGCAGCGCGCGCGCGAAGCTCTTGAAGAGCCCCTCGCAGACATGGTGTGCCTCGTCTCCGTATATCTGGCGGAGGTGGATGTTTGACCTCGATTCGACGCTCACTGCGCGGAAGAACTCCTCGACGAGCTTTACCTCGAAGTCGCGCACGAACATGTGCTTCATCGGACACTGCATCACGAGGAACGGGCGTCCGCCGAGGTCGAGGGAAGTTTCGCATAGCGCCTCGTCCATAGGTATGGAGGCGAAGCCGTAGCGGACTATGCCCTTGCGGTCTCCAAGCGCCTGGTCGAGGGCTTTGCCCAGGACGAGTCCGACATCCTCGACGGTGTGGTGGTAGTCAACGTCTATGTCGCCTTTTGCGGCGACGGTGAGGTCGATCAGCGCGTGCTTCTTGAGGAGCTCGAGCATGTGGTTGAAGAATCCGATTCCCGTGTCGATCGTTCCTTCGCCTGACCCGTCGAGGTCGAGCGAAAGCTTGATCGAGGTTTCGCGCGTGTTGCGCTCTATTTCTGCTTTGCGCATTGTTGTTTCCTTGTTAAATTGTTTGCGTTGTCAGACGACGGGGCGCATGTACTTCTGCTTGATCGCACGCCAGAAGACAACCCAGAACGCCGAAAGGGGGATCGCCAGGAGCATGCCGAGGACAGGCCCGAGCACGGCGGTCCAGAATATGAAGCTGAATATGACGCCTATGTAGTTGAGGCCTGTCCTGTCGCCTTGTATCTTGGGAGTGATCAAGTAGCCGTCAAGGACCTGTATCGTTGCCCAGACCGCAAGCACGAGCGTGACGCGAAGGCCCGAGCCCCCTGGTCCGAAGTACGCGAGCGGGAGCGCGATCGGCAAGCACACGAGCGAGCCGCAGAGGGGGATCAGGTTTATGACGCCCAGGGTGAAGCCGATGATGAAGCCGTACTCGAGCCCGACGAAGGCGAAGCCGAGCCCGTAGAGAAGTCCTTCGAGAAGGCAGATTATCGCCTGGCGCTGGAAGAAGGAGACGAGAATCTGCACGAAGGCGTCTATCTGGTTCGCAACGAACTTGCGCGTCTCGTCCTTGAGGAAGGCCATTTCGTTGAGGATTTCGCTCCCGCTTCTTGCGCGGGAGGTGAGGAAGAAGATGAAGAAGAGCAGCGTTATTATCGCGGAGACGATTCCCTTCAGGAACTTTACGGCGCCCGCGCCGGCCTGCATCGCTGACGAACCGTAGGACGTGTAGAGCCCGCCGAGGTCTCTGTACGGCACGCCGAGCCTGTCGAGCAGGGCCTGAAGCCTTGGGAATGTCGTGTTGAACCATTCAGTGGCCTTCGCGAAAAGATCCGGTCCCTGCGCGACGAGATTGCTGATCTGGTCGACCGCTATCGCGCCTGCATACCAGGCAAGGAGTCCGGCCGGAACGAGTATGGTCAGCATCATCAGCAGGAGCGCGAGCCAGTTTCTCTTCGTGTGGCGCTTCCACCAGAGGAAATAGGGGCGGAAGAAAAGCGAAAGGAAGAACCCGAGCGCAACTGGGATGAGCGCCGAGGAGATGAAGGAGAGCGCCTTGATCGCGCCCCACGCAATGAGCGAGACGAAACCAGCCACGAGCGCAACGGCAAGAACCGTTACGCCCGTGGCGATCGTTTTGCTCTGTTTTTCGGAGAATTCGATCATTTTGGCTTTCCGTTATTCTATCAGAACACTTCGCAGAAGGGCAGTTCGCCGACGATCGGCGCGGCGTACTTGATGAACGCCTTCGTCACGTCGTTTCCGCTCTTGGCAATGTATTCCGGCGGGACGCTGCGCGTGTACTTCGCCGCGTTCTGGATCGGAACAGGGGCGAACGCGACTTTGTACTTCTTGCCCTTTGCGCGGACAATCGCGATCGTGCCCTTGGTGAGCTCGCCCTTGAGCGCGGCCTTGACGGCGGCGGCTCCTGCGGCGCGACCCTCCTCCTGGTCGACCTTCGAGGCGATGCCGGGGAAGGAGCGCTGGAGGTAGCCGAACGTGTCGGCGCGCACGCGCTTGATCTTCGCCTTCTCCTTGAGGATCTTCGCAAGTGCGTCGCCGAGCGCTCCGGAGCCGGACATCTGGACATTGCCGTGCGAGTCCTTCTCGCCCGAGCCGAGCTTCGCGCCCATGGGAACGCCGTCCTTGCCGCGGATGCCTTCGGAAACCGCGCAGACGCAGCGTCCGTACTTCTTCATCACCTCCTGCACGTCCTTGATGAACTTCTTCTCGGAGAAGGGGACCTCGGGGAGGTAGATGAGGTGCGGGCCGTCGTCCTTGCGGACGCGTGCAAGCGCGGATGCGGCCGTGAGGAAGCCGGCGTCGCGTCCCATGATGATGTCGATCTTGACGCCTTCGAGCGCGCGGTTGTCGAGGTCGTCTCCGCGGATTGCGCTTGCGACGAAGCGCGCGGCAGAGCCGAATCCAGGCGTGTGGTCGCAGCTCCTGAGGTCGTTGTCGATCGTCTTGGGGATGTGGTAGACGACAAGGGGATAGCCGGCCTTCTCGGCCTCCTCGGCGACAATGCGCGCCGCGTCAGCGGAATCGTTTCCGCCGATATAGAAGAAGAAACCGACGTGAAGCTTGCGGAACTCCTCGAATATCGCCTTGCAGTCCGCCGCGTCGGGCTTCCTGCGGCAGCTGCCGAGCGCGCTCGAAGGAGTCTCGGCAATCGCCTCGAGCTTCTTCTCCGTCGGCTTGCGGAGGTCGATGTAGTCGTTGCCGAGAATGCCGAGGATTCCGTGGCGAGCGCCGAGTATCTTGCCGATCTTCGCGGACTTGCGCGCTTCGAGGACTGCGCCGACGAGAGACTGGTTGATGACCATCGAGGGTCCGCCGGACTGCGCAATCACCATGTTCATGACCGACGCGGGCTTGCGGCCGGGCTTCCTGCCGGGCTTCTTGGCTTCTTTAGCCGCCACCTTGACGGCCTTTTTGGTTCTTTTCATTTGTATTCTCCATGTTTGTTTGGAAATTCACGGACAACCTCGCGGTCGTCGAACGGATGCTTCACTCCCTTTATCTCCTGCGTAGTCTCGTGCCCCTTGCCGCAGACAACGACGACGTCGCCTTTTTGCGCCTTGCCGAGGGCGAGGCAGATCGCCTTGCGTCTGTCCGGCTCGACAACAGACTCTGCCTTGCCGCCGCGCATCCCTTCGGTGATTGAACCGATGATCGCAGCAGGATCCTCGCTGCGCGGGTTGTCGCTCGTGACGACTGCAAAGTCCGCAAGGCGCGCAACGGCCGCGCCCATGAGCGGACGCTTCTTCGCATCCCTGTCTCCGCCTGCGCCGAAGACACACCAGAGCTTCCCCCTGCAGAATCCACGCGCGGCGGAAAGCACTTTCTCAAGTCCGTCGGGCGTATGCGCGAAGTCGACATATACGTCTGCCGCCACGAGCGGATTCGCCACTGGCTCAAGGCGTCCCCAGCGCGGACGCAGAAGCGGGATCGTGCGCTGGACGGCATCGTACGGAACGCCGACTACAAGGGCGAGCGCCCCGGCGAGGGCAACATTGGACTTGTTGTAGTCTCCGACCAGCTGAAGCCCCGAGAAGTCGAACGCCGGCGGCTTTGCCGTAACCGAGAAGGCGTCCAGTCCAGAAATCCTGCGGCACGCCTCGTACATTCTCTCGCCGCCCTCTCCGTCGACGCAGACGGCAAAGGGGGGCGGGTCGCCTAATGTATTCTCCCGCGCGATCTGCTCAGCGAACGAAAGCTTGACTCGGAAGTACTCCTCCATCGTCTTGTGGTAGTCGAGGTGGTCTTCCGATATGTTGGTAAACCCGCCGCCTGCGAAGATGGTGTCGCCCGTCCTGCGCTGGTGGATCGCGTGCGAAGAGACTTCCATTACGCAGTCTGTCGCGCCGTTTGCCTCCATCTCGGCAAATATCTCCTTAAGCTGCGCGAGGGGCGGGGTCGTGTAGCCGGTGTAGATCTTTCGGGATAAAGTGTCCGTCTCGACGGTCGTTATGTAGCCCGTTCGGAATCCGCCGGCGCGAAGGAACTCGGCGAGGATCCAAGTGACCGTCGTCTTGCCGTTTGTACCGGTTATGCCCCAGACGCGCATTTAGCCGCGGACGCCTTTCCAGTCGTCGAAGCGCTTTGCGGCGAGCGCCTTGTAGCGCGCGCCAGTTCCGCCGTTAACGAACGGGTCGATCGAGATCCCGCCGCGCGCGGCGAACTTGCCGTAGACTTCCATGTACTTCGGACGCAGAAGCGCGAAGAGGTCGTTGTAGATCGTGTTGACGACATCCTCGTGGAAGTCGCCGTTGTTGCGAAATCCGAAAAGATAGAGCTTAAGGGACTTTGATTCCACAAGCTTCTTGGACGGAATGTAGCGGATGGTCAACTCGGCGAAGTCGGGCTGGCCGGTCTTGGGGCAGAGAGTCGTGAATTCGGGCGCAGTGAAAGTGACCCAGTAGTCGCGGTCTGGATGCGCGTTGTCGAACGCATCCAGCAGCGAAGGGTTGTATTCCATCGGCACGCGAACAGTCGTGCCCAGGACTTTCAGTTTCTTTAAATCGCTTCTCATATACGTAATATTATATCATAAATCGCCTTGGATCCTCAAAAATGCGGAATCCTACCCATGCGGGTAGAGTGATGCGCTGAAAATTTTTGTAGAATAGTGTCGCTTTCCGGTTGAGGGCAAGGTGTGTGGGCGTGGAAGGTAAAAAGAGGATGGCGTTCATGATCCCGTCCGCAGCCGAGAAGCACAATTTGAGTTTGGGTTACCCCCTGTTGCCCAGCTCTGGCGTTCTAGGTTTTGACTCTCCATCCCTAGGCGCCTTTTTTTTGCTAATGAGTTTCGCCCTTGATTTCCCCTGTGCGGTCTAGTATAATGGTTGTGGAAGTTGGGAATAAGCATGTTCTCGATGTATGCAGCAAAATGGCTTGTCGCCGCAGGTTTCGCCATGCTTGTCGCATGGCTCTGCCTTTTGTCGCGCAGCCACGGCATCCATCCGATCCGCCGCCTCCTCGACTTGCCAGGCATCCGCTCCAAGGTCGGCATTGCGCTCCTCTTCCCGTTCCTGATCTCCACTATTGTCCATGGTTCCGACAAGCTCCGGGACCTTGTCAACATCCTCTTTCCCAGCAATCAGCTCGACAACGCCTCGTCTCGCGTCGAACTTCGGGCGGGTGGGGCAACGAACGAGACGTCCGCGATACGCGTAACGGCATTCACGGTCCTTTCCAATTCCGTCCAAATCGCAACGGCGATCGACGCCGCCGAAATCGATGTCGGCGACACGCTTGTCGTTAGGCACAAGGACCACTCCCTCACGAACGACTGGGTTGAGGGAGACTTCGAATACGTCCCGTCGAATACGACTAACTTCACCTTCGTCGTAGCGCGGACGAACGGCGCGAACGCCGCGTTCTACCAGGTCTCTCAGGGGCTCCGCGTCGTTGCGCCGAACCTTCCCTACGCCATCCGCGCCAACGGTTCGCGCCTCTATGTCGCGACGACGAACCAGTTCGCCGTCTCTACGACGGGCGGCGCGCAGGGCAGCGTCGAACCTGGCGACGTGCCGCCGGAGGATCCGCTCGGCGACCAGCCGAACCACGCGTACGATCCGACGAACGGCGTCTTGACGGTCGAGTCCGGTGGACAGTTCCTCCTCCCCAACGGCGACTCGATCCTGCGCCTAACGCCGACGGTCTCGTTCGGGGAGCCGCACAACTACCAGGGGACGACGCTGCGCGCCGTGTCGTCGGGCTTGCGTAGCGGCGAGCCGGACTATGTCCAAGAGTCCTCCTATCCGCTCGACTCGCAGTGCCTGTGGGAGGCCTGGCACGAGGGCACGAACGAAGTCGGATGGTCATGCTGCTCGTGCGAGCCGAAGCTGGACTGCGGAATCGATATTGCGCAGTACGACTGCCTTGCAGCGACTTGCGATGTATCCAACGACACGGCGTATGCGTCGCTTGCCCTCAACGGCACCAACATCTGGACTGGCTGCGCCACTCACGAAAGGTGGAGCGAAAGCGGCGGCACTTCCGACTATCTCTCCGCCGATCCGTGCGGCGGCTGCAGCGCCTGCGACTCGGGAAGCTGCGACGCGCTGGACGGTCCGTCCGTCGGCTCGGTCCGCTTCCGCATCGCTCTGGGCATCCCCGACGAGCGCCATGTCACGGGATTCCTTTGGTTCGAAGGCGACGAGCCTTTCACGCCCACGCCGCAGTCGTTCTCACTTCTTGCGCGGAGCGACGCGAGCGTCACGGACACGACGTCGTGCGGCGTGCGAACGGTGACTTCATCGGACCGCGGCGGACGCACGATTGTCGTCTCGAACATCACGGACGGCGTACGCCTTGCCGCGACCTTTACCGCCTCGGGCGCGAACGACCGCTCGTGGGAGATAACGCGCTCGGGCAACGCGATGCGCTTCAAAAAGTTCAGCGCCGGCGGCAACCTTATGAGCGACGTCTCGTATGCGCAAGCGGACGGCGTATGGGGTGTAGTTGACAATGAAACAGGGCTTGTCGAGACGACGACGACATTCAGCGATCCGTATTGTGGCGAATGGAAGGAAACCGTCCGCTCGTGCGGCGCGGTCACGGCGTCAGTCGTGCGCGTCAAGTCCGAGATAGTAGGGTATGGCGACAATGCGGTCCTTCGCGAAACGGAGCGCATGGAGCGGACGTCGTCCGGCTGGCTCCATTCATACGCGACATACCACGAAGACTGGGAGTCCAGGCGCAACGGTTGCCTGCGCATGGAGTGGGGAGACGATCGTCCTTGGGCGTGGCACGACTACGATGAGCGGGGACGCGAGATTTTCCGCCTTGAGCAGCGCAACGGCTCGGAGGCTCCGTGCGACGACGGATATTGCATCGAATGGCTGCCCGACGGAACGGACGCCTTCGCCACGGTGCTGGACTACACCCCGCATTCAGGAGACTCGTGCGACACAAACGACTGCGACAAGGTCAGAACCGAATCCTGCTACGTCGTATCCGACGGCAACGCCATACTGATCGCCCGCACTTGGACGCGCTTCACCCGCGGCGTCGCGGCGAACGGCTGGCCGACGGTCACGGAGACCACGATACGCGCATCGGACAAGGACGCAGGCATCGACGATCCCGGGAACGCGGTTTCGGTGCGCACGGCATATTCGTCCGACTCTGCGTCGGTTCCGTACCTCCTTCGCGGCGCGGTCGTCTCGGAGACGGACGCCGACGGCGTGACGGAGACGCACGAATACGCAATTGCGGACGGCGTCGTTTCCGAAACCGCCAGAAAATCCTACGACGCGCATCCGTTTCCCACTGTCGCCTACGCGGAGCGCGACCTTGCGTACGGAAACACGCTCTACGAGTCGACGCGCCTCGCCGCCGACGAATCCGTCGAGTTCGACTGGAGGCGCATGACTTATGACTCGCGCAACCGGCTGCGCTGCACGGAATATTCCGACGGCTCTTCCGAGACGAACGACTACAGCTGCTGCCAGCTCCGCTTCCGCATCGACCGCACGGGCGCAAAGACCCTGTTCGTCCCCACGAATCGCATAGACCGCCTCTACCACGCCGAGGAGGAGGTTTTCATGCGCGAATTGCCCCATTGGGGAGGGTTGATCCCCTACGCCGGAATTGCGAGCAGCCACGCCCTTAACTACCGGCACAGGTGTACGCAGCACTTTGTCGATCCGTTCGGACGCGAGACGAACACGGTAACTCGCATCTGCGGAACCGAGGGAGAGTCTGCCAATCCAGGCTTTAACCTGCAGCCCGGGTGGCATTCGTCGGAAACCGCGGCTTATCCGTGCGGATTTGACGATGTGTCCGTTACGGTCGACGCGCGCGGGCTTGTGACCCGCAGCGAGCGGTTCGCATCGTCCCACTGCGAAACGACGACGAATTCGGTGTTCGTCGGCTCAATGAACGCGCCTGCGGACAAGACCACGGTCACGACGTCGATTCGCGGCGGCGACTCGATTGCAGAAGAGATGTCCGGCGGCAAGTGGCGCAGGGAGCGGACCATCCGCGGCTATGGCCCTGACGGATGTGCCGTAGTTGCAAGAGTGACGGAATCGTCCGACTGCGGGATCGTGACGAACTCCGTTGTCCACTACGATTTTCTTGGACGCGTCGCGCAGACGTGGACTCCGCTTTCGTGCGTGGTGAACGAATACGAAGGCGCATCGTCGCGGGTCGACAACAGCCTGGACGCCGTTTCCGGCATTGCGACGACGAACATCGTCGACGACTGCGGAGACGTGGTCGGCGGCGTGTGCCTCGGGGTGTCCAGCATTTCTCGCACTGACTACGAGGTGGTTTCCGGCGTATGCTGGCGCGTCGAGACGCAGGCGACTTTCGCGGACGGCGCGACGAACTCAGTCCATGCGACGCGAACGCGCCTGACAGGACTTTCCGACGCGCTCAGGGGCGAGGTCGAGGAGCATGCAAACGGGGAGCTTGTATCGCACACGACTTCGGCGTTTTCGACGAACACCATTGTCCTTGTGGAGACGACCGAATCGCCAATTGCCTCAACCTCGGTGCGGAAGAGCAAGTATGGGCGCGTCGTCGAGGAGACGGAGAGCGGTTCGACGTTCTGGCATTCGTTCGACCCGTACGGACAGGTCTACTACTCGGAGCGCGACGGCGGCAGCGGCAGGCTGCACTACAAATGGTACGGATTCACAAACACGGGGGACGTCGAGGAGGAAGACACCTTCTATTCGTCGGCCTGGTCGCAGCACCATGCCGTCTTCAGCGGATTCGACGCATTCGGCAACTGCGTTTCCACCCTGGATCCCATGACGAACACGACGACGCGGTCGTATGACGCAGACGGGCGAGTCGTGTCCGAAGCCGGCGCGACGTATCCGCTCCAGAAAGGCTACGACACCTCGGGGCGCATGACGTCGCTCAGGACCACGCGCGACGGTAATACTTGGGATGAAACGCAGTGGAGCTACGACGCGGCGACAGGCCTCTGTTTGGCGAAGACGTATGCGGACGGAACGGTCGTGACGAACAGCTACACGCAGGACGGACTTCTGGCGCGAAAGGAAACCGTAGGCGGACGCTGGAGCGAGCGCGCATACGATTCCGCGCGGCGCGTTTCGTCGATCTCCTATTCCGACGGAACTTCGGAATCATTCAGATACGACGTCTTTGGCAACGTGACATCCGCTTCGAACGCCGTTGCTTTGCATACGTATTTCCGCGATGCCCGTGGGCTTGTTACGAACGAAACTGCTAATACAATCGGCGGACAGTTTGCAGTAAATCGTGAATATGACGAGTATGGCCGCCTGGTCTCGTTGGATACAGGATCTGGTTGCGGGCCTGATTCGTTTTCATACGATGCATGCGGACGGGTCGGCGCGATGTCAAATGCGGAGGCGATGGTTGTGTATGCATATACGCCTGATGGACTCGAAGCGGGATATGTCGTCTCGCTTTCCAACGGAGTGTCGTTCACGCGCTCTGTTATTCGCGACGCATACAGGCGCGGGCTCGCAGCCTGCATCACGAATGGCGTATCGTTTCCGTCGGACGGATCGATTGCCCCGGATGCGTCGTACTACGGCGACTTGCAGGACGGCGGACTGACCAATGTCATCGCCTATGCATACGACGCGCTCTCGCGTCCAGTCTCGCGTAACGGACAGGTGTTCCAGTACAATGCGCGCAGCGAGGTGATACGCGACGGCGCGTATGGCTGGCAGTACGGCTACGACGAAATCGGCAACTGGACAAGTTACACTGCAAATGAGCTGAACCAGTACGTCGGGACTGCTTACGATCCGCTGGACGGTGCTGTAGACGAGTATTCCCTCGACGGCGAGATGCTTGCAAACGGCTACTTCAAGTATGCGTACGACGCCAAGTCGCGACTTGTCTCCGCAGGGGAATGGAAGTACGACTACGACGACCCGGCGTTGGGAGGGAACGACAATCCGCATTGGTACTTCGAGATTGTGGTTTCCAATGTCTACGACCACCTTGACCGCCGAGTGCAGAAGATAACTCCCGAAGCGACGCATACGTTCTTCTACGACGGCTGGATGCTCGTGAAGGAGGTCGTCGCCAACACAAACGGAACGATTGATGTCATAGAGTACCATTGGGGCAACGACCTCTCCTGCTCGCGCGGCGGCGCAGCCGGTGTTGGAGGTTTACTCTATCTCTCTGTCTCCAACTCCAACTCCCAACCCCAACTCTTCATCCCATGGTACGACAGCAACGGCAACATAATGGGCTACTGGGACGAAAGGGGGAAAGTAGCGGCCTCGTTCGACTATGGCGCATTCGGCGAAACATCCACCTGCGGAGACAATCCCAATGCCTTCCCCATTCGCTTCTCCACAAAATACCACGACATTGAATCCGATCTCTACTACTACACCAAGCGTTTCTACATTCCATCTCTCCACCGCTGGCTAACCCGCGACCCGATTGAAGAGGACGGAGGGGTGAATTTATACGGATTTTGCAAAAATGCGCCATGTTATCTTTACGATAAGAATGGTCTACAGTGGAGCATCAAAAGGGAGGGCGGAATATTCGCAATGGCAATGCCAACGGCCGCTGCTGACAGTTTTATTTCTCTTGCTTCGACCTTGGGGTTGGACTACTCTGACTATAAAAAGTGGGCACATACAGTTGACACAGTGCCTAAAAAGTGTAACCAGTATAAAGTTCCAAACCTCGTAGTATATGATCATGGGTGGAGAAGAACGAGGGATCGTATTCCGCTACACATAATTAATGTTTGGAGATCAGGGAGCAACAGTAACTCGCAATTAGACCAACAGAGCGGCTATATGGTGTTGGTTAGAGACAAAGTATCACCCAAACAGATAGAATCAATGCTGAGAACAGATGGATTATATCGCTATACATTTATTGGCCATGGAGATGGCGAGGCTGGAATAAATTCATATCCGGATCCCTTTGATGCTGTTTCACCTGTCGAAAGGTTTACAAGATACGGCATAAACCGTATGGTTCTTCGAGCCTGTGGTAGTGCTGCGACAGATGATTATAGCGAATACAATCGCAAGGCTGGAATCGTTAAATACAATAATTGGGAGATAAATGTAGCAAAGGCAGGCTATTTCATCGGCTATGAAGGTGCTGTGACATTGCTTGATGAATTGTTTCAATGGAAGATTACAAAGGGGGCAAATTATGGTTCGATTGACTAGATACGTAATTATGATCCTTTGCGTTGTGGCCGCTTGTTTTGCCATAGGTCTATTTTTAAGCCCTGTCGATAATTCTGACATTCGAGTTAAATGCCGTAAAGAAATAGCACAGATTCGCGACTGCCTTAAAAATGACAGCAAATGCATAAGTCTTGATTTTATTACATGGAGATTATGCAATAGTGTTAAAGATGAAATTCCGATTTCGGACCAAATGAGCATTTATTGTTATATGGTGTGCAAACATATGGAAGCACCTATTTTCAGTTTTCAAACAAACGAGGGCATTCCTCATTTGATTGATCCTTGGGGACAAGAGTATAATATTGCAATAACAAACGAAATAGACGAGGTGAAGCGTATTAAGAATATTGAAAACTGGACCATTGGACCATTTATAGTTTGGTCCTCAGGTCCAAACAGAAGAAATGAATACGGAGGGGGCGATGACATTTTAGGAGCTCGCAAATGAAACAATGGATATAGAACGGAAATGTATAATATTGAAGATAAATTCGAAGCGACCGACGTAGTCGAGTGCCACTGGGGCAACGAACTCTCCAGCACGAGCTGTGGCGAAGCCGGTGCAAGAGAATTTGAAATGAACGGTAGGCATTTTATTAATGTAGAATGGGAGAAAGGTCAACGGCTTCATACTGGAGCAAAAGTTATAGGAATGTAAAATGAAAATTACGATTAGATTTCTGCTGTTATCCATAATGCTCACTGTTTTTGCAGTGTTGGCAATATGTCTGGCTGTATCATGGTTTGCAGGTCATTTGTTGATTTCAACTGCTGCTTACGAGATGAGATCAAACAAGCACGTTTCAGATCAAATTCAAGTTAATGTATTTTCCCAGATTTTCCAGTGTATGGCCTTGTGCGAAGGAAAGCTCTTGCACGGTAAGGATACATTTGAGCGAGTTCTTTTTAAACTAGAGACAAATGACTTGTCGTGGATTGTTCTTTCGAATTCATTATACCGTTCTTGGTATCCATGCGGTGAATTCAAATTTCTTAACTGTGCTGATAGCGCAGGAGGTAACTTCCTTGATTTCATGCCCCTAAGGGACAAATATTTATCCGTAAACGCGTTGGCTCAACCTAATAATGGTGTTGTGGCTTGGCTTGTGACTGAAAATTTCTCAAGTGAAAGATATGTGTTTTTGGAGGGTGCGTTACTTCATTCATCCCAACTGGACGACGCATTGAAATGATAGCCAACATTCCCGCTATTCCGCTATTCCACAATTACATAATTCCACAATTGCACAATTTCATGCTTTGGCAATTCATTTGGCGAGGCGCTTTGCAATTTTCGTCAACGACGCGATCTTGGCGTCGGCCGTCGAGCCGGGCAGCGTCTCGACGGCGGCAGGCGCAGCCTCGCCCGCCTTGCGCAATGCGGCACGGTTGTCCTTTACGTCTATTTCGCCGATGCCCGAACGCGCGCATTCGACGCGGAGGTTCGCCAGCGAAATCAGGCGCTTCGCAGAAGGGGGCAGCGGACCGTATCGATCCTGCATCTCGGCGGCGATTGCCTTGACGGACTTCCTGTCCATCGACTCGGCAAGGCGCTTCATGAAGCTCATGCGCTGCGCATCCTCTTCGATGTAGGAATACGGAATCGCCGCAACGTCTGCTCCGTCTGGATCGGCGGGCGAGAGGTCGATGAAATCGAGGTTGAGTCGGACGTCCACTATCTCCTTCGGCTTTTCGCCGCGGAGCAGCGCGATTGTCCGCTGGAGAAGCTGACAGTAGAGCGTGAAGCCGATGGATGCGATGTGGCCCGACTGCTGCGACCCGAGAAGGTTCCCCGCGCCGCGAAGCTCAAGGTCGCGCACCGCTAGGTTGAAGCCCGCGCCGAGCCCGCCGTGCTTCTGCAGCGCGGCAAGCCGTTCGCGCGCGTCGGAGTCGATTGAACCGGAAGCCGGAAGGACAAGGAACGCGCGGCCCTGAACGGAAGAGCGCCCGACGCGTCCGCGCAGCTGGTATAGCTCTGCGAGGCCGAACATGTCCGCGTCGGAGACGATTATTGTGTTTGCCCTCGGTATGTCGATTCCCGATTCGATTATCGTCGTCGAAAGGAGAATGTCGAACTTGCCGCGCTCGAAGTCGCGCATGCGCCTCGCAAGGTCCATCGCGTCCATCTGTCCGTGCGCGACGACTATCTTCGCTTTCGGGACAAGACCCTTAAGCCGCTTCTCGACTTTCCCGATCGTCATCACCCGGTTGTGGAGGAAGAAGACCTGTCCGCCTCTCGAAAGTTCGTACTGGATCGCGGCGGCTATGACTTCGTCGCTGTCGCGAACAACGTGGATTTCGACGGCCGTGCGTTCCTGAGGCGGCGTGCGAAGAAGCGAAAGGTCCCTCGCACCGGTCATGGAGAGGTAGAGCGTGCGCGGGATCGGCGTGGCGGACATCGTGATAACATCCGCCGTAGCGCGGATCGCCTTAAGGAACTCCTTGTGGCGGACTCCGAATCGCTGTTCCTCGTCGATGATGATGAGCCCAAGGTCGTGGAACTGGATCTTCGGCGAAAGTATTGCGTGCGTTCCGATGACGATGTCGCAGACTCCGTTCGCGAGGCGCTTGAACGTGCCGCTGTGCGTCCCCGACGACTGGAAGCGCGAGACGGACTCAATCCTAACGGGCGTTCCGTCAAAGCGCGATGTGAACGTCTCGAAGTGCTGTTCGGCTAGGACCGTCGTCGGCGCGAGAACGGCGACCTGGCGTCCGTTCATCGCCGCGATGTAGGCCGCGCGCATTGCGACTTCCGTCTTGCCGTATCCCGCATCGCCGCAGATGAGCCTGTCCATCGGCTTAGTCTGCGCCATGTCCTTCTTCACGGCCTCTATCGCCGCAAGCTGGTCGGGCGTCTCCTCGAACGGAAACGCGGCCTCGAACGCCTCCATGCCATCGCAGTCGACGTTGAACGCAAACCCCGGCACCATCTCGCGCCGCGCCTGCGTCTGGAGAAGCGCGGCGGCAAGATCGCCAATCGCCTTCTGCGCTTCCGCCTTGTCGCGGTTCCACCGCTTGCCGTCGAGCCGGTGAAGTCTTACGGCCTCGCCCTTGACGCCGACGTAGCGCGTTATGAGGTGGGCGTGTCCCGCAGGGACGTGGAGCTTTGCGCCGTCTTCGTACTCGATTGTAAAAACCTCGGACCGCTTTCCGTCTATCTCGATCTCCGACGAGCCGACGTATCGTCCAACGCCGTAGTCGATGTGGACGACGTATTCGCCAGGTTCCAGTTCGTCGAAGTCGTTCAGCCTTGGGCCCCTGGCGGGATGTGCGGAAGCGCGCGTCGGCGTGCGGCGCTTTGTGAAGACGCGGTCGGCCTTCGTTTCGACGACGAGTCCATCCGGCCCCGCAGGGCCGAGCTCGAAGCCGCCGGAGAGTTCGTCGATCTTGAGGACGCGGCTGCCTTGCCTCGCTGCGGAAACCACGTGCCTGGCAAGCTGCGCACGCGCCGCGTCGAAGAGTTCTGGTTGGTGCGCCTTGCCAGGCTCCAGCTCTGCGAAGCCGGGAAGGGGACTTGTCTGGAATGAGTATGAAGGCACGCCCTGCGGCGCGGGATCGCCCGTGTAGACGACGGGGCGACCATTGATCGACGAGCCGAAGGATTCAAGGCTGTAGCAGTTGTGCTCAAGCGCGAGTATGGAAGAGGCATCCGGCAGCAGGTCGAAGAGAGTGCCGCTTCCTGACTTGCCTTCCGCCGGGTCGGAAACGGGAAGAAGCGTAGCATCTGAAATCTTTGCAACGGAAATCTGCGTGGCCGGGTTGAACGTCCTCATGGACTCGATCGTGTCGCCGAAGAATTCGGCGCGGACAGGGAATTCGTCGCCTGGGCACCAGGCGTCCACGATTCCCCCGCGTATCGAGCAGTCGCCTTCCGCCTCGACCATCGGCACCCTGTTGTATCCGAATTTCGCGAGCTTCTCGGAGAGCTCGGCGAACGTTACGCTGGAAAGCTCGATCGAATCGGGACGCGTACGCGACACGGGGATTGAAAGCGCTGGAAAAGGCGCGACGACGACTACAGGATATGGAAGGGTGGACCAGGCGCGGAGCGCGGCGACGGTCTTTAGGCGCAGTCCTATTGACGACGTGTCTCCGCCGATTGCAGCAGGAAACTCAAGGATGCGCGGACGGCATTCCTTTGTCGCGGCCTTTCCGCACAGCAGCTGAAGGTCGTTTGCAAGTCGATCCGCCTCCGGTATGCCCGGGGTAACCGCAACGCACAGCCGACTCTGCGCCCCGTCCAGGGCACCTGCCATCGTAAGCGCAAGGAAAGCGTCCGACGACCCTGTCAGCGAAGGAATGGAAACAGAGCCTGAGGGATATAGTCCGTCAGGCTTGAACCTCTTCGCGAAAATGTTCAGGGCTTCTTGCAAGTCATTTGAACCGGATCGCTATTTTCCTGAAGATGTCTCTGAAGCGAACCGGCCACAGTCTGGAGGGGAGCTCCGCCTCAAGCGGACTCTGTATGAACTCGGGAAGCTCGGGGAGGAAGTCGAGCCCCGTCATCTGCTCAAGTTCATCTATCGTGACGAGGCCTCGCGTCGGCCATGCGCGCCATCCGACGGACTGGTCGTAGACGACCGCCTGCGCGCGCACGTCCATTCCCTCCTGTGCCACCATCACCTGGTAGAACTTCTCCGGAACGTCGATCCCGCTGTTCGAGAGCGTCTCTCCGGAAGCGGACGGTATCGCGCCGACGATCACCCATATCTCGCCCCAGCGGGCTGTCCACAGGTCCGCTATCCGATGCTCTACTTCTCTCCAGACGCCGCGGTTGAGCGCGGGGCTCTGCGGCGCAATGTTCGTCATGAAGAACGTGTTGCGCTGCATCTCCGCGCCGAAGCGCGTCGCAATCGCGTAGTTCGGAACCATGTGCCCCCGATCGTAGCCCGACTTGTCGTAGTTCGAAGACGTCGGCGAAGTCGCGACGGTGCGGTCCTTCATGAAGCTAGGACGTTTCCCCGCCTCGAAACTTGAGTGGGCGGGAACGTGGTAGGCGCACCAGACAGGATGCCTTAGCGAGGGCGACCAGCCGACCTTGAATTCGCCCTTGTCGATTACCACAATGTCATCTGGAGCCGGAGGGCCGATGCGCTGCGGCACGCCTGCAAACGTGATTTCGCCCGACGGCGCCTCCACGTCGTATTCGTAGACGGCGTCGTGACCTGCGAGACCCATCGCGTCAAGCAGGTCTCCGACTGGCTCGCCTATCCAAAGAAGCGGCTGCGCGAGAATTCCCGGGAGGCCCTCGGAGTGGCGCTCAAGCCATCTGCGGGGATGATGAACGTACCAAGAGCCAATCGCCGCCCAAAGCGTCATGAAAACGGCGAAAACGACTGCAGTAATGCCGGCTACCCTTCTTGAGTAGCCTTTCTTGCCCTTGGCTGACCTTTTTTTTCGCGGAGATTTCCGTTTTCTGCTCGCTGGCATATTCGTCACATATCCCCAAGCTCAATCCTGATAGTCCTGTTCTTCTGAGCATTGCTTTGCCGCGAGGAGCCGGCATCGCCCGGCCCATGCCGAACGATGCCGTCGGATTCCGCATCAAGTTTGTTTTCCTTTTCGGCCGAAGGCACGACCAGTCGCGCTGCGCATGCAGGGCACTCCGTCATGACGCCGACCATATCAAGCGAAGCTTCTATTTCCGTCCTGCAGTCAGGGCAGACGAAGCTGATGAATCCGTCTTCAGACATGATTTACTTTCCTAGTTTCGTGGCGGAGCGCCACGCATAGTATTCCTTGAGCTTCAGCTTTGCAGCGGCTGCTTCGTCGCAGAAGACCCATACGTCGGGATGCATCTGGAGTATGGATGCCGTGCAGAACTGGGTTATGCCTCCTTCGACCATTCCAAGGAGGGCGTCCTGCTTGTTTTCGCCGAATGCGAGCAGGATGATCTTCTTCGCTTCGCAGATCGTGCCGACGCCCATGGAGAGCGCGCGGGTGGGAACCTTGCTCTCGTCTCCGCCGAAGAAGAGGCGTGCATTGTCCTTGATCGTCGAAGGGGTGAGGTAGACGACAGACGTGCGCGAGGTGAGCGACGTGCCCGGTTCGTTGAACGCGATGTGCCCGTCAGAACCGATGCCGAGAACCTGGATGTCGATTCCGCCTGCGTCCTTGATCTGCTTTTCGTAGTCCGCGCACTCCTTTTCGGGATCCGCGGCAAGACCGTCGAGGACATGCGTGTTCGCAAGGTCGATGTCGATCTTTTCGAAAAGGTTCTTGTTCATGAAGTAGCGGTAGCTCTGGTCGTGGGTCGGTGGAAGGCCGTAGTATTCGTCAAGATTCCACGAACGCACCTGCTTGTAGCTGACTTCGCCAGCTTTCACCGCTTTTGCCATCTCGTCGTACATGCCGACTGGCGTCGAGCCGGTCGCGAGTCCGAGAACGGTTTTCGGGTTGGCCTTGACGGCCTTGGTTATCATTTCGGCGGCGAGTTTAGAAGCTTCGCCTTTCGACTTGCATATTACAACTTCCATTTTTGCCCCTTTTTTAATTGTGTATGTTTTTACACTGATACTATTATTATAGCGAATATATCAGTCGATGTAAAGGGCGGGAATGGGAATAGGCTTTCTGGCCTCGTTTTTAACTTCCGTCCCAGGCGCTCCGGGGAGGTCGGAATAGTCTGATTTCTGCGTCTTTACGGACGGCTCTTTCGTTTCTGGAGCCGTCGTCGCGAGCCTGTATATCGCGCGGATGGACGCAAAGAGAACCCATATCACGAGGAACGCAGTGACGGCAAGCGCCGCAATGCGCCATACGGAGACAGGGACCCTGAAGCTGGGAATCTGCTTCTTTCCGAGCGGTTTCGGCGACGAAAGGCGCTGGTGCGGCGGCGGGACGTAGACGTTGCTCTTCTGTTCTGGTTCCGCCGGCGGAAGCTCCACTTCGGGCTCGGGTTCGGGTTCGGCGAACTCGCTCTCCAGCGTCGTCTCGGGGATGGGTGGGACAAGTACGCTCTCCAGGCGGAAGTCGTCCTGCGGCGCAGCCTGAATCTCGGAGACCGCCGGTTCTGGCTCCGGCATCGGCTCAGGAGCAGGCATTGGCTCAGGTGCAGCAATGGGCTCCGGCATTGCCACAGGCGTTGGTTCCGGCATTGCCACAGGCGCTGGCGCGGGTACTGGTGCAGGCGTCGGCTCGGGCTCTGGCGCAGGCGGAGGCGCGGACTGTACAGCCGGTGTGCGCGGACGTATCACCGCCTCGCGGTTGCCGTTCACAATTGCCATGAACTCTTCGATCATCGGCTTGGGGTCGAGTCCGACCTGTTCGCAGTACAGGCGCACGAATCCGCGCCCGTAGATCGGCGCAGCTATTCGCGTGAAGTTGTCGTTTTCGAGATCCACAACCTGCTGGATCATCATGTGCGTCTTCTCTGCGATGTCGGAGGGGGTCAGCCCCTTGGCCTCGCGAGCCTGGCGAAGTGTCTTTCCGAATTCGATCATGGCTTGGTCTCCTGATAGTCGTTCATTTCTGCGTCTGCGGATTCAGCCGCTTCGGCACCGTCTAGTTCGCTTGTCTCCGATGCGTTGGCGTCGGGCGCTTCCTGCGAAACATCAACATCGCCGCCGTCGTTTGCGGACGCCGAAATCTCCGCAGCGGGCTCGCCGCCCCTGAATATGGCGAGAAGCTGCTGCTGGTCGAGCAGGATTGTGCGCGGGCCCGCGCCGGACTGAGGGGCGATGACGCCTTTCTCCTCAAGCTGGTCGCAGAGCTTCGCGGCGTGGTTGTATCCAATCCCGAGCTTGCGCTGGAAGTGCGAGACGCTTGCTCGGTTTGTGTTGATGATTACTTCGATCGCACGCTTGAAGAGGTCGGCGTTCTCAGCCGCCTTGACGGTCTCGCGCGCCGCGGCCGGCGATTCCTCCTGCTGCTGGTTGTCGGGATCGTCCTCGTTGTCCTTGAACGGATCGTCGATCGTCGCCTCCTTGACGCGTCCGAGCTTCGTCGCGAACTTCTCGTCGAACTGGACGTTCGCGTGCTCTTCGATGAACTCGGTGATTGCCGCGATCTCGTCGTCGGAAATCCATGCGCCCTGCGCGCGGATGAGGTTGCCGTCCTTGCCCTTGAACAGCATGTCTCCGCGCCCGATGAGGTTCTCCGCGCCAGTCGCGTCGAGAATCGTGCGCGAGTCGATGGACTGCGCCGTCTTGAACGCGACGCGTCCAGGGATGTTCGCCTTGATAGTTCCTGTAATGACCTTCGCGTCCGGGCGCTGCGTCGCGAGTATGAGGTGGATTCCCGCCGCGCGTGCCTTTGCGGTCAGGCGCGAGATGTCTGGCGTGACTTCCTTCGCCGACGTGGACATCAGGTCCGCAACCTCGTCGATGATGATTACGATGTACGGAACGGTATCCGGTATCCCGTCCTGCTCCTCCGAGCCGAACACGTTCGCCTTGACGGCCTTCTTCCTGTGGTTGAAGTCGTAGATGTTCCTGACGCGCGCCCTTGCGAAGAGCTTGAGTCTCTTTTCCATCTCCGCCACGGCCCAGTGGAGTGCGAAGACGACCTTTCGGTTGTCCGTGATTACTGGCACCAGAAGATGCGGAATCTTGCAGTAGGGGGTGAATTCCACGGACTTCGGGTCGACCATTATAAGCTTGAGCTGCTCGGGCGTGCGCGTCATGAGCAGTCCGTTGATGAGGGAGTTTAGGCAGACGGACTTTCCCTGCCCCGTCGCGCCCGCGACGAGCATGTGCGGCATCGTCGCCAGGTCGGAGACGAGCTCCTTGCCGGCGGCATCCTTGCCGAAGAGCAGCGGGAGCTCGGCCTTGGAGTTCTGCCAGGCAGGGGATTCGAATATCTCGCGGAAGGATATCCCCGCTGGCTTGGGGTTCGGCACCTCGATGCCGACGCGGTCCTTCCCGGGGATAGGCGCCTCGATTCGCAGCGACTTCGCGTGCATTGCGCCCATGATGTTGTCCGAAATGCTCGTCACGGCGGAGTACCTTGTCCCAGGCGCAAGCTCAAGCTCGTACTTGGTGACCACAGGGCCCTGAACCGCGTCGGCAAGCTGCGCGTCGACTCCGAAGAGCTTGAGCGTGTTGATGAGCTTGAGGCTGATTTCCTCGATGTTGCCGTGCTCTGCGGCGGACGGCTTGAGCGGCTTGAGCAGGCTGACGGGCGGCAGCATGTAGGGCCCCTTGTCCACGACCTCCTCAGGCTCCTCCACCATCGCTTCGGCGACGTGCGGCTGCGCAGGCGCTGATGGCGCGGCGGCGTTCCTGACCGGCGCGGTGGATAACGGCTGCACCGAAACCGGCTGGACGGATGGCTGCTGCACGGCAGGCTGCTCGGCCTGAACTGCGGCAGCCGGCGCGGCAGTTCTGCCGCGCTCTGCCTCGCGCGCCTCGAGCGCCTGCTTCCTCGCAGCTGCGATGGCCGCGATCTGAGCGGCGCGCGCAGCCTCTTTCGCGGCTTCGCGCTCAGCCTTCTCCGCTTCGCGCTCCGCCCTGATTCGCTCGCGCTCTAGCTTCATAGCCTCGCGTTCGACGCGAAGGGCCTCGCGCCTTTCGGCGATGAGCCTGCGCTGCTCTTCCTTCGGGTCGAGGAGCTCCGGCTGGTAGATGGCTTCCTCTTCTGCCGCCGGCTGCTCTTCATCGTCCGAAGGCGCTTCGGCGTCAGACTCCTCGACCTGATCCCGTGCGCGTTCCTTCGGCGAAAGAGCCCAGCGGAATATGGTCCTGAAGAAAGACACGAAGTTGCCGATGCCGACGGCGGCGATGAGCGAAAGGGTAAGGGTGATCGAGAATACGATGGTCGAGCCGAAGTCCGAGAGCAGGGGGGCGGCCAGGCGCGTCGCGACGAGGTATCCGATGGCGCCGCCGGCGTTGGAGATGTTGAGCTTCTCCACGAACGCGTCTATGCCGGCCGCGTGCGGCTGCGCGAGCTGGACGAGGCACGACGCCGAAATCAGGAAGACGATCAGCCACGCGACGCGCTTCCTTGGGCGGAGCCTTCCGCCGCCGATGAGGCGAATGCCCCAGATGGAGCAGATGACGGGGACGGACCATATTGCCAGTCCGAACAGCGTGTAGCCGTAGTAGGAGAAGAAGTCCCCGAGCGCGCCGATGGAGTTGTAGGAGGGTTCGGCGGGGACCTTGAGCGTCTCGATGGAGCGCCAGTCGTATGTCATCAGCGCAACGAGCGGGAAGAGGGAGAGCGGGAAAAGCATCCACCCCAGGAAAAGCCGTCCAAGGGACTTGTCGCTCTTTTCCGCGCGTTCGTCAGCGTATCGAGGCGTCCTGTCTGTATGTTGTGTTGAGTTTTCTTTCATTCTGCTTGGGTTCGGTTTTCAAAGTCTGGTAAACGATGATTGCGAGGGCAAGCGACAGGAGCTTGAGCCACCAGTTGTCCATGAATAGGGCAGCCAGTTTCTGCAGCGCGCCTCTGTTCAGCTTTCTGCGGCTTTTCATTTTCCGCCTCCTTCTGTCCTGCGGCCGTGGAGCTTGAGCACCAGGTTGTGGGCGGTCGTGCGGATGAACCCGACTAGCCCGCGGTCGCCCTCGCTGTCGGGCATCGCCTTTTCAATCCAGCGCTGGAGCTGCGTCTCGGCCTCGCGAAGCGAATAGCGGTTGATCTTGCCGTTGTGCGCAACCGAGACGGACCCTCTTTCCTCCGAAACGACGACTACGAGCGCATCCGTCTCTTCGGACAGGCCGACGGCCGCGCGGTGCCTCATTCCGCTCGAACTGAGCTCGGGCTGGCTTGATACAGGGAAGATGCAGTGCGCGCTCGAGATGCGCCCGTCGCGTATGACCATCCCGCCGTCGTGGAGCGGCAGGGGTGGGGTGAATATCGTCCTGACGAGCTCCAGCGAGAACAGCGAGTCGATCTTCACGCCGGTGGTCTCGTGGGAGCGAAGCGAGATTCCGCGCTCGAAGGCGATGAGCGCGCCCATCTTCTCCCGCGCGAGCGCAAGCACCGTTTCCGTTACAAGCTCGGGCGTTGCCGCGCCGTCTGGGCGGTGCTTGGGCTTCTCGAAGAAGCTGAGCGCCCCGACCGTGGCGAGGAAACGCCTGATCTCGGGCTGGAAGATGACGACCGTCGAAATGGCCAAGTAGATGAGCATCCCCTGGACGATTTTGTACAGGACGTCGAAGTGCAGGACCTTTGGGAATGACCAGAAGATCGCCGCCAGCACGCCGACGCCGAGGAGCGCCTGCCCGAAGCGAGTCCCCTTGGCGCTCTTGAGGATGCTGTAGATCGCGATGTAGAGTATTGCAACCTGCACGATCGCCGACAGGGAGAAGCAGTCGGCGGCCGACAGCAGGGCGACCTGCAGCTGGCTAAGGATGTTGTAGAATCGGCTGTCGGCGATGGCGATCATTTAGATCCCTCCTCGGTCGTCTCCTCCTTCTCCTCGATGCCGAGCATCTTGGCGATTTCGCGGCCGTCGATAGTCTCCTTCTCGACAAGCGCGAGGGCGAGCGTCTTAAGCTTGTCCTCGTTGTCGCGGATGAGCAACTCCGCGCGTGAGTACGCCTCGCGTACAAGGCGGGTCACCTCGTCGTCGATTTCCTGCGACGTCTTCTCGCTGAACGCGGGCGGCAGCTCGGCGGACGCGAACTGGTTGCGCTCGCTGAACGCCTGGAAGCCGAACTTGTCCGTCATGCCGTACGAGCAGACCATCTTGCGCGCGATGTCCGTCGCCATCGCGATGTCCTGCGCGGCCCCCGTAGATATGTCGCCGGTGTGCATCTTCTCCGCGATGCGCCCGCCGCAGCAGACTGCCATCTGGTCGAGGAAGTAGGCGCGCGTGCGGTTGAGTACGTCGCGTTCGGGGAGGGACATCGTCGCGCCGAGCGCACGTCCGCGCGGAATGATCGTCACCTTGTGAAGCGGATCGGCGTTCTTCAGGAGAAGCTGCAGAAGGGCGTGCCCGGCCTCGTGCCAGGCCGTCGTCTCGCGCTCGATCTGCGAGTAGCCGGCGGACTTGCGCTCGCGTCCCCACAGAACCTTGTCGCGCGCCTCCTCGAGCGTCTCCATATCTACGCCCTCAAGGTTCTTTCGCGTGGCGAGAAGTGCGGCTTCGTTGAGCAGGTTCGCGAGGTCGGCTCCGGAGAAGCCGGGCGTTCCGCGCGCGACGCGCTTGAGGTCCGCGTCAGGCCCGAACTTGATCTTCTTGCCGTGGAGCTCGAGAATCTCCTCGCGCCCCTTGAGCGTCGGCAGCTCTACGACGACCTGCCTGTCGAAGCGCCCGGGGCGCAGCAGCGCGGCGTCCAGCGTGTCGGGACGGTTCGTCGCCGCAATCACTATGACGCCTTCGTTGGGGTCGAAGCCGTCCATCTCGACGAGCATCGTGTTGAGCGTCTGCTCGTATGCGTGTGAGCCGCCCATCGCGCCGGCGCCGAGGCGCTTCTGCCCGATGGAGTCGATCTCGTCGATGAAGACGATGCAGGGCGAGCGCTTCTTGGCCTCGGCGAACATGTCGCGCATGCGGCTCGCGCCGACGCCGACGAACATCTCCTCGAAGTCGCTGCCGGATATCGCGAAGAAGGGCACCTGCGCCTCGCCCGCTATCGCCTTTGCGAGAAGCGTCTTGCCCGTTCCAGGCGGCCCGACGAGGAGGATGCCCTTCGGGATGCGGCCGCCGAGGCGCCGGAAGTCGTCCGGCTTCTTGAGGAACTCCACGATCTCCTGGACCTCCTCCTTTGCCTCGTCGATGCCCGCAACGTCCGCAAACGTGATCTTGCGCTTGTCCTCCTTGCCGTTGAGGACCTTTGCGCGGGACTTGCCGAAGCCGAACGGACCGTTCTCGCCGCCCATCTTGCGGGCGAAGAGCCAGTAGAACGCGGCAATCATGCCGATGAAGAAAAGGATGTTGACTACAAGCGGGGAGAACATGGAGCGATGCTCCTCGACCTTGACCTGGACTCCCTTCTGGAGAAGGAACTCCATCATCTTCTCGTTCTCGCCGGGGACCAGGGGGACGACGTAGTCGACCGTCGCCTCGCGCGTCTCCTTCGTCTCGGGATCGGTCTCTTCGACCCTGTAGCTGCCCTTGAGGCACGTCGAGCCGTTCTCGCGGTCCAGAAGCCTGACAACAGGCTGAGACACGGCGTTGCGGGACAGCGCCTCGTAAAATTCTAGGGTCGTGAGTTCCCTGGGCTGAGAAGGCGCCGGATTCATGCGGTAAAGCATGATGAAAACGACGGCAATCGTCAGTATGACAAGCCACGACCTCGCATTGTTCTTGGTCTTGTTTTCCATTTCCAAGTATTATATCAAAAATAAGGCAATCCGTGGTCATTGGGGCGGCCAACGCATTAAAAGCCGATCCTTCCCCTTCGGGGCCCCTGGATCGCTTTTTAATACGTTGGAAGTGTCTCAGCAACCAGCAGCCGTATCCGCCCCTAGCGGGGGCGCCCGTTTATAGGGCGCAACCCCCGAGCTATGCTCGGGGCGAGCAGCGCAGTGTCCAATCCGGATGGTCGTGGCGCGTCTAGTGCGACCCTAGGACATACTAGGGGCAACAAATCGGCCGCGCCCGATCATCTTTTGTGCGTAGGCATCGAGCCTACGCTCAGATGGCTTTTCCCTGGAATGAAGTG
>SUWC01000102.1 GCA_015061665.1 Lentisphaerota bacterium
GACGCCTTGGGACAGCGCGAAACACATCCTTGACGATATCGCGCTCTTCGACAGGTGCATCGGACTGGACGCGAAGAATATATGGGAAAATACAGCGATATCGTTCCACGCCTACGCCGGTAGCCAGGATACTGAAACGCCAGTAAAGGACGTTCTCAAGGCTGGGTATCCGATGGTCATGACGGAGTACTACTCATCGCCCTGGGGCAGGGACCGCAATCTCGGACGCAACGACTGCGAATTGACGGGCTTCCTTGAGGAGGAACGAGTCTCCTGGCTTTCATTCCTCTACGCGCCCCCAGGAATGTGGGGGCTGAACGTCTGTGACGATCGGCGCTTCAAGATACCCACGGAGCTCGCGGGCATAACATGGAAACCCGATTACGGCACCTGGCCGAAGCCGCGCAAGCTCATAAAAGATAAGGATGGAAGGGCGTTTGAAACAGGTACGTGGAAGGACAAGCGCATCGCAGGGTCGGCGCTCCTCAAGGCATCCGGAGCGGAGAAGGATGAATTCGTGCTTGTTGTGCGCGAGCCTGGCTACTACAGGCTCAATCTCGCCTGCACCGGTGGTGGAGGCGAATTTGCCGTGACTTTCCGTGACGAGAAGCTTTGCCGGTTGTCGGTTCCTCAATGCGAGACGAATGTCTCAAGGACCGTACTGATGGATTTCGGACGCGGCGTTCTTGGACTGAAACGGATTTCGGGGCGCGCCAAGGCGGCTTCGCTCGAAGTCGCGCCTCGGGACAAAGGCCCTCTTGCCGACGGCATATTCAAGATCGTCAACAAGGCAACCGGGCTCGCGCTTGCATCGAACGGCAGCGTATATCAGGATGGATACACTGACGACAACGCGCACCACTGGGAATTCAAGCATCTTGGCGCAGGGCAGTACCGTATCGTCACGAAAGAGGGTGGCGGCGTTCTCAACAGGATATTCTTTGGAAGCGACAAGGTGAACGTCGTGTGGTATGGCTGGGACAGTCCCTCGCGCGACCAGCGCTGGCTGCTGCGTCCAGGGAGTGAGAAGGGATTCTTCCGCATCGCACCCGTCGCAACAGGCTATGACGTGAAGCCTGAGAAGCCTGAGTCAGGCGCAAAGCTCCAGCAGGGCAAAGCTCCGTTCGCGGGCGAATTGTTCCGCCAGTGGAAAGTCGTTCCGCCGGAGGGAAAGGTGCGCTAGAGCGGCGCTGAGCTAGAAGTTGATGCGAATAATGGAGACGCGGCATCTTGCCGCGTTGCAAAAGGGACGTGAAAAATTGGCTCTTCTGAGTTTTTAGTGGAAGAGCATGAGTAAAAACTCCGATGGTTAGGGTTCTCGCGCAGACGCTTGCGCGCCCTGCGGGTTCGGCTACGCCGAATCTTCCCTCCGCTGCGCTGCGGTGCATTCCCGCTTCACTGCTTCGCGCTTTTCAACCACGATCAATTGGCTCCATTCATAGTGTTTAGAGCGGCCTTCGGCCGATTTATGCGACGCAGTCGCATCCCCAAATGCTTCTATCGACATATGCAAAGTCGTTGAGTGGTGCGAAGCTGCGGAGCGGGAATGCGCCCGTGCCGAAGGCGTCGGGTCGGGTGAGCGCAAAGCGCGAACTGCGAAGCAGCCGCAAGGCCCCGCGCGGGAGCCCCAACGCTCGGAGTTTCTATTACTTAGAGGCATCCTGTTCCACTAAATTCTTCGATGAACCGAAAAATTGGAGACGCGGCATCTTGTCGCGTTGGCATTAGAAGGTATCCCTGACGCGGCTGGAAGCCGCGTCTCCAACGTGGTGCGATTGTAAGGAGGTTCGAATAATGGAGACGCGGCATCTTGCCGCGTCAGCATTGGAAGGTACTCCTGACGCGGCTTGAAGCCGCGTCTCCAATATAGTCCGTTTGGGTCATGGTGGATTGCACCGCTGATTTTGTAAAATATGGGCAAACCTACCAAACCTTAAGGAGCAGACAAAATGAAACTGCATGTCATCAAGGTGAAAATGGAGTCGGCGATGCATAGCGTCGCCTCAATCGCGGCAATTGCGGCCGCCGCAATGGCCGTTCTGCCCGGCATTGCACGCGCGGACGGGGAAACGAAGACGCTGTATTCGGATGACTTCGACATATCGTCGATGACGACGGGGTGGAATGGTTACGCCCGCAAGAACAAGAACATCAACGGCACGACGCTGACGCTACTGACGTCGATAGAAAACGACCAGCACGTGACCACGGAATACGAAAAGGGCTTCGGCGCTCAGGCGACAAGTGACTATACGATCCAACTTGCGGGTGATGGCATAAGCTTTTCCGTGACCGTAGGCCGTGACTACGGGAGCCATGAAGATTGGAATGGCGGCGAGAACACAAGGAAGCTCAAGTTCCAGATATTCGACGAGGACGACAACGTACTTGCCGAATCTTCGGAGATGACGCGCTACTCGGTTGCCGAGACATTAAACGTCAATAATCTTGCCGGCAAGCAGTCGATTCGACTGCACATTGACCCCGCGGGCGACGGCGACGGCTGGGACTGGGGCGACTGGGTGAACCCGACGCTCGAAATAAGCAATCCGGCAAGCGCCGTGACGGTCAACGGAAATACCGTTGCGAACTATCCGCTGCACACGAGTTTCACGTCCGCAACCGTCACAAAGGGCGTATTCGCGTTCAAGGCGGGCGCTGAATTTTCCGGCGAAGTTTCAATCGGCGCGAACGGCGCGATTGCCGTCAACATGGCCGACAAGGTTTCCGCCGAAAACCTTAACGACACAATCGTTCTCTTCTCGACGCCGACTCTTACGCTTGGCTCTGGCGATTCCATCGAAAAGGCGGTGTTCCTCTACGGGCCAGTCGTCGGCTACACCATTGGGACGCGCGTAGAGAACAACGAGACTGTGGTCTACGCGACGATTACTGACGTTGCAGACATATCCTCGACACGCAAGGTGACTGTTTTCACGGCTGGCTATGTTGCTGATGCGGATCATTGGAACGACCAGTCGCAGAATTGGAGCGCAGGCGCCCCTTCCAAGGGTTCCTTCGACATCGGCGTGTTCTGTGAAGACGCATCGATCAACTATCAGAGTGGCTATGTCTTCTCGCACGGCGACTTTGTTGTCCGCGGCGCGAACGTAACGGTGAGGGGAACCTACAGCCCGAATCTCGACATGCTCCGCTTCGCCGGCAGTGGCACGGTTCTCCTTCAGAATGCTTCGATCGACTTGAGGGACGGACGCGCGCTTGCCGTGGACGTGGGGGTGACGATAAACGTCGCCAACGGCACGGTCGCGGTTGGTACCGGCGACAGTGTATCCTTTGCCGGCGCGCTCGTAATCGGCGCGAACGCCAAGCTAAAGGTCTATGGATATGAGAGCGCCGAGGTCGTCGAAGATTACGTGCTGGCGCTTGTGTCGCATGCATCATTCGCGGAAGGCGTGACGTCTGCCGCTGTCGCCGTCGTCGGTCATGACGATGCGATTGTGGCGATTGAAGCGGGTGAAGGAGATGCAATCGTGGGCCGCGTAGTTGGCGAGACCGTTTACTGGGTCGGCGGCGAGTCCGGGAACTGGGGGGACGGTGCCAACTGGGATCAGGAAATCGTTCCATTAGTCAGACAGACGGCGGTGTTCACGAATTCCGCCACCGTCAAGCTTTCCGGATCCATCTCTGTCGGAACAGTTGATGTTGCGAAGGGAGCGACGGTAAAGTTCAGCACGACCGATATCTGGTATGTGCATCCGAGCGTGCAGGCGTGCACCGTAACGGGAGCCGGAAAGATCCAGCTGTTTCATGCCGGGCTCAAGTCGTCGCGCACGGACAGCGAGCCGCTTGTGATCGATGTCGCGGAGGTGGAGATTCTCGACGCAGGCGGCGATGGCAATCGCGACAGCTGGATAGAAGGAAAAGGTGATGTCACGACAGTGATAAACTCCGATTTGACCGGTTCCGGCTTTTTCATCGGACGCAACGCCCTGACTTTTGGCGGCGACAACAGCGCTTTTACGGGAAAGGCTAAAATCGAAGGAGTCGGCAACTCTAACCAGGCGGAGCGTCGGTTTACAAATGCAAAAGCCGGTTTCTCGTCCGTTTCAAAAGTCGAGATGTGGGGATTTCTCCTTCTGGACTTCAGCGCGGGCGAGATTTCCTTCACCAATCTGACATTCCGCGAGAGCTGGGGCGCGGCGATATATCTGCTGAAGGACGCCGATGTGACGATGAACGTCGCGGACGGATCCATATACAACAACTATCAGCCTAATGTCGGATTCCAGGTCATGGAAAGGGCCGCTGACTCGTATGCTCGCGACAATGCCACGGAGGGCTGCCACGGATTTACGCTTCGCATGACAGGAAGGGGGACTTTCGACAACGGGCTGTCGCACGGCTATGTATTCGAAGCTGCGTCCGGAACTACGTCCTTCTCCTTCGACAACACTGATGCGACATATCGCGTCAAGTGCGGAGCCGCGCTTTCAGGCTCCGCTACAATCGGCGCAGTGACTTTCGAAACCGGCGCGAAGGTCCTGCAGACCTATGACAGCACCACTCCGGCTATGCCTGTGCTGACGCTCACCGGCAACTACGATGTCTCCGGCATTCTCTTTGGCGTGACGAATCCAGCAGATCTTCCTGCGGCTACGAAGGAGGCAACGCCGTTCACGATGCTGACGGCAACCGGGACTCTGAGCGGAAAGCCAACGACGGATGCGGTCTACAGGCCAGAGGGTAGCGCATTAGGAATGAGGTGGGTCGCCGCTAAATCGGAGAATAGAGTCACACTAAAGGCTGGTTCTTCGGGCATGATGGTGATTATCTACTGAGACATGTTGCTATTTGAATGATTTTGCGCGTTTCCTGCGCAGGCCGCCAGTGTTTCCCCCCTTTTTGCTGGCGGCCTTTTTCTTTGGGCGACGGACCCCCGTGGGGAAGCCGTGGGATTCTGCGAAGTCCGTCGCGGAGCGACGGACCCCCTGTGGCGACGGACCCCCACCCTGTATGGTGTCGGCAGTGGTGTTGCAGGGGGTTGCGTCGCTCCGCGACGCAACAAGGAAGGGCGTGGAGCAGTTGACTAGAAGGTCAATTTCCATTCGCTTTTCTCGCGCGCTCCCGTGATTTTTCGCGAGAGTTGTGAATGTCCGTCGCGGAGCGACGGACCCCCTGTGGCTCGGGGGTGCGGAATGTCCGTCGCGGAGCGACGGACCCCCTGTAGCGGAGTTGTGTGATTCTGCGAATGTCCGTCGCGGAGCGACGGACCCCCTGTAGTGGAGTTGTGATTGATTTGCAATGTCCGTCGCGGAGCGACGGACCCCCTGTATGGTGTCTGCGGCGTTGTTGCAGGGGGTTGCGTCGCTCCGCGACGCAACAAACTATCTTGTACTCGTAAATGGCCCATTTGGGTCATGGCGGATTGCTATGCATTTTTTGTATAATATGTACAGAAAGATAAGCAAACAGGAGGATTTCTGCATGAAAGTCAGCATTATTGCCGCATTTTTTGCGCTTTCCGTTGGCACTGCATTCCGCGCCGCGGCGGATACGACATACAACCTCGAGGACTTGGACTTCTCGTGGATGTCCAGCGGGTGGGAGACGCCGAAGAAGAACAAGGCCGTTGGAGGCGGCGATTTGCAGCTGTGGGACGGCACAGAATGGCAGAAGTACGAGCGTGGCATCGGTACTCATGCCGACAGCAGCTTCTTCATCAACCTCGGCGGCAATGGGGTCGCCTTCACGGCGTTGGTTGGCATCGACAAAGAGTCCGATGGACAGACCGCCCAGAACGGGACAACGCATTACGAGGTTAATTTCATTGTGCGTGACGTAATCGGCGGTACGAACCTCGTCGAATCAGGTGTAGTTGCGGCGGGTGATGTAAGGAGTGCCGCGAAGATGCTGTCTGCCGACCTTGCTGGCATCGAGCTGATTGAGCTGGTCGTAGACAGCCTTGGCGATAATTCTTTTGACCATGCAGATTGGGTGAACCCGACGATTGTCATGAAGGACAATGCCGAGCCTGTGACAAAAGGTCCGAACCATTGGGTTGGACGCGGGACGGACACCAACTGGGATACTGCGTCCAACTGGGAGTTTGGCGTGCCGCGAGAAGATGCAACTGCGGTTTTCGACGACTCGACAACAGTCTATCTCGACACCACCAAGACGATTTCCAATATTGTGGTCAATGCCGGGGCAACAGTGAAGTTTCGCACGGGCAGGCTTTGGGATGTCTGGCCAAGCCTAATCATCCAGGAGACCGGCGGAGAGGGCACGATGCAGTTCTCTGTCGCAGGCCTTCAGGCGAACCACGTCAATTCAGACAAGGTCTACATCAACACGGCAAACATAGAGCTCCAGAGCGCCGAATCCGACGACTGGTTTACCGCGGGTGGCGCGGAAGGACAGGAGCTGGTTGTAAATTCACGTGTTAAGGTCCAAGGATTTATGCGAGCCTATTCCGGCGTGCACTTCGTAGGCGACCTTGTGCTTGACGGCGGTTCGATATACCTCAGCGACAAGGCCGTTGTCGAGAAGCTTGTGCTCGATTCTGCGCTTCAGTTCGGGGGGAGCAACGACAATCCGCCGCTTCCAAGCACGGGGACAATTAATGCCATCGTAGTTCACGGCGCGACATACGACTACTCTTCATTTTCGGACAAGACATGGCCTCTGATCATCGACGGTGGTTCTGTCGACATTGCAGACGGCTCGCCCATCGGGATTGACGGTCTTGAGCTCGACGTTATTTCCGGCGGATACCTGCGCTATACTGTCTCGGAAATCCCCGATACCGGCGTGCCTGGCTTCCCCGCGGGGCTTACATTCGCCGCAGACGCCGACCTCTCGAACGTGTTTGCTATTGTGAACAACACTGCAGGCGACGCGCGGAAAATATACGCGATCACAAAGGAAGGCAATGTCTATTCGTTTGCGGAAGCCATACCCACCGACACCGTGAAGTGGATCGGAGGTGTAGACGACAGGTGGTATACGGGAGGCAACTGGATCTATGGAGCCGCTCCTACTGCAACGCAGACTGCTGTCTTTGAAAGAAGCGCCTACATTTATCTTGATGACAGCGTTGCTGTCGCCACGGCATCCAATGTAACTATAGCGGCAGGAGCAACTGTGACTCTCAGCACTACGGCCGAGTGGAGTGCCAAGCCGAGGCTCGAGATGCAGGAGATTACCGGAGAGGGTACGCTTGCCCTTAAGCGCGCGATGCTTACCTCGGTCCGTCACGACGGCAGTGCCAGGATTGCCTGCAAGGAGCTCTGCATTGTTGCGGCGTGCTCGCAGAGTCCGGATACGGGCGTTAACTACGTCGAGTACTTTGATTCCCAGATAGGAGGATCATCACAGTCTCCGAATGCTCCCGTCGTCGTCACCGCAGACATTACCGGCGGCGGCTACCTGAAGCTCCGCTACGGCGTGAAGCTGTATGGCGACAACTCCGGTTTCCGCGGAGTCATGGGAACGGTGGCTGTCAATGATTACTGGAGTGGCGTTGGCGGGGAGAAGTGCTTCTGCACGCCCGAGTCTCTGTTTTCGTCCGCCTACAGGTCTGAGTTAAACGGACGCATACAACTGCTCTTCGACAACGCGACCGTTTCGTTTGGCAATGTCGCAATGCTGGAGAGCTTTGGAACGGGGTTGTATCTTCCGTATGGGACAGAGAATCTGACAATCGAGGTGACTAGCGGAACGATACGCGACAACTACCAGGGACTTGGTTGTGGGGTCTATACGCGCGCCGAAGGCAGTGAGTCTATAGACGGCGCCACGGTCGGCTGCGCGGGGCTTACAATCAAGAAGGTCGGCGAAGGGACGCTCGTCTATGGCCTCACGAAGGCGCACAACCTCGTCGTTGAAGGGGGACACGTCGAGTTCACCGGCGAGAACAACAACGGCGACGATGCCGATGTCAATGTGACTGTAAAGGCAGGTGCCAGCATCGGCTCGTCGGAAAGTCTGGGCTGCGGCTGGGACAATGATACCCAGTCCTATAAGAATGGTTTCGTCGGCGGCGACGTCACGGTGCGCCACCAGTTCGCGTTCGAGCCTGGCGCTGCGATCAAGCAGGAGTACATCGCGACGACGACTACGGACGAACAGACGCAGGAGGAGACTACGACCTACTCCATGCGCAAGCTGACGATTGCGCGTGATGTCGACCTCGCGAACGTCGTGTTCGGCGTCACGAATCCCGAGGGCCTTCCTGCCGTGACGAAGGCGTCTCTTGCGAATCTGCCGCGCTTCACGATGTTCGCGGCGAATTCGCTCAGCGGAGCGGTCGCAACCGAGAACGGCGGATATGCGCCGGATGGAAGCGCGAAGCACGGGGCTTGGATTGCGCGCTTGAGCCGCTCGGCGGCCAATGTGGTCGAGTTCCGTCCGTACGTCAAGAGCGGGTTCGCCGTGAACATAAGGTAGCGAAGCAACGCGGCTGGAAGCCGCGTCAAGTGTGTGGATGTGTCGCGAATAGGGCGGACGCGGCTGGAAGCCGCGTCTCCAAAGGTAACGGCGAGGCAGTGCGAATTCAAGCCGCGTCTCCAAAATTCACAGAATATTTGGTAAAATAGGGACATGACTGCTACATGTATACTGCTTGCGGCCATGTCCTTCTCGGATGTAGCCGCGCTAACGAGGACGGAGGCCGCCAATGGCGGCGACGTCTGCGCGACCGGCGTCGTCACGCAGGTCGTGGGGTGGCGCGAGTCCTCGGGCGTCTTTGCCGCCGTAGACGACCCCAACGGCAGGGGGATATACTTCTCAGGCGAGATGCAGCTCATGCCGATCGCGCACATCAACGGCGCGGACTCGTTCAGGCTTGGAGACGTCATCGAGGTGAAGGGCGTCGCGACGCCGCTGGCGTTTGCGCCCGGCATAAAGGCGTCCTCGATAAAGATCGTCGGAAGACTGCCCTTGCCTCCATTCGCCGAGAAGACGCTTTTCGACATGCGCGGCGGACGCCTCG
>SUWC01000103.1 GCA_015061665.1 Lentisphaerota bacterium
GGAAGACATTGGCTATTCAGATATGGAACGCGCTCAAGCCCGTGATAATCGGGGCCGTCGGCGGCGGCATCGTCTCGTTCTCGGCGAGCGGATGCTCTTCGCTGACGCCCAGCGACAAGACGCAGACGATGGGCGTATACGCCTTCGGCATCCCCGGCATCGCGGTCATATCGCAGACCACGCAGGCGGCCGACAACAAGGGCGAAGACACCAATGTCCCCGTCCAGGTCAACCCCGTCACCACCAAGCCCTAGGCCGGACACACCGGGACGGACATTCGCATCACTCGCACTAAATCAAACAAATCGGGCGCGTGTTACGATGGGGTGTACCCGACCCCATCGTGTCCCAGTGGAAATTTTGACCACGGAATGCTCTGAAACGCCTTCGGCGACACTGAAAGCGGCTATTGAATAGAGGCTCGCGAATTATCAGCCACAATGCATTCGACTGCCTGAAGACTACAAAACTCGACGACGAATGGCAGAGAGGGAAAGAGGGAGGGAAGAGGGAAGAGGGATAATTTGGAGATGCGATCTATCGCATTGAGACTTTCGCGGGGTCTGTCCCCGCGCGAGTCAAAGGAGTCAAAGAATCGGGAGCGCGCGAGGGTGGCGAAGGACAAGTAGCGAAACCTCGGGATCGTCGAAAAACCTGATCGGAAATCCCGCCCACTGTCCGCAGCCAGGCGACACGTACAGCCAGCCGCTGCGGTCCTTTGCGGAGTGACGGTAGAGCCCTTTGACGAACCCGCCGTTCATAAGCGCAATCAGCTGCGCGAATCCCGGCATGACGCCGCCGTGGGTGTGTCCAGAAAGCTGCAGCCCGACGCCGTGGAAACGGACGTTGTCGCGGAAATACTCGGGACGGTGCTGCAGCAAAACGCGAAACTCCCCGTTGGTCGCGTCGGAAAACACCTCGCTTGGCTCAGGCTCCGGCAGCCCCGCATACACCAAACGGCACATCGCCTCGTCATCAAGCCCCCCGAGCGCAAGCCCCTCTCGCGGGAAAACGCAGCCGTTCCGGAGGAACGTGAAGCCGAACCGGTCGAACGCCTCGCGCCACAGGGCTTCGCCGTAGAACTCGTGGTTGCCCGTGACGAACCAGACGCCGTCCTTCGCCTTGAGCCCAGAAAGCGGAGCAACGTCGTCCGCCCGCAGTGCGACTGGTCCGTCGACTATATCGCCCGTGCAGACGGCAAGGTCTGCGTTCGCAGCGTTCGCGACTGCGACTACCGCCTCAGTGCGCCAGCGCTGCGCGGCGGAGGAAACGTGTATGTCGGCGATCTGGACGATTCGGTAGCCGTCGAGCGACTCCGGCAGCCCGTCGCACACAACCTCGATCTCGTGGAGATGCGGAACCTTTACGCCGTTCCATACACCCCACGCGGCAAGCGTCCAGGCCAGCGACGGAAGAAGCCACGCCTTCACGCGGGCTGGGACAAAGCATAGCACCACCATCAGGCACGCAAGTATCATCGCGCCGGAATAAAGCCAGTTCCAGACCCAGATCAGGGCGCAAGGCAAATCAGGATTGAAATCGTTACCGCCCAAAACGAGGAAGAACGCGAACTTCGAGTAGCAGACGAGCAGCGCGACCACAAGTCCCGCGCGCGCACGCCTTCCGACGTTGTACGCGCGGCACACCGGAAGCAGAAATCCCGCCACGACGAGCAGGAACAGAAACAAGGGGAAAAATATGAATATCAGCCGGAAGAAGAACATGGCGCTACCTCATTGGAGACGAAGGACATCGGAGCTTATCCTGTCGGACATCCTTCGCATCGCTTTCCTGAATTCGTCTGCGGTCGCGGGAACGGACTCCGTCGCGACGTCTTCTCCGCCGCGCTTGAGGCTGACCTCCACCTTGCCGTCCCTGCGGACAACCGAAAGCGCGATCTCCTCCAGCTCCTCCAGCTCCTCCGGCGTCGGCTCCTCTGGCTGCGGCTGCTCCATCTCCTCGATGATCAGCTTCGACAGGAGCTCGATCTTCCTGCGCACGCTGGGGAACAGCTCGCGGTGCTGCTCGGACGCGTTGGACGGCGCGTTGCCGTCGGGCCACAGCGTGGCAACACGCGTCGCGCCCCACTTCTCCTCGGTCGCATGAGTCAGCATATCGACGACATCCTTCATCGTCGGCGTGCGCCTCCAGAAGCTCTCCTTCCGCTCGCGCGCAACGGCTAGGACTTCCGCATGGCTCCCGTCGACAATCGCGTTCTGCGCAGCTATCGCGCTGCGCGCAAGGTCGAACGCCTTGGCCACGGCATCGTCCGCCTTCGCCTCGGCCTCCTCCAGCACAACCCTGCCGCCCGACGCAGATGCAAGCGCGGACATTCCGTCCATCTTGCGCCAGGCCCTGACTGCGGACGCGTAGTCGCTTCGCGCTGCTGTTTCATCGGCAAGCTCGGACGGAGGATACCACGTCCGGTCGTCCAGCGAAGGCCAAATCTCGGCGGCCATGCGGTCCGCCGCCTCGCGCCTCGCCTCGCGCCACTTCGGCATGACCTCGCGGCGGACAAGCCTCTCGACCGCCTTGGAAACGGAACCCGCATGGAGGCGATTGCGCAGATACGACTCCACCTCCGACCTGTCCGCTTCCGGCGCATCCGAGACAACGTCCGAAAACGCCGTCGCGAGCGCGCCCGCGGAATACGCCTCGAAAAAGCGCCTTTCGCTTTCGGACGCCTTGACGTGCCCCTGCGGATCGGACTCTATTTCCTTGATCACGTCATCGACCGCGACGGACACCTTGACGCCGTCGACGCGCGAAGAAAGCCGCTCGACCATCCGGCGCTCGACGGCCTCGGGCAGAGTCTTGGAGACGACGGACGGAAAGACGCCCCACGCCATGTCCGCAGGCCTTCCCTTCGCCCTCTCGACTACGTTCGCGGCAAGGCGAGACCTGAACTCCTCCGCCATCTTGGAGGGCGACGCGACCTCGCTTCGCGCGCGCTTCACGTATTCGCGCTGATGGCGCTGCTCTTCCCTTGCGGACTCAATCACGGGCTTGACCATCGTCTCCGATATGTAGGACCTGTTTTCCTCGAAGACCGGGCTGGACTGAACTGCGACGATTCGCTCCATCATCTTCGCCGCAAGATCGGCGTCCGACATTTCTTCCACTTCGGCCTCGGTTGGACGCGTCGCGCCGACTAGCTCCTTCGCCTGCGCATCGCACGCCGCCTTTCGCTCCGCGGCATAGCGCGCCTCGAACGATTTCTGCGCTGCCTCGCGCTGGCGGTCGGCAAATGCCGGCTTTGAGCCCGCAGAATCAGCGACGGTGATGCCCAGCCGCTCCGCGATCTTGCCGCGCTCGATCTCTACTGCATCGGCGACCAGCTTGAAATACAGCTCCCGCGCCTTGTCCTTCGACGCGTCCGCAGACGCAAAGGCGGCAGGGTCGGACAGCATTGCCTTTGCCAGCAGGCCTTCTCCGGGGCCCTTCTGCGACACCTCTTCGACAAAACGTCCGACCGCAATCTCGTACGCGCCAGCCCTGGCGGTCTCGTCGAACTCGGCATTCCCCGCCGAAAGCGCGGCGGCAAGCAGCAGCACTGCAATGTTCACGGCAGAACCTCCGATTCGGCCGCTTCGGAAACAAGCCTCAGCGACTCTTTCTTAAGGCGGTCGGCTATCTCGCCTGCATCGCCCAGGTCTCCGAGCGACGACGGATTCTCTATCCACTGGCGCTGAAGGCGCGCGGCAAGCGAACGCTGAACGCCGCGGACGTCAAGGCGGACGTTTTCCACCGACGTCGCAATGGCGCCGTCGAGCCACTGCCTCAGTCCGTCGTCGAGATCGCCCTCGGACAGCTGAGCGGACGAGAAGACGTCCGCGCGCCACGACGCCATGTTTGCGGACGCGTCGGAGTAGTCCGAGAACGCCGCGCGGCAGCCGGACGCGAACGCCGACTTCGCAGCGGGGGCAAGCCGTATCGCACCGCCCTGGACGCACTCGTCGGGCTCGAACGTGCGCGAACCGTCCGTCCCCTGCGTCATGAGCGCGTTGAGTCCGTAGCGGATGCGCCTGTCCTCTGCCGTCTTCTCAAGCGCAAGGACGAGCTTCTGCCTGTTAAGGTCGAGGACCTGCTCCTCCTGGGCCTTCTTCGTCGTCTTGACAAAAAGAAAGCATGCGATCATGAATATCATCAGCAATGCGAAAACGACCTGGAGCAGAAGCCCCTGCAGGTCGTCGACGGATGCGCGCGGCCCCGCATCACCGCCCGCCAGCCGCTGGAGGGCGCGCTTGTCCGACTCCGTCATCAGATCACCGCCTCTGCGACTTTCCTAAGCTTGCCTTCTGCCGTCGCCGCCCGGCGCTCGAGCTCGTCAATGCGCCGACGGAAGAACTCGACGTACTCCTTCTGGCGCGCGTCGAATTCCTGCTGATACGCAGCAAGCCTCCTCTCGAAGTCGGCCTCGAACTGCGCATGACGCCTGGCGGACGCCTCTTCGAACTCGCGCTGGCGGCGGTCGAACGCGTCCGACGCAGCGCCCAGTCGGACGACGAGCCGGTCTACGGCTTGGGCAAGATCTCCGTCATCGGTCTCGGCAAGGCCGCTCTTCTCCAGCAGGCGCGTGAAGAGCGGACGGATAAGCGGACGGTCGACCATGAAAACCCAGACGACCGCCATGAGCGTGGAAAAGAGAGCCGTGTGGAGGCAGTGCATGAGGTTGGCCATCGAAACCGTGTCGAGCCTGAAGTAGCCGATGACGATTATACCCCAGAGCGTGCCGAAGAGCCCCAGCGCGACGTTCAGCTGGTCCGACCCGCGGAAGAACGGAAAGTCTCCGGCGCGCATACGCCTGCCAGCGAGCATCCGTCCAAGCGCAATCGTCATGCACGTGAAGCCGAGCGCGGGAATCAGCGTCGTGACAGACGAGTAGTCGACGACGGACCAGTCAAGCCAGGGCAGAAAACCTCCGACGAAATTAGGCATTCCTGCTGTGTCCCCGCCGGACGAGGCGAATGCGGACCACCACCTGGCGATCGCGCAGATGTTGTTGGCGAACGCGAGGAACGCGAACGATGCCGCCGAGAGAGAAAGGACGAATAGTATGGATATTCTCTTCTTCATAGGATTGCTAAACATTGTACCCCGCCTGCGCGGCCAGGTGGCGGTCGTCGGCATAGTCCGAGCCGGGCGTCGTGAGGAGCGGACCCTGTATGCCCGCGTCTATGCCGACGTAGATGCACCTCGCCGCGTCTGCGTCGGAAAGCCTGCGTCGTCCGCCCGCAAAGCGCAGCGGGGTGTGCGGGTTGACGATGCGCATGACGGCGATCGCGGTAAGGATGCGGTCCATGGACAGGAACTCGCTGTCGCCAAGTGGCGTGCCCTTTATCGGGTCGAGGAAATTCATCGGAATCGAATCGGGCGCGATCTCCTTGAGCGCGAAGGCGAACTCGACAAGCTGCTCGTCCGTCTCGCCCATGCCGAGTATTCCACCGCAGCAGACCTCGAAGCCAAGCCTTCGAGCGGCGGCAATGGTCGCCTTCTTCTCCGCAACCGTGTGCGTCGAGCAGAGCGACGGAAAGCGCGACGGGGCGGTCTCGAGATTGCAGTGAAGACGCTGGAGACCGGCCTCCTTGAGCTTGCGCAGACCGTCTTCGTCAACGATTCCGAGCGACGCGCAGAGGCTAATCTTCGAAACATTGCGCATCTCGCGCAGCGCCTCGCATATCTCGTCAATCTGCGACGGGGTCTGCCCCTTGCCCGAAGTCACGATTCCGATGCGCCCAACGCCGTTCTTCTCGGCAGAGCAGGCAGCCTTGGCGCATTCCGCCCCGCCGACCCAGCCGTGCTCCGCGCATCCCGTCTTCCAGTGCGCCGACTGCGCACACCACTTGCAGTTCTCGCTGCAGCGTCCGCTTCTCGCGTTTATTATCGCGCAGAAGTCGAACTTTGCGGACTTGAAGCGCTCGGTTATTTCATGCGCGGCCTCGAACAGCGCATCGTGCGGCGTCGAACGGAGGATCGAAATCACTTCCGCTTCGGTCGCCTCGCCGCCATCGAGAATCCTGGCCTTGACATCTTGAAGGGATACAGCGTTGTTGCTCATTTAGAATTCCCACTTTCTTCCTACTTCGAAGGAAACGCCCCGCCGGCAACCTCCTGGACATACGCTGCAAAAGCGCCGCGCACGGCGGACGCAAGATCGGCGTACTTCTTTACAAAGGGAGGAACGCGCTCGTTCAGTCCGAGAAGATCGTGCATCACGAGCCACTGCGCGTCGCATACGGGCCCTGCGCCGATGCCGACGGTCACTATCGAAAGCGCGGCGGTTATCTCGGCCGCCAGGTCGGAGGGGATGCACTCCAGCGTCACGGCGAACGCGCCTGCCGCCTCGACGGCCTTTGCGTCAGCAAGGACGCGATCGGCCTCCTCGCGAGTCTTGCCCTGCTTCTTCCAGCCGCCGTACGCGTTGACGGACTGCGGCATCATTCCGACGTGCGCGAGAACGGGGATTCCAGCCTCGGTCAGGCGCCTGATGAAGGCGCAGACGCGTTCGCTCGCGCCCTCGAGCTTGACGGCGTCCGCGCCTGCCTTCAGGCACTCGACGGCGTTCGCCATCGCCGCATCCTCGCCGCACTGGTACGAACCGAAGGGAAGGTCGGCCACCACAAGCGCGTCCTTCGCGCCGCGCGCGACGGCCGCTGTCGCCGAAAGCGTCTGCTCCATGCGGACGGGCAGCGTCGTCTCGAAACCGAGCACGTTGTTGCCCATCGAGTCGCCCACAAGTATCATCGGCACTCCTGCTTCGTCCGCAAGTCGCGCGAAGCAGGCGTCGTAGGCCGTGCAGCAGCCGAGCTTGACATGTCCCTTCGCGGCGCGAATGGACGCGACATTCCATTTCTTCATCGCTTTTCTCCTTAGTGAATGTTTCCGCGGCTCGGATGCGACTTCTCCTTCGGCTTTTCAAGCTTCAGGAACGTAGCGAAGCGCAGCGCGTCGGCCGGAATCTCGTCGCCCGTCGTATCTGGCATCTCCGCGACGTCTGGCGCGGCTGCGTGCGTATGGTGGAACTTCGTCTTTGGATTTACGATCTTGCGCAGCTCGGCCTTGAACTTGTCCAGCCCGTCACCAGAGGCGCACGATATCTCGATCGGCGCGACGCCCGTCTCCTCGCGGAAGCGGACGATGTTCTCCGCCGACTGCGGTTCGTCCATCTTGTTCGCGACGACGAGGAACGGACGCTCCGCCAGCTCGGACGAATACTCGTCTATCTCCTTCTTGAGGACGCTGTAGTCGTCCCAGGGATTGCGGTTGTCCGTCCCGGCCATGTCGATCACATAGACGAGGACCTTCGAGCGCTCAAGATGCTTCAGGAAGGCGAGCCCGAGTCCGACGCCCTTCGCCGCGCCCTCGATTATGCCGGGGACGTCGGCCATGGCGATCTTTGCGAAGTCGTCGTAGACTATGGTGCCGACCATCGGGTTCAGCGTTGTGAACGGATAGTTCGCGATCTTCGGCGTTGCGGAAGAAAGGGATGAAAGAAGCGAACTCTTGCCCGCGTTGGGGAATCCGAGGAGCCCGGCGTCTGCAATCGTCTTCAGCTCGAGCCTCAGGCGCCGCTCCTCGGGCTCGCCGCCTGGCGTATGCTCGGTCGGGGCCTGGTTGACGGACGACTTGAAGTGGACGTTCCCATAGCCGCCCGCGCCGCCCTTAGCGACGATGACGCGCTGCCCGGGCTCGGTGATGTCCGCAACAAGAAGATCCGTAAGCGCATCGTAGACCTCGGTGCCGAGGGGAACGGGAACGACAAGGTCCTTGCCGCGCTTGCCGAACATCTTCTGGCTCTGTCCGTTGCCGCCGTCCTGGGCGAAGCACTTCGGATCGTAGTAGAAGGACAGCAGGGAATTGACGTGCTCGGACGCCACGAACACGACATCGCCGCCGCGTCCGCCGTCGCCACCGTCGGGACCGCCGAACTCGACAAGTGCCTCGCGGCGCATCGACGAGGATCCATCGCCGCCCTTGCCGGAGCGGACGATTACCTCAACCTGGTCTACAAACGTTTTCGCTTTCATTGGAAGTATTATACCAAAATAAGTGCGGGGTGAATTTCACAAACGGCTGCGGTTGACGAAATACACTGCGCCGACCATGCAAAGAAGAGCCCATAGGTAGTCCCAGCGCCACTTCTCGCCCATGAACAGGAGAAGGAACGGGACGAACACGCAAACGGTAACGACCTCCTGTATGATCTTGAGCTGGGCGACGTTGAGCCCGGACGCCGCACCGAGCCTGTTCGCAGGCACGGCGATCATGTACTCGACGAGCGCTATGAGCCAGCTGACGAAGACGATTGCAATCAGCGGCCAGCCTGCGCTGCCGGGCTTCTGGAGGCGGAGATGCCAATACCACGCAAATGTCATGAAGAGATTGCTCGCGAGCAGCATTCCGACTGTCGCAATTACGCCCCAGTGGCGCGAAACAAACGATATCATGGCGTCTCTCCTGTTCTCCGCCTTCATGACGGGCATAAACAAAAACCCCCAGCCTTGCAGCCGAGGGTTTCGATCAATACCGATGCCAATGCTTCCGGCGATTCGGAAGGGACGTGGAACACATTGATGCGAGTTCGGCGAACTTGATGCACGAGGCAAGCCTCGTGTTTCACCATCGCCCCCTGAGGGGCTGACTCCTTAG
>SUWC01000010.1 GCA_015061665.1 Lentisphaerota bacterium
ATCGCGGACGGCCTCCGCTGGCTCTTCGTGCGCCACGGGAAGTGGCGCGGATGGAAGTGCCCGCGAGAGGAATGCGGCGACTTGCAGATGGAGTTCGAGCTGCTGACGGGATGACGGCACTCGCATTTGCGGCAAAACATACTCCAAAAACCCTCCGAAGCCCGCAAAAACGCGCAAGGCCCTCCGAGGGCTCGGTAGCGTTTCCCAAAGGTTGGGATATTCCAGGCATTGGCATTATTTCTTCGATGAACCTTTTTTGATATAATTTAACTGTTCCGTCGGTGTAGAAGAATCGGCGGAGAAGGCAAAACCTAAAATAGGAGCGCTTGAAGCGGCTACGATATGTTTCATGATATGTCTGAGTTATGTCCGATACCGCCGGATGTGCGGAAGAGAATAGAAAAGTGGCTCAAGGAGCATGTAGACGAGACCTCTTCCTCGGACGATGTTCCATGTGTCGTGGTAAACGAAGGGGCCGGCTTCACCGCCTCACTTCTTGACAAACTCATTCCTCGCCGCCTTTCGCCGACGGCATCTGCCACCCTCGCAGCGAAGATGGAGTCGATGCGCGAGGAGCCTTTTGCGAACGAGCTCAATCGCTGGCTCGAGCGCAAAGGGCTTGATCCGGTGGCGGTCTACAAGGGCGCGGGAGTGGCGAAGCAGGTGTGGGCGAAGCTCCGCAGCGGATCGGGCGGGCGTAGGCCCAGCAAGGATACCGCTCTTGCGCTCGCGGTCGGGTTCAGAATGACGCCGGAGGAGGCCGACGAGTTCCTTTCGAGCGCGGGCTACGCCTTTTCGCCGTCCTCCCGCCGCGACGCGATCGTGCGATTCTATCTTGCGAACGCGGACTGGGACATCCTCGGCGTGAACTCCGCGCTCTTCGAGTTCGGCGAAAAGCCTCTTGGCGAACGCTGAGAAGTCGCCTCGACGGCTACCTTTCGCGAGACCGCACGTGCTATACTCTGCATCATCGGAATCCAATATGCATTCCGGCCGTCCATAGGAGACATGAGCATGATGCAATATATGCGGATGAAGCAGGGCGTTCAACGCTGTGGAAAGCCGTTCCACGAATGGCTTCTCAACCTCTGCGGCTACGAGATCTGGCCGTCGACGCACAACGACCCGCGCATCAAGGGACCTCAGCCGCGCATCATCACGCGCCGCCAGCGCGAGGCTATGGAGAAGCTGCGGCGCGGGAACGGACGACCCATGGAAGTCTCGTTGAGCGAGTTCGTTAACGGACAGCCAGGAGCCGAGGGCAACATGGAGACATTCCCAATGGCCGAATTCTTTGCGCCGAAAGCGACTGGAATTTGATATAATATGCTTAGACGCAAGGCAGTTGCACTAGCTGGATGATACGGCTTGGGAATAATAATGAAAGCGAGGACATCATGGCAGAAGAGCATAAGACCGGCATAAGCGAAGAAGAGGCCGCAGAGGAGGCGAAGAAGTACTCGCGCAAGGTGAGCGAGGACGATGTCGCCGACATGGTCGGCAAGGAAGACAAGATGAAGGGTTTCTTCAAGAACGTCGAGGTCCTGAAGCAATACTGGGATGACGTATGTGACATCTTCGAACTGCTCAGGAATCGTGTCACTGGCAGGTATACCGAAACCCCGTGGAGCACGATTGCCGCGCTGACAGGAGCGCTGCTGTATGTGCTGACTCCCCTTGACGTGATACCGGATTTCATTCCGATTGCAGGATTTATCGATGACGCTGCCGTTATTGCGGTAGTGCTGAAGCTTTCCGGAGGGGATCTCGCCCGCTATCGCGCATGGCGCAAGGAACAGGAGAACACGACCGACGTAGGGTGAGCGCGCCAACTGAGTCCAGCAAAGGGAGAGTCTTGAAATGAGGCAGGTTGGAAGGGCTGAATACAAAAACGGGTATGCCGACGTGTACGACGCACGCGGCGTATTGCTCGTACACATGAACTGCGACAGACTCGTCGGATATGGTCCGGAGGGCTTTGTCGTGATGCGCGGCAACTGCTACTGGGCGCACCGCGCCAACGGCACGAACGTGCCTCCGCCGATGACGTCGTACAACTTCGAGCAGAAGAAATGGGAAATGCACGACACCTTTCTGAGGGTGATGTGCTGATCGATAGTGCGCTAATCAACGCACACACCTCGCGGATGGTTTTGTTGGCAGATTTTCGCAGAAAAACCTATAAGCCTGGACATAAACCACAAAGGAAAAGGAACAAAGCATGACAGATACATCAAAAGATGCAGTTGCTGACATGATTGCAACAACTGTCAAGAAATTCATAGACAAGCCTGACAGCATGTGTGATGAAGACTGGGCTACGCAGGAGCTTGGCGATAATGACGAGGCAAAAGCGGATGCCAGGGACATTTGTGCTGCCATTAAGGATTACGCACAGATGAAGTCTGACTACAAGGCGGCGAGAGCAAAGGGTAAAAGCAGCGCGGCGTTTATTGCGCATAAGAAAGCGGAGGTGGCACAATGACTATCCAGGAAGCAACGAAGGCTGTCCAGGAAAGAGGCTTGGACGAAACAGTTAAGTTTGCAGAGAGTGTTCATGAGGGGGCGGTGGAGGCTGAATCCAATGGTCTCCACTTTGATAAAGAACTTTCGGCTTATGTAGATAGGCAACTTGACGAACAAGTCGGTGATGAAAAAGGTCTTGCTGTTCCAATCGCGGTTGGAGCAGTAAAGGCCGCGCGAGCGGGGTGCTTTGGCAAGGAAGCGAAGTCCGTTTCTGCATACGAAGTGGCGGTCAAGGCCTGTGAATATGTGGATAGGCTCAAGACACTCAAGCGACTCGGGGAAAATAAGATAACGGAAGAGGAAGCTGCAGAAGAGGCGTCGGAATCGGCATGTGTGGCGGTATGTACCATGCTTGGCAAACACACTGGAGGTGCAATTGGTTCTCTGTTCGGAGAAAAAGGAGAGAAACTTGGCGAGGAGATTGGGAAGAAAGTTGGCAAATTCGTTGGCTGCGCTGTTGGCAAAGTCGTCCGCAATGTCATTGTTGAAGGCTCCAAGGCAATTGCCAACTATGTTAAGAACACTGTAGTAGGTTTGGTTCAAGCCGCAGGAAGAGTGTTTGCAAGTATTTTCGGATGATTGACGACAATATCTTAAAGGTGACGATATGGAACTTAAACGCATGAGATTTAATCTCCGTTTCCCCGATCCAAGGGGAGGCGACAATTTTGTCACTGTTCATTCCGTCAAAGAACTTCGGGATTGTCTTATGGACCGCAAGATCGCATTTGATGATTTGATAGGCTATTTCAGGAATGGCACGTTGCATCGGTGGTTGGAATGTCAGGATGAGGTGGAAGCGAATCGGGCCGAAAAAATGAAAAAGCTCTTTGAGGACGGCCACGGGAAGGCCGTGGCGGATATTGCCACACCGCTCCTTGATGCATTTGACATGGAGATTGACAATGATGTGGTGGATGCCTTTGTTCGTGATTGCGTTATAAGTCCAGAAAAAATGCTGCAGGATAAGATGTGTGCGCGTAAGTGGATTGACGCATATAAAATTAAAGCCTCTGGATTGGTTGATGAATTCAAAAAGGACAAGTCGAGGCTGCTTGAAATGAGAGAAAACCTGAAGGCTCTTCGAAAGTACGTAGCGCAAATGCTTCAATTATATGGTGGTCTATCAAGGCTTGACGAGTTTCATTTTATTGGATTCTTGAAAAAGAAATGTCCATTGGGGGCACTAGCGTTGCTGACATTGCCGGAAGGGCAGAAATACAAGGATGATTTACCTGACATATTCAAGGGATTTGTTGTTCTTAAATCTCAAAACTGTGAGCCGACGTTATTGCTTAATTGGTACACTGATTTAGAGAAAGAACATCCTTATCTAGTATCTGGTGACAATGCCCCCATTAAAGTTTACAGAAAAGAGACGAAGCGCAGGTCTTGGGAGTCGATTGTGCAAGCCGGAACGAAAGTTCTTCTGCTTTGGGATGTTAACTATGTTGTTAGTGACTTTGGTGCTGATAAAGAGAAAGATCAATTCGAGGGCGATAAGTTGAACGGCAACTATCATGTTTTCAATGGGTTGGATGTCAGGTCGAAAGACAAAATATCTGCTTTTTCGGAGCTATTTCTTGCCTACATAGAGGTGCCGAACGATGGCGAATAGAAAATCACAGGAGTTGCGGGACTTGCTCGACTCGTTTCGCCCAGTTCTTTATATCAATGACTTTGACTTCCATGCCGTTGATGCGCTTATTCGTGAGGCGGTCAACGACGAGAATTGCGTTGTCGAGTACAATAACGGCAAGGGCGCGGTGCATTTTAAGACAAAAATGCCACGCCATGAACGTGTACCTGAACAGCCTTGTTCGGCAAGGTTGGCTAAATTTCTTGATGAGTATATAAGCGACCTGCCGAAGCGAAAAGTTCTTGTCCTGAAAGATGTCCATGGCGAAATCGGATTGCCGGAAATCGTCGCGCGGTTAAAGCTCATTGCAGAGAGGACCATGCATGCACCAGACTACTGGGTCCCTGTCATCATTGTGTCCACTGTATTGACGATTCCGCCGGAGTTGGACAAACTAATCACAGTCTTTGACATGGAATATCCGTCGCGTGAGAAGATAGAGGACACAATAAAAGATTATGCGAATAGCTATAAATTCCTGATTGATGAGAGGACTCTCAAAGAACTTTCTCTTGCGTTCAACGGATTGAGCGACTTTGAAATTTGCCAGATACTGAATTTGGCCTATCAAAATGGCGGCTCTGTAACGAAAGAAGACATACCTCTCATTCTTAAAGAAAAAGAGCAAGCAATCCGAAAGGGAGGACTCCTTGAGGCAGTTGTCACGGAACTCAAGGTGGAGTCTATCGGCGGACTCAAGATGCTGAAGGAGTATTTGAACAGAAAGGCAATCATCTTCAAGAATCTTGCATCGGCCTTGGAGGCTGGTGTGGACATGCCCAAGGGCGTCCTCATAGTGGGGTTGCCGGGGTGCGGGAAGAGTCTTGCCGCAAAGGTGTCCGCAAAAATGTTCAATGTGCCTCTTTTCCGTTTGGATATTGGACGCTTGATGGGGAAGTATGTCGGCGAGAGCGAGGAGAATCTTCGACGGGCCATCCGCCAGGCCGAGGCGGCGGCACCATGCGTATTGTGGATAGACGAGATTGAAAAGGCGTTCGCAGGTCTGGGAAGGTCAGGGGGCGATGGCGGCATTACGACGCGTCTTTTTGGTCATTTTCTTACATGGTTGCAGGAGAAGAGTTCAACCGTCTATGTTGTTGCGACGGCAAATGACATAACGGGTCTGCCTCCGGAATTTCTGCGCAAGGGACGGTTTGACGAAATCTTCTCGGTAAAGCTCCCGTCGGATGTAGAGAGACGCCAAATTTTCGAAATACAACTCAAGAAGCGCAAGCAGAATCCCAAAAAGCAAGGGCTTGACATCGATGAGCTTGTTCACAAGACGGCAGGTGAAAAGGGCATCGCCGAGTATTCTGGGGCGGATATAGAATCAATTGTCAAGATGGCTGTAGAGAGCGCATTTATTCGGGGAGATCGAGAAGGCAAGGAATGTCAATCGAAAGTCACGCAGCAAGACCTCTTGGATGCCATTGAGGAAACTACGCCGATTCGTCGGACGATGAAGGAGAAGATTGAGCTTCAGGAAAAGAGCATCGGAAGATTTCAGATTGTCGACGCTTCAAAAGCATGAGTATGTTGTCAGACAGGGTGCGGGCCGCCCGGTGGTCGGCCCCTACCATTGCCCGGTGGTAAGACCCTATCTGAGAAGCGGACGGGAAGATACTGAATGGTGGAAAGTCGCATTGGCGGATACCTTTTGAGAGGGCGATGGTGCTATAATCGGCGACATCGTAAACCCTCTAAAAAGGAAATGGCAAGGTGAATAAGAAGTATTTCGTTCCGGTTGTGCTGATGCTCACGGCGGTTGCGGGGCTCGCGGCGATGGGGCTTGTGTTCTGCTGGTGCTGCCCAGATAGACTGCATGATGTCGGCGGCGTTGCCTCGCGCTGGTGGTTCAAACGTCAGGTTGTATGGAACATTGCTGGCGTTTGTGCAGCGTTGCTGGCTGTGGCTGCGGGATGGAAACGATTGCTGAAGGCGGCGCCGTTCCTATTCTCTGGATGGGTAGCGCTCTGGATTATTGCGTGCTCGCAGCCTGCGGTCGAGGGGTCGTGCGCCTTTGTGCGTATCGGACCGATCGCGCTTAGTGTCTGGTCTCTATTCCCTGTCGCGCTTGCCCTGCTCGCGGCATGGCTTCGCAAGCGATATCTTGTCGGCGCGAAGGATTTCCTGTGCGGTGTCTGCGCAGGCACCATTCTGGTTTGTAATTGAACTCCGAGCGTTTGGGCTCTCGCGGGGGGGGGGGGCGCAAAGGTTCGGCAGCCCAAAGTAAAATTGTGGAACCTCCAAATTGTTGGGGGCTTGCCTTTTGCTGCTTCGGTTTGGTATAATCCTTGACGTAAAGGCGGTTCATGCGGGGCAGAGATCCTTACATGATGCCGCTGATCAACAACATCAAAGAGGAACCATAACATGAACATGATGATAAAAGTAGCTGCAGTGGCCTCACTGTTTGCAGCCTGCGGCTGTGCGACCTCTCCTGTGGCATTCAAGCCGTCCTCCGTGCCTGTGCCACCTCAAGGCTACACTGTGTCGGGCAGCGACGTTACAGGGTCAAGTGACCAGATATGGGTGCTGGGACTTGGCGGCAGCCTCGGAATCCAGCAGCACAGGGCGTACAAATCGGCCATGGGGATGGCGAGCGGCGCGGACGCCCTTGTAGGCATGAGCATCGAAAGCCACGGGTTTATGCTTCCCCCGTTCTTTATGATAAGGACGATAACCGTTACAGGGACTCCGGTCAAGTTCAATCCTCCGCCGTCCAAATGACGGACCATAAAAGGTAAAACTGGCCATGAAAAAAGTTTTCTTCCTTGCGTTTTCGGCACTATTCGCCGTAAGGTTCGCTTTGGCGGCTTCGGCGACCGTTGGGGGCGTCACGTACAACTATGTCGTGAGTTCCTACTGGTACGACGAAGAGACCGAGGAAGAGTACAATGGCCAGTTTGCCGTAATCACCGGGGCAAAGGGCGCGAAGGGAAAGCTTTCCATCCCGAAGAAGCTCGGCAAGTACCCCGTTTTGAAAATCGGGGACTACGCCTTCGAGGAAAACAACGCCATCACCTCGGTCGTCATCCCCGCTGGCGTGAGGGAAATTGGAAGCTACGCGTTTGAGGAGTGCGGCAAGCTGACATCCGTCTCCCTTCCCGAAGGGCTGGCAATCATCGGGTACGATGCGTTCTGCGGCTGCAGGAAGCTCGGCGACATCACCATTCCGTCGACGCTTCATCCTGCGTACGGATACGATGGCGTAGCATTCTGCTTCTGCTACGGGATGAAAAGCATAGCTGTTGCCGATGGCAACGCATACTACAAATCCGTCGGCGGAGTAGCGTACTCGGCCGACGGCTCGACGCTCGTGTCCTATCCGGCCGGAAGGACAGGCGCATTCGAAATTCCAGAAGACGTGACGTCCGTCTCAGGCGAGGCTTTCGCAGGGGCGCGCGTTTCGTCCGTCTTCGTCCACTCCGGCGTCGAATGGATCGGCGACGGGGCGTTCCTCGAATGCCATAGCCTGACGAATATAACGGTCGATCCCGACAACGAATACTACAAGGACGTCAACGGCGCTCTGTTCTCCAAGGACGGCACGAGATTCATTTCCTATCCTGCGGGGAAAAGCACCGCCACGATCTACACTCTTCCCCAGTCGGTGACTCAAATCGGCGACGATGCGTTTGCCGGGTGCAAGTTCAAGGGCATAATCCTTCCCTCGACGCTTTCGGAACTTTCATACGAGGCGTTCGAGGGCTGCGAGAAGTTGACGCAGGTCATTCTCGGCACCGGGCTTTCGACAATCAACGACCAGTCGTTTTACTATGTCCCGAAACTCTCGACCGTTACGCTTCCGCAAAGCGTCGAGTATATCGAAAGCTGTGCGTTTGAAGAATGCGGGATGAAGACCTCGACGATTTACTATCCAAGGAGCGCCGGTCGGCATCGTCATGCGTTCGAGGATTGCCCTGCGAAGAAGATCGCGTATTCCTCGGCCTGCACCGTCGCCTTCGACTTGAACTACGACGGCGCGGGCGATTACCTCTACGACCGCAATGTCGTGGCAAAGCAGCCAGTCGGCATTCTTCCGACTCCAAGGCGTCAGGGCTATGGCTTCGCGGGCTGGTGGACTGCGCCAAACGGCGGCACGAAGATTTCCTCCGCTACGAAGATATCCAGGGACACGACTTTCTACGCGAGGTGGGCGCGGGCAGTCGCGATAACGAAGAAAGGCAGCGGCACCGTTGCTGGCGGAGGGAACAAGACTGTCGGCAGCAAGGTGACGCTTGCCGCCAAGCCTGCCAAAAACTGGACGTTCGTTGGCTGGGAGGCCTGGTGGGACATTGACGAAGGAGGCGACTATTCGAAAGGCGCATTCTCTCGCAAGCCGACGTTTTCGTTCACGATGCCTGACGACGCGGTAGATGCCTTAGCTTATTTTGTGAGGAAGCCAGAGGACTATGCTCCAATAATCGACGCCGAGTATTCCACCTGGTATGTGGCGGATGGCCAAGACGACTACATATATATCGACTCCTTGTCGTATTCGACTCTGAAGGCATCCAATCTACCGAAGGGCATTTCCCTGAAGGGTGAAAGCTACGTGAAGGACGGAGACAATGTTTTCGCGCTCGTGAAGACCGGCGCGACAAAGCCGGGTGTGTATTCCGTCAAGCTCACCGCGACGAACCGTTCCGGCAAGTCGTCCACGAAGACAATCAAGGTGGTCACCCCCAACATCGTCGATGAAGGCATAATCACGATAGACGCGGCGAAACGTTATGAGGTAAGCGCCGGCTTCACCTTCGATGCCTCCGCATGGGAGGAGCTGGGGATCAGTGCGCTTGGCGGCTGGAAGATAACGGCGGCTAGCGGCATTGCCGGCCTTTCGTGGAAGAACGGCCGCCTTGCGGGTGTTCCGACAGCCCCTGGCGTTCACTGCGTGACGTTCACGTTGACGAAAGGCAAGCAGACGAAAACGGCTACTGCGACGTTCTTCGTGAACCCGCTTCCGTCTGGAGTCTCCGGCACGTACTACGGCCATACCGGCGTTCCGGATACGGAGGGCGAATGGGACGAAGAGAAGGAAGAATACGTCTACGCCGATCCGCCCATGGGGCGCAAGTCGAAGAGGATAACGCTGACGATCGGCTCCGGCGGAAAGATTTCCGCGAAAGTCGGTTCACTGTCTCTTACGGGCACAGGAGTCTCGTACTCCGAATATGACGGGACGTACTATGTCCGTGCGCAGCTGAGGAAGAAGTCCGGCAAGACGACGTACGACTACATCCTCGACGGCGCAGTTGATCCGTCCACCGGTTCGTTCGACGGCTCGTACTACGAATTCTCGTGCAGCGGCAGCACATGCATCTCGGGATGGAGGAATGCTGACTGCGGCGCGGTTGCGCGCAAGCGCCTGACCGATCCCGATGCGCTCGCAACCGCCAGGGGTGCGGGAAAGCGGGGCATGATTGTAAGAAAGAGCGGGTCAACGTACTGGCTTGACTGTCCCGAGTGCATTGCTGGCCCGGAGAAGTTCACCAAGACGCTTTTCGCCAAGGCCGACGAGAAGGGGCTTGTGACGCTTTCCGGCAAAATCGACGGCAAGGCCGTGAGCGGCACTGCGTATCTCCTGCCCACAGACGGCGACGACGGACTATACGTCGCGTATTTCTTCACAGGCGGCTTTGTAGTCGAGATCAATTATTGGCTTGACGGCTATGGGGAATACCAAAACGTCTATGGCACCGCCTGGAAGCAGTGACACCCATTTGGGTAATGACAGATTCGGCATTATTTTGGTAAAATTATCCCCAACAAGGAGATAATAGATGTACACACTAGGCATAGACTCGTCCACGCAGAGCGTCAAGGCTCTCGTCTGGGATGCCGCGGCAGGCAAGGTCGCGGCGTCCGTATCCGTCAATTTCGGCAAGGAACTGCCCGAGTTCAAATGCAAGGATGGTTTTCTGCCCAACGACGATGCGCTTGTGAAGGAGGCGGATCCGCGTCTTTGGCTGGCCGCGCTGGACAAGGTGCTTCTCAAACTGAAGGATGCCTTCGACACGTCGAAGATCGACGCCATAGGCGGCGACGGGCAGCAGCACGGAAGCGTCTACCTCAATTCCGCATGGCCCTCGGCGCTTTCGTCCCTTTCCGCGGCGCAGAGTCCCTCCTGCCTCGTGGACGCGTTTGCGGGCGTGTTCGCGCGCGAAAGGGCGCCGATATGGATGGACTCCTCCACAACCGCTGAATGTCGCGACCTTGACGCCAGGTTCGGCAAGTCCCTTCAGGAGCGCACTGGCTCGCCAGCGATCGAGCGCTTCACCGGTCCGCAGATCATGAAGTTCGCGCGCAGGAACCCGGAGCTCTGGGCAAAGACGGAGAAAGTACATCTCGTCAGCTCCTTCCTCTGCTCGGTCCTCGCCGGAGCGGATGCCCCGATCGACACGGGCGACGGCGCGGGCATGAACCTCCTCAACCTCGCCGAGATGAAGTGGGACGCCGAGATCTGCGACTTCACGGCTCCAGGCCTTCTTGCCAAGCTTCCTGCCGTCGCTCTGCCTGGTGGCAAGACCTCGCTTGCGCTCGCGCCTTATTTCGCGAAGTACGGTCTGCGCGCCGGCATCCCCGTCGTGCCGTTTACGGGCGACAACCCCGCTTCGCTCGTCGGCACTGGTGCGGACAAGCCCGGGATCGCCGTCGTGTCGCTTGGCACGAGCGATACGTTCTTCGCCGCGATGCCGCAGTTCAAGACCGATCCCAACGGTTACGGGCACGTCTTCGGCAATCCTTCGGGTGGCTGCATGAGCCTTGCGTGCTTCAAGAACGGCTCGCTAGCGCGCGAGAAGGTGCGCTCGCTCGTCGGGTGCGACTACAAGTTCTTCGACGAGACGTCCTTCGAGAAGGTCCCGATGGACGACCGCCGCGCGTTTCCGTACTTTGAAAGCGAAATCACCCCGATACACCCTGCCACCGGAATCGAGGCGAACTTCGACTGGAATGCTGCGGACGACGCCGTGAAGGTGGTGTCCGTGATCCGCGGCCAGATCGGCAACATGTTCGAGCGCACGCGCTGGATCGGCAAGTTCGACACGATCCGCGTAACGGGCGGCGCGAGCCGTTCCAAGGGAATCCGCGACACGATTGCCGCTGTGTTCGGCGCGAAGGTCGAGACGCTTGACGTGCCCGATTCCGCCGCGGTCGGAGGTGCGATCCTCGCCGCACGTGCGCTGGCCTAGTGGCTAGCGCGCGCGGCGGAAGGCGATGACGCCCAGGGTCAGGAAAATGGCTGCTGGCGCCATCGCCGCAGGGATGTGGTGCAGCCAGCCCTTGTACGCAAGGACCATGCACGTGATCTCGATGCCGTAGTAGGCGAAGAACATGCAGAGCGCGCCGAGGATTCCCTTGAATACGCTCTGGCGCCCTGAAATAACTCCGGCAGGGATGGCGAAGAGGGTTATCACGATGCATGCAAGCGGCGAGAGCGCCTGCGACCAGGCGTCGTACAGCCATTCGCGGCGCGCGTCTTCGGAGAGGTCGTGGTTTGTCCTGAGGTAGCGGAACTTGTCCCTTACGGAATTGTACTTCCTTTCCTTGTTCTGCATAAGCAGGTCGGAGGGACGTTCCCTGAAGGTCGGAAAGACGCGAAGCTTCATCGCGTCAAGGTCGGGCGTCGGCGTGGCGACCTCGGTCCCCGCCGCGTCGTAGTGGTGGACCGTGGGGTTCTCAAACCACCACTCGCCGTCGAGGTAGTCCGCCCGGTCCGCTATGACGCTCATCATCGGCCCGCCGGAATTCTCGTAGTCCTGCACGACCTTTACGCCGAAGAGGTGCCTGGCGTCGGGCGTCGCAAGCGCGTCGATGGTCCAGGTTCGGTCGGACTTCGCGTTCCTGTAGACGATTCCGTTCACGCGCTCGAGCTTTTCGACGTCGAACCTTTCGTTTCGAAGCCGCTTGGCCCACTGTCCGTACCTCGGGACGTACCACTCGTTCACAAATGCGACGAAGCCCGCCATGAGCAGCGCCACGAGGAGGATCGGGCGCGCTATCGCGAGGAACGAGACGCCGCTTGCGCGCATCGCCACCAGCTCCGAGTGGCGGCAGAAGTTCCACATCGTGTAGAGCGCGGCAAGCATCAGCGCGGCGGGCGCGAGGTAGCGGAAGAAGGGCGAGACGTACGCGCAGAAGTACTGCACTATCGTCGCCATCGGAAGCTTCGCCTCGAGCATGCGCGAGAGCGAGCCGAACAGCTCGAAGAGAACGTATATCGCTATGAACCCGAAGAGGCAGTAGCTCAGCGGAACGAGGTATTCCCTCAGGATGTATCGGCCGAGCGTTTTCATGACTCGAGCGCGCCCGTGATTTCGCGTACGGACTTGAACCCATGCCGCTCGCCGTAGGCGGCGATTCCGTCGTAGACTTCGGATACGACGTTCGGGTTGGAGAACGTCGCCGTTCCGACGGCTACCGCAGCAGCGCCTGCAAGCAGGAACTCTATTGCGTCCTTCGGCTCGTAGATTCCGCCCATCGCGAGGATGGGAAGCGATGTCGCCTTCGCGGCGTCGTAGACGAGCTTGACGGCGGCGGGGTGCACGCAGCGTCCGGAGAGTCCGCCCGTCTTGTTGGCGATGACGGGCCTGCGCTTTTCGATGTCGATCACCATTGCGGGGATCGTGTTGATCATCGAAAGTGCGTTCGCGCCGGCGTTTTCGCAGGCATGGACGTAATGCGCGATGGAGGGGACGTTCGGCGCGAGCTTGACGATGAGCGGAAGCGTCGTCGCCTCGCGTACCGCCGCAACGACGGTTCCGAGTATCTTCGGGTCCTGCCCGAACGTATGTCCTCCCGACTTGACGTTCGGGCAGCTCACGTTCATCTCGATGGCGTCTGCAGCGTTTCCGATCTTGGCTGCGACTTCGGCGTATTCCGCGATGCTGCCGCCCCAGATGTTGGCGATCAGCGGGACGTTCGGCACCTGCTTGCGGTACCAGGGGATCGTCATCTTGAGGAAGTGCTCAATTCCGGCGCCCTGGAGGCCGATTGCGTTGACGAGCCCTCCCTTGACCTCCGCGTGGCGCGGCATCGGGTTGCCAGGCCAGGGCTCTATGCGGATTCCCTTCGCCGTTACGGCGCCTAGCTTGGAGTAGTCTACTGCGCCAATGTACTCCGTTCCGTATCCAAATGTTCCGCTGGCCGTCGCGACGGGCGACTTCATCTCAAGCCCGCCGAGGTTCACGCTCATGTCTATCATTTTGCGACTCCTTCCGAGTTTCAGTCCCAGACAAGGTCGACGGCCCTGAAGACAGGACCCTCGATGCAGCAGCGCGAGTTGCCGCGCACCGTCTTCTGGATGCATGCGTAGCACGCCCCCACGCCGCAGATCATGTGGCGGTCCATCGATATCCAGCCGGGGACGCCAAGCTCGACGGCGCGGTCCGACACGGCCTTGAGCAGCCCGTCGGGACCGCACGTGAAGAGCTCGAACGGCTCTCCCTTTTCGCGTAGCTCGCGTATCGTCTCGTCAAGCGGGAGGGTCACGAAGCCCTTCGCGCCGCGCGAGCCGTCGTTGGTCGCCAGGCGCATCTCGACGCCGGGGATCCTCTCGAAGCGGTCCAGCGCGAGAAGGTCGCCTTCGGTCCGTCCGCCCGCGAACAGGATCTTGCGCCCCTCCAGCCTGCGGGCAAGGAAATGAAGCGGAGCGACGCCGTATCCTCCGCCGACGAGCAGCGCGGTTCCGCTGCACTTGACGGGGAAGCCGTGCCCCAGCGGGCCCATGACCTCGATCGTGTCGCCGACCTTTGCGAGGTTGAGCGCGGACGTGCCGCGGCCGACCGTCTTGTAAAGGACGGTGACGAGCCCGTTCGCTGCGTCGAAGACGGAGAACGGGCGCCGCAGCGCGCTTTCCTCAAGCGCGGGGACGCGGATGTGGACGAACTGCCCGGGCACGAGTCCGGCGGAGATCGCGGGCGCCTCGAGGACGAGGTACCTGTATCCGCCGCCTATTTCGTCGTGCGCAACGACTTTTGTCTTTTCGTTTGTCATTGCCAATATTATACCATAATGGGACGATGCAGCGCGTACATAAGAAATGCGCCCATTGTCATGCCTGTCCATTTATGGTAGAATTGGACGCAAATAACCAAGAAAGGAATCTCACAAGCAATGAAACGGCTTATGTTCGGCCTGATGGCCGCCGCAGTGATGTCCGTCTGCTTCGCAGGAGCAGAAGTCAAGGAGTCCGCAACCACCCTTGTGAAGGATGCGCTTGCGTCCTGGGTCGAGAAGGGCGAGCTTCCAGGCGCCATATCGGTCCTCTACAACAACGGAGTTCAGGAAATCGCGTGCGTCGGCTATGCCAACGTCGAGCAGAAGCGTCCGATCACCATGGACGACGCGTTCATGCAGTGCTCGCAGACGAAGGGCTTCTGCGGAGTCACCGTCGCGAAGCTCGTTGAGGAGGGCAAGCTGAATCTCGACGATCCCGTTTCGAAGTACCTCCCCGAGTTCAAGACGCTGTGGGTGAAAGGCCCCGAGGTGAACGGCGTGCGGACTCTTGTCAAGGCGAACAACGTCCTTACGATACGCATGTGCCTCAACCACACCGGCGGTTTCCCGTTCGAGACCAGCGCCAAGCAGCCCGGCGTCAAGGGCGGCGGATGGTCCGGCGGCGCGCCCCTGCGCCCGAATGCCGCCGTCGCAGCTGCCTCGCCGCTCCTTTTCGAGCCTGGCACGAAGGTGCAGTACTCCAACACCGGCATCGACATTGCGGCGACGGTCGTCGAGGTCGTAACGGGCAAGAAGTGGGAGGATTATCTCAAGGAGACGGTGCTTGATCCGCTAGGCATGAAGAGCACATGGTTCTGGCCTACCGACGAGCAGCTGAAGACGCAGATCGAGATGTACGACTGCCGCAAGGACCAGCCCGCGAAGTGGCGCCTCCAGAACGACCAGCAGCAGCGTCCGTACAACGACGGCCATGTGTTTGCATCCGCCGGTGCAGGCCTCTGGACGACGGCGAGCGACCAGCTTAAGTTCTACAAGATGCTCATGAACCTGGGCGAGGGGGAGAACGGAGTGCGCATCCTCAAGGAGGAGACGGTCAAGTCGATTCTCGCCGTCTCCACGCGTCCCAAGGGGCTTGGCGGCTACTCCCTTGGCCTTTCCGCCCCCGAGGTCGACAATGAGGACCAGTGGTTCGGCCATGGCGGTGCATGGGGCACGAACTGCCTCGTCAACTGGCACAGGAAGCAGCTCAAGCTCTGGGTCGTCCAGCTCTGCGGCGGTCCGCGTCCGTGGGAGAAGGCCAGGGACGAAGCGGCCAACGAATTCTTCAAGGCTGCGATCGACAATTCCGCCGTCGAGGCCTACACGGGCCGCGTCAAGTAGCACCTGATGGAAGTCTGGGAACAGGTTTCCGAAGACAGGGAGCGCGGCGCGCGCGCACTGATCTCCGAATACGGAGGCCGTCTGTACGCCGCCGCGTTCCACATCTGCCAGAACGAGCACGACGCGGAGGATCTCGTCCAGCGCACGCTTGTCCGCGTCGTGGAGCGCATCTCGACCTTCAAGGGGGACGGGAACTTCTTCACGTGGATGTTCTCGATCCTCGTCAATTTCTACAGGATGGACATGCGGCGCAAGGCCGCTAACGCGCTCGTCTTCGGCGAAAACGAGGTCGAAACCGAGGACGAACGCCCGACTCCAGGCGAGGGCATGTCCAGGAAAGAGGACGCGGCGGCTGTCCGTCGCGCGGTCGCGCAGCTTCCAGACGGCATGCGGCTCGTGGTCGTAATGCACTACTTCAGCGGACTGTCCGTGCCCGAGATCGCGCGGTCGCTGGAGATTCCCGAAGGCACAGTATATTTCCGCCTTCACGGCGCCCGCAGGAAAATCCGCGAAATTCTTTCAAAGGTTTTTAATGAATAAGGCATCTAACCTCATGGAAGGGACAAGAAAGTGACTAGACGGCAGTTCCAGAATCTAGACGCCGACGCGGAGGCGAAAGCCCTCGAGGCGGCGCTTCGCGACCCCGAGGGCTGGCCAACGCCTCCCCCGGGTTTCGCCGACCGTTGCCTGGACGCCGTGCTCAAGGCGCATCCCGCGCCGAGGCAGTCGCTGTTCCGCCGCTGGTCGCGTCCGCTCAAGGTCGCCGCTTCGATCGCCGCAATGCTGGCGTTCACGGGACTTGCCGCGTGGTTCGCAGTGGAACGCCTTGAGCCCTTCGCCCCATCGCCGTCCGTCCCCGAGCCAGCCGTGGCCGTGGACGCAGAGACGGAGATGATTTCGAAAGAAAGCGAGGTAAAGATGATAGCACGCAAGATGGCAGGCATTGTCGGTGCCGCCATGACCACACTGGCAGTCGGCGCGACCGAAATGACGAGCGAGCCGACGTTCGTGTTCCTCAAGCCCGAAACGAGTTCGTTCTGGCACACTGCCACGAACAACACGATGACCGTGCCTGTCGATTTCCCGACTGGCGCGACTTCCGCCAGGCTTTACGTCAGCGGCGTGAAGTACAACCACATCTACGAGAACATCACTGCCTCAGAATACACATTCGAGCTTCCCCCCGCCGAAAGCCCCGAGACGGAGAACGTCTACGACATCGCGCTTGTGTTCAACGACGCCGCCGAAACGAGGCGGACCGCGAAGCTGGGGCTCATCCAGGGGCTGTGCCCCGACTCCGAGGGCATTACGCGCTGCATTGCCCCGTCGAACGGACGCCTTTGGAAGAAGGCCAAGGGCCGCGCGGTTCTGCCCATACCGTACGGCACGGAAGAGCTGCTCGTCGACGGAGAGCTCGTCGACACGGGGCTCAACGGCGCGCAGGGCTGGTACGCGCTGCCCATCAAGGGCGGAAAGACGGTCTCGCTTTCGCTCATAGCGGGCGAGCTGAAGTACACGGCGTCCATCCTGGGCGGTGGAGCAGGGTTTATGCTCATTTTAAAGTGATCATGACCGAAAGGAACTTGAAAATGAACAAGTACGTCTACTTTTGCCTCTCGCTTCTTGCGACTGCTTCGCTGTATGCTGATCCGGCGATCACACAGGTCATAGTCCGCCAGCAGTGGCCGTGGTCCACCGACATAAAGGTCGAATATGTCCTAGACGGCGTCGAAGCCCAGCATCCAGTCAACCTTCTTGTCAGGGCTTTCAACGGCAACGTCGAGCTCCCCGCAAACAAGCTCGAGGAATCAATAACTGGCGTGCGCTACGGGATAGCGGAGCCCGGCGTCGGCTCGTTCCTCATCAATCCGATCAAGGCCTTCGGACAGGAGAAGGTCGCGCTCGCCAACTTCAAGGTGAAGCTCTCGCTTGAGACCTCGGACGCGAACGCGTCCGAGGTGATATACAAGATATTCGACCTCACCGCTGAAACCGGAACCTTTGCATGCACGGACGTCACGCGCGCCGACCTGAAGAACGGACTCTACGGAGACTTCGAGACGTCGTACTCGAACATCGACAGCACCTTCTCGACGGGACTTTCCGACGTCCTCGTCTGGACGGGCGTGACGAACTATCCTGGCGCGAAGACGACGAAGCTCGTCATGCGCAAGATTCCGGCGGGCACTTTCTCGATGGGGCAGACCGGCGGCACGTTCGGCACGACGGGGAACGCCGAGCCGGTACACAACGTGACGCTGACGAAGGATTTCTACATCGGTGTATTTGAAATGACGCAGGAGCAGTATCGTCGCCTTGGCCGTAGCCAGTACAGCGGCAGCTATAACAAGGGCGATGACAATCCTATTGAAAACGCCAAGTTCGCAGACTACCGCAGTCAGATCACAAGCGTGTTCAAGACAAACTTGGGAGTGGATTCGCTCGACTTCCCGACAGAGGCGCAGTGGGAGTATGCCTGCCGTGCAGGGACGACGTCAGAATTGTACAACGGCAAGGATCTGAGCGTCAGCGGTTCGACGAAGCATGAGAACATCGCTCCGATAGCGTGGTATTCCGAATCTGGAACGCAGGCAGTCGGGAAGAAGCTGCCCAATGCGTTCGGCCTTTATGATATGATTGGCAATGTGTACGAAGCCTGCCAGGACAACTGGGCAGTTGGATATCCGGCCGGCGATGCGGTCGATCCTACTGGCCCCGCGGCAGCTGACCCAGACGGAAAGCTGGTGGCGCGTGGAGGCTACTACGGAGTCTGGAATTATCTCATTACCAGCGCGGGGCGCAATGCCAGCGCAGGTGAAGACAGGACTTGCGGCTTCCGCCTCGCCTTTACCGTGAACGAGTAGAGACGATGCAGGTCCATAGGTGCTGGTCTTTGGATGACCCGCCTCGCAGAAATATTTGATGCGCCTCATTTGTTTGTCTGAGGCGCATCAAATGTTTTTTTGACGCGCACCAAATAACGCGTTTTGCCCCTCAGCAAAAATCTGATTCAGTGAAATTTTAGCCAAGGTTTTTCCATTGTCAGGCATCTAACCTAGTGAAAGGATGCCTATAATGAAAAAATTGATTTGCTCGTTTGTCGCAATTCTCTCTTCTGCGATGCTCCGCGCGGACACCGCCGCAGTAGAACAGGTGATCGTTCGCCAGCAGTGGCCGTGGTCGACGGACATCAAGGTCGAATACAAGCTCTCGGGCGTGGACGCCGAACACCCGGTCAACCTGGGCGTCAGGGCTTTCAACGGCGAGACGGAGATCGACCCCGCGCTCCTTGCCGGCGCAGTCAGGGGCAATGTCTACGGCCTCAGCGAATCCGGCGTCGGGGAGCTTCTGATCGACCCCGTGGCGATTTTCGGCGAGCAGAGCGTCAAACTCAACAATTTCAAGGTCAAGCTTTCGCTCTCCGACTCGGACTCCAACGCGAACGAGGTCGTCTATAAGATTTTCGACCTTACGGCGGAAACCGGCACCTTCCCATGCAAGGACGTTACGCGCGCCGATATCATCAACGGACGCTACGGCACCTTCGAAAGGGACTTCTCCAGCCTCGGCGAAGGCTTCGCTACCTCGCTCTCCGACGTGCTGATCTGGACCGGCGTCACGAACGACGTCGCCTATTCGACGACTCATCTCGTCATGCGGAAGATCCCCGCCGGCTCGTTTACCATGGGGCAGACAGGCATCGCGGAAAAGCCCCATGAAGTCACGCTCACAAAGGATTTCTGGATCGGCGTCTTCCCGCTTACGCAGATGCAGTACAAGAAGCTCACGCGCGGAGTCTGGGACGGAAGCGGGGCGAAGGGGGACAGCCGTCCGGTCGAGAGCGCATTGTATTCCGTGTTCCGCTCCGTTGTCACGAATTCGATCTCCGCCAATTTGCTCGGCGCCGTTGAGAAGGTGGACTATCCGACCGAAGCTCAGTGGGAGTGCGCCTGCCGCGCCGGGACGACGAGCGAGCTATATACCGGAAAGAGCCTGACCAGCGAGACCAGCGAGAACCTGAACGCCATCGCGTGGCATAGCGGCAACTCCGGCTCCACGACGCATCCCGTCGGCGAGAAACTCCCCAATGCGTACGGGCTCTACGACATGATCGGCAACGTCTACGAGGCCTGCTCGGACTATTGGGCTGCTTCGTCCAACGTTCCAGGGTATTCGGACGGAGCCGCAGTCACGGATCCGTGCGTCGATACCGTCCAGTCGGACACTCCCAAGACGGAGGGAAGCAACACCTACAACCGCAACGTAATCCGCGGCGGATACTTCTCGTTGAACAACACGGATTGCACATCCGCCGGCCGCAACGGACACCAGGGCAACTGGACCGCATACGGCTTCCGCCTCGCGTTTACCGTCGAGTGACAGAACGGAAAGGAGAGAGATGTTATGCTGCCTGGTCTTCTTTGCGCAATCGCGCTGTCCGCGACTCCTTCGGGTACCGTCCCCGCGTTCGAGTGCCCAGACGAAGCGATAAACAGCACATACGAGTTTCGCTGGCGTGCGTTCGGACGCCACTGCGAAAAGACGCCTGAAGGCTGGGTCATCACGGAGTTTCTGCCGCCAGTAGGCTGGGCAGGCAAATACAACACAATCGTCTGCGCGGCGGGGCACCATTTGCGCGAGGCGCGCTGGATGCACGATACGTCCGTCGCGGCGGACTATGCGCGATTCTGGTTCAGCACAAACGCGCCGCACCGCACCAAATACTCGACTTGGCTTGGCTCGTCTCTCCTCGACGTCGTCCGCGTCACGGGTGACATGGCACTCGCGACGAACCTCCTTGACGGTGTCGTCGCAGCGTACGACTCGTGGGAGACGCAGCCGATCGTCTTCAAGTCGTTCGACGAGAAGTCCACATTCCCCATGGGCGGCGACGGGAAGAGCATGTTCACCTCCACGGACAACCGCGAGGGTAGCGAGCTTTCCCTGAGCGGCGACGGGTACCGTCCGCTCTTCAACAGCGCGATGTACGGCGAGGCGAAGGCCATCGTCGAAATCGCCCGCATGGCGAAGCGCCCGGACCTCGTTGCCCGCTTTTCGCGCAAGGCAGAGGTGCTGGAGAAGGGCATCCGCGAAAAGCTCTGGAATCCGCAGGTCGGCTTCTTCACGACAATGACGACGAACGGCGTCCGCGGGACGGTGCGCGAGCTGCACGGCTACGCGCCGTGGTACTTCGGCATGTCCCTGCCCGACAAGGCGGATGTATGGAACCAGCTTATGGACGAGAATGGATTTGCAGCGCCGTACGGACTCTGCTTCCCCGAGCGGCGCGCACCCGGTTTCGTGATTTCCTACGAGGGACATCCCTGCCAGTGGAACGGACCGAGCTGGCCGTTCGCGACGTCGATCGCGCTTACGGGTCTTGCCCATGCGCTTGCGGACAATACAGCTGGACTGCTCGGGAAGGCCGCCTACGTGAAGCTCCTTCACCAGTATGCCGCGCAGCAGGTGCGCAAGACCGACGACGGCAAGGTGATTCCGTGGATCGACGAAAATCTCGATCCTTTCACGGGTGAATGGATTGCCCGCAAGATGCTCAAGGCCGCAGGCGCGGAGGGCGAACGCGGCGAAGACTACAACCATTCGACGTTCGCCGACCTCGTGATCGCCGGACTTTGCGGCGTGCACCCGAACCTAGACGGCTCAATAGATTTTCGTCCGCTGATCCCTTTGGACTGGGAATACATGAAACTGGAGAACGTTTTGGTTGGCGGACGACTTATTTCAATGTACTGGGATCCAATGGGCGTGTGCTATGGAAAGGGCCCTGGCTTCACAATCTGGGCTGACGGCAAGTGCGTCCACCACGCTGGCGCTCCGACGCGCTGCCGCATCTTCTCATCACGCCCGATGACTGCGGGGTGGGAGGACAAATACCCGAAGCGCATGGAATTCAAAGAGCCGGATGTACTCTGGGCTGCGAAGGAATGCGATGGCAGATCCTTCGTCCTGAAGAAGTTCTTTGGCGCGGAGGGCGAGCTGGAGGCTTCCGGCGGAGTCTTCCGCATAGTGAAGACCAACGACAAAGGGTATTTAATCGTCGAGGGGCCGGCGTTTGGCGTCGATTCGGGACGCGAAGTGCGGCTTTCCGCAGACGTGGAGGTCTCCTGTTCCAACGGCGAAATCTCCCACGGATTCCTTCGCGCACATGGACGCAAAAGTGCGTACGGCGTTTCGCCGCTGTTCGAGTCCGATTTCGCCGCAGGCGGCATACCGCGTATGCTCGGGCTGCCGGATTCGCCGAAAGGGGGTACATACCGCAAGTATGGAAACTATGTGGCGAAGGACGATGTAATTACGCCCGTGATTGTCGTCGACGGCGCGCCGTCCGTCAGCATATGGTCCGGCTGGACTGTTTCCGACCTCAAGGCCGAGCGTGCTGCTTGGCACGACGCTACCCGCAGCCGCTGGCCAAAGACAAGGGACGCGGAGCGACAGGACCTAAAGGAGTTTTCCGCCGCGCTGGAGAAAGACCGCGTCCATACTGCCGAGGTGGTCCGCACGAACGGCGTCCCGCGGCTTCTCGTCGACGGCAGTTTCGTTGCGCCGGTCGCATACAAGGGGCCGCACGCTGGCGGTGATGAAACGCCCCCGCCGGAACGATTCTCGGGCGGACCGTTCGACGGTTCTCGCGTGCCGTTCATGGTAAAGGACATCCGCCTTGGCAAGGTGCCTGGGTCGCGCGGCTACTGGACGAAGGACGGCTTCGACGCAAAGGGTGCCGTCAGGGAGATATGCAATTCGATGCGCCTTGCGCCGAACACTCCGTTTGTGCTTGCGATCGGATGCAACGCCTATCCCGAATTCGCGCGCGAAGAGCATCCCGGGGAGGCGATGATACGCGAGGACGGATCTGTGGTTATGGGCAATGCGGGGAGCTGCCTTCCGACATACAGCATGCCGGACCCGACAAAGGTCTGGCCGTGGCCCTCCTACTCCTCGCGGATCTGGCGCGACGGAGTGAAGAAATGCCTTGGAGAGCTTGTCGCCGAGCTTAAGCGCTACGGACTCGACAAGCGCATCGTCGGCATCCACACGTTCGGCTACCAGGACGGACAGTTCACGACGACATGTCTCGACCAGTCGCCGTGCGCAAAGGCGGAGTACGCGGAGTTTCTGAAGGAGGGCGGACACGCCGCGACAAACTACAACTTCTTCGTCCAGCAGACCGGTTTCCGCGCGCAGGAGGAGTTCGCGCGAGAGTTCAAGCGGCTGCTCGGAAAGAAGTCGATCGCGATCATGTGGTGCGAATCCCCGCTGCGCGGCAAACGCGCCGCATCGTGGAACATCGGCGAGTTCCTGAAGTCGGACGCGATGGACATCCTTGTCGCGCAGCCGTGCTACGTTCATCGGCTGCCTGGTCTCCCTGGCGGAAACCGCCTTCCGACATCTTCATTCAGACTGCACGGCAAGCTCTATTTCGAGGAGCTGGACTTCCGCACGTACGCCGCGCTTGAACCGAGCTGGCATTCTCCGGCGTCGCTCAAGGGAGTCGGGGAGTCGCAGGATTTCGCGATGTGGCAGACGGTCTTCCGCAAGCACGCGGGAACGATGGTCGCGCAGCGGATGGGCTGGTGGTTCTACGACATGATCGGCGGATGGTTCGGAACTCCGGAGATAGTCACTGACATCGATACGGCTCTCGCAGTCTACGGCGAGAAAGTCTGGAACGGTGTGCCTTCCCCGTGGAAGCCCGGAGTCGCCGTTGTCGTTGACGAGGCGGGTGCTTTCGGATGGGAGGGCGGAGAGAAGTTTCTGCAGCGTCCCCTTGATTTCAGCTACGGCGAACAGCTGTTCCTTCTTGCGCGCTCGGGCGTTCCGTTCGACGTATATCTTTACTTGGACGTCGCGGCGAATCCTGAGCTGATGAAACCATACAAGCTCGTGGCGCTTGGGCTCATGCGAAAGTACGATTCCGAGCGCCAGCAGCTGGTCAAGTCGTGGACGGCAAGCGGAAAGACGGTTCTGCACATGCCTCGCTGCGGCGAGCTTGGAGGGCTCCGCGAAGCGACGGGAATCGAACTGAGCGTGAACGAGAAGGCCGACCATTATGTCGTCGCAGAGCCAGACTTCGACTGCGAGGTGAACGGACTCCAGTACCACGACATGCTACGCAACTGTGGAAGCCTCGCCTTCCCGCCGCCCCAGCTCGCTGACTGGCCTCGCAACTCGCTTGTCGAAGCGCCTGGCGTCAAGGTTCTCGCGCGCTATGCGAAGGACGGCGCACCTGCGATTGCGGTGCGGGGAACGGGGAATGGGGAATGGGGAACGGGGAAGAACGTTGTGTTTACCGAAGCGGGAGGGATCTCGGCAGGCGCGTTCAACAAGTTCGCCCGCGAAGCTGGCGCGTATGTTGCGCTTCCTCCGGACGTTGCCCAGATAGACATGAACGGTGATTTCATTTCGGTGCATGCGCTCGCAGACATCGAGACGGATCTTGCGCTTCCATATCCATGTACAGTCGTGAATCTCAAGAACGGCAAGGAAGAGCCGACATGTGACGGCGTGTTGCCGCTTGCCATGTCGACTGGCGAGACATGCCATTTTGTCCTCAAGTAAGGGATGATTGGCAAAAGGGTCAGCGTTAGCGAAGCCCTGTCTGCGGAAGTCTGCGGTTAAGATACTCCCGGCTATGACGCGGAAAAGGAAAAGGCGACGCACGGTGTTTGACCGCGTTCGGGCGGTTGTTGTATAATATTGGGCATGGAGACGAAACGCAAGATACCGTATGGCGTGATGAACTGGGCCAAGCTTGTCCGCGAGTGCTTTCTCGTGGACAACACGGCGTACATCCGTACGCTGGAGAACGTGGATACCCCCGTGTTCCTGCGTCCAAAGCGCTTCGGCAAGTCCGTAGTATGCTCTATGCTCGCGCACTACTACGACGTCAATCTCAAGGACCGATTCGACGAGCTCTTCGGGAAGACCGACATCGGGCGGAATCCGACGCCTCTCGCCAACTCGTTCCTCGTCCTCCAGTTCGACTTCTCCACGGTGCAGGTCGGCTCGCTCGCGGAAATAGAACGGAACTTCTGGGAGAATGTCAAGGGCGCTGTCGGCTACTTGACCGTCAAATACAAGGACCTTGCCGACTGGAGCGACGTCAAGACGGCCACTGCGCCGGCGCAATGCATCGACAAGGTCCGTGATGTGATACGGGCGAATCACCTCCCCCCGCTCTACGTGATCATCGACGAATACGACAACTTCACGAACGAACTGGTAGTCTCGGGGCGTGACCTTGAGTACAACGCTGTTTGCGGACACGACGCGAGTGGTGATGTGTCGCGCGAGTCGTTCTTCAAGGCATTCTTCAAGTCGTTCAAGGCGGGGCTTACGGACGGAACCGTGGGCCGCACGTACTTTACGGGCGTCCTCCCGATCACGCTCGACGACCTCTCCAGCGGATTCAACGTGGGGACGGTCGTGAACCTCAACGAGGACCTGCTGGGGCTCGCGGGATTCACGCAGGCCCAGGTCGAGAAGTATGTCGACGAAATCTATGCGGAGTACGGGTTCGACCGCTCCAACATCGCGGACGTGCTGGCCGACCTCAAGGCGTTCTACGACGGATACCGCTTCCTTCCGGACGCCGAGCCGCTGTATAATTCGACGATCTGCAACTGGTATCTGTTCAATCTCGTGTCCTGCAAAGGCAGACAGCCGGCGGACGTCATCGACTCGAACGTGCGCACCGACATCGGATGGTTCCGCCGTCTTGCGCAGACGCCGCAGAACGCGCTTTCGAAGGTTCGCGGTTACGTCGAGCGCGGCGAAGGGGAGAAAGCGTTCAGAAACGAGCTCTCCTCGAAGTTCGGACGCGCGAAGTTCTTTACTGAGGAGTTCTTCCCTTACGCGCTGTACTATCTCGGACTCCTTACGTTCGAGAGTCCGTTCAGGCTCAACGTCCCGAACCTGACGATCAAGAACATGTTTGTCGACTACTACGACGAGCTTTCGGAGTTCACCAATGTGAGCGAGGCGCGCAATGCCTTCGTTGGCGCAGCGGAATCTCTCGCGATAGGCGACGGAACGTGGAAGGCGCTCTTCGACGCCTACTGGCAGCACTACGTGAAGGCGCGCATTCCCGCCCAGGCGTTCGACAAGATGAACGAGAACTTCTTCCGCACGACTTTCACCTCGCGCTGTCTCGACGCGCTTACCGCCTTCTACTCCTTCGAGACCGAGTACAATTCGTCCGAGGGGCGCTGCGACTTCCTCGCAATCCCGAAGCCGGGCTCTCCGAAGCCCGCGATGCTCGTGGAGTTCAAGTACTTCACGAACACGGCGGCGGAGAAGGGGAATGTGCTCGGACGCGGCGAGCCCGACGCGGAGACGGTCACGCAGGCGCTCGACTACAGGAAGGCGCTTGCCCGCCGCCCCGACTGGAGCCACGAGATACGCGTTGCCGTCGTCGAAGTCTGCGGCAACACCGGCTGCAACTGGTTCGACATAGCCTGATTCGTGACGCGGTGCGGCTGTTGCGCCTGAAGCCGAGCGAGGGCAAGATGATCCGCTTCAAAATAGTTTTTGAGGCGCATCCCAGCTCCCTCCGATGCGCCTCAAATCTCCCTGTGACCCTATTCGCTCATCGCGCCATCCCAGTCGACTCCCATTGTCCTTTCTCAGTATCTCACCAATATTCCGCCTAAATCACACCCTTTGCCAGGTTTCGCTGCAGCCAGTTCCTTGCCCTAATATACGCCCTAGTACGCAAACGGACACATTTTTAGTCTACTTTTTTGCATCCCCAAATGCCCCTTTTTATGCTATAATGGAGTCATAATTCAAAAGGGAGCAACCTCTATGAAAAAAGCCTTAATCGCTGCCTTTGCAGCCATAGTAACAGCAACCGTATCATTCGCAGACACCATCACGTGGACGGGTGGAGGTGATGGTGTATCTTGGGGTGATAATGATAACTGGAGTTCGGGTACAAGCCCGCTCAATAACTTTGCGTATGATGTAGTTGTTGACGGCGATAGTGGAGTGTTCAAGGACGAGGGGAAAACGGTCACTTACACATCTGGCGATTTGACGTTTACAGGTACTTTGACAATAAAGAATGGAGCGCGATTCTATCAGAATGCGGATTCGTGGCCGAACTTTGCAAATGGTACACTTATTGTTGAAAATGGCACATTTGATCTATCGCATGCAACAGGGTCTAACGGATTCGGCACATTAATTGTTCGTGAAGGGGGGAGCGTCATTGTCCCTTCGGGTATGAACAGCAACAAAGTGACCTTGGACAATGGCGCGACGCTTGTTCTGAAGGCAGGAGATTTTGAGATACCTTCAGATAGAACATTTGGGGCGATAAATCTGACTGTCTACACGATAACGACACCTGCAAATGATAACGTTCGTGCGAAAATTTCGCTTAGCGGCACTAAACTGACGGCGACCCGTACTGGTGCAGTATGCGGAATATGGGATGCCAGGTATGCAGGTGAGGTAAACTTCCTCTCAGGTGCCAATTCTTCGTTCACATTCCCTTCTTCTGTAGATGGAAACAATGTTCATGACAAGGCTACCGCATATCAGTATTTGTTTCAGACCGGTTATTTCTACTATGAAGGAAATCCTGTCTCTGATGAATCTGATGTTTGGCGTAATCACTTTGAGGTCTTTTCAGATGCAGGAATGACGACAGTAGCCTATGTAGATGTAATTTCAGATAACAGCATCAGCTCGGTAAGTGCAGAGTCGATTACTTCCACTTCTGCGACGTTGTCAGCGCTAATCGCGTCTCAGGAGGAGGGCTCGCTAGTCAAGTTTGCTTACGGGGAATCTGAATTGACGGAATCCGATGTCCTGTCAGGGGAGACGATATCTGTCGAGGCCGGAGTTGCTTCAAAACAGATTACGGGTTTGAATGAGTTTGCACTATATCATTATGCGTTTGCAATTGCAGATTCCACTGGTTCAGAGGTGCTTAGTATGAGGAGTGGCACGTTTATCGCGAGTGATTTTGAATACATTTGGAAGGATGGTGCGTGGGTGGGAGGTAGGATTCCCGCCAATTATGGAAACTCGCTGGACAGTGTGCTCTTTGCAAGTGATTTCACTACAACAGGCGAACTTCGTCTTGACAACAAGAAAGTTAAGAATTCTGTCCTGACCTCAGGAACCATGCTTTACGGGACTCTTCAAGTCGTCAATTCATCCGTGATTAACATACGCAACGAAAAGATGAATGAGTCTCCGTATGGTTTCTATGGTGACAATGCAACTCCCTTGAATTTTGTATCTGAAAGTGGCAATGGCACAATCTTTCGTGCGGCATCCTATACATGCCGTTGCGACGACGCCCAGCTTGCGGCGTTCGACAATTTCTTCACATGCCAGACAGCTAAGAAGATTCTCCACAATGGTGTCCAGATTGATGCGACGGATTATGCTGCAAATTTCGCTCGCACAACTGCGGCCGAAAAAGAATCTGGAACGTTTGACTATGGCGAAGGTGTGGTCGCGGTTGATTTGAATGTCGTAACTCTGACTCTTTGGGACACCTTCCCCGAAGATGCGTCCGGTGCGTGGACAGTGAAGAATGGGGCAAGGGTTAAGTTGACGAAGAACGCCAAGCTGTCTGGACTGGTCGTTGAGTCTGGTGCGGTAATCGATCTCAATGGTTACACGCTTACGACGAGTGCGCTCACGATTGATGGCGTGAATGTAGGAAAGGGAACATACTCGTCCAGTTACTCAGAAGTCTTGGTCGGTGAAGGTTCTCTCACCGTCGCAGGCAAGGGTCTTGTGATCGTAATCCGCTGATATGACGAAATAGTATTCGTGAAAGCCGGGTCCGGTGTAAATGCCGGACCCGCTTTGTAAAGAAATACCCTAGGAACACGCAAAATGAAGAAAGCATTTACCTCCATCGCCGCCGCATCGCTCGCGATGTTCGCCGTCGCGGCGCATGACGAGCTGCTCGGACCGAACGTCTACATCTTCTCGCCAGAGGATTCGCCGGAAGAAATCGCCGCGACCGTTGAGAAGGTGTTCAAGCGCCAGCACCACCAGCAGTTCGGAAAGGGGCGCTATGCGTTTCTTTTCAAAAGCGGCGACTACACGAAAGCCGGAACGTTCAACGTCGGCTACTACACCCAGCTCCTCGGCCTCGGAAAGACGCCTCGCGACGTCCGCATCGCAAATGTCAAGACCCCCGCCGCTCTTCCGTCCAACAACGCGACGTGCAACTTCTGGGTCGGCATCGAGAACATGTCCATCGCCGATCTCGACAACAACGCCGATCCCTACTTCAACTTCCAGTGGGCCGTTTCGCAGGCAGCCCCCGCACGTCGTCTCTACGTCGAGCGCAAGACCGTCTTCGACTGGTTCTTCGGATGGGCTTCCGGCGGATACGCCGCGGACTGCATGTTCCTTAAGCCCGCCGGCTCCTACGCCCAGCAGCAGTACTACTACCGCAACAACGAGTTCGCACAGGGCGTGTACGGAATCAACTGGAACCAGGTCATCCAGGGCTGCGTCGGCAACCTCGGAGAAAACGCAGTTGACGGACCCAAGAAGCCCGTCGCCTCCGGCTCGCCGCTCGCCGGCGCGAAGGGAACCTCGAACTGGAAGGACGGCGGATGCACGAGCTTCGTCGAGGAGACGGACCGCATTCGCGAAAAGCCTTTCCTCTTCCTCGAAGGCGACACGTTCAAGGTGTTCGTCCCCGCCATCCGCCGCAACGCGAAGGGCATAAGCTGGGGCGCAGGCAAGGCGAACGACGGAATGGGCGAAGGACAGATTCTCGACCTCAGGCGCGACTTCTACATCGCGAAGGAAGGCAAGGACTCCGCGAAGACGCTCAACGCCGCTCTCGCGTCCGGCAAGAACATCCTCTTCACCCCCGGCATATACCATGTCGAAGAGCCGATAAAGGTCGTAAAGCCGAACACGATAGTCCTCGGAATAGGCGAGGCCACTATCGTCCCGGAGAACGCCGATGCCGCGCTGCGCTGCGCAGATGTTGACGGACTCGTCATCGCCGGGCTCATCTTCGACGCGGAGCGCGCGTCCAAGAGGTTCGTCGTCGCGGGCGCGAAGAAGTCCGTCGTCCGCCATGAAAAGAACCCCGCGTTTCTCATCGACCTCATCTACCGCGTCGGCGGAACAGGCAAGCCCGGCAAGACGGACGTCTGCCTTGAGATTAACTCCAACGACGCCGTTGTAGACCATACGTGGATATGGCGCGCCGACCACGGCGATCACACGGGCTGGATGGCCAACACCTCCAAGAACGGAATCGTCGTAAACGGCGAAGGAGTGACGTGCTACGGACTCTTCGTCGAGCACTTCCAGGAGCACGACGTCCTCTGGAACGGCGAAAACGGACGCATGTACTTCCTCCAGAACGAGAAGTGCTACGATCCGCCGGGCAACGCGACCTGGATGTCCCACGGCGGCAAGAAGAAGGGCTATGCGGCGTACAAGGTTGCGGACGGCGTGAAGCGCCACTACGCTGTCGGACTCGGCGTGTACGATGTGTTCATCAACACGGACGGCAACAGCGTCTTCCTTGACGACGCAATCGAAGTGCCCGACACGCCAGGCGTCACGATCGAAAACGCCTGCATCGTCGAAATCGCGAACGGGGACGGTCCGCTCGTCGGAATCAACCACATCGTCAACGGACGCGGCTACGGAATCCGCACCGGCAAGGACAGCGGCGGCGGGTATGCCGTGCAGCGCGTGACGAAGTACTGCAACGGCAAGGCCGAGGAACGTCCTGACTCATACGTCAAGAAAGGCAACTGATGAACGGAAAGACCCTTGCGCTGGCAGTGTGCACGGCCGCTTCTGCGGCCTGCGCGCAGGAGATCGTGAAGTGCGGAGAAGGCACCTACGCCTCGTACGCGCCATGGCGCGTCGCGCGCTCGACGCGGCACTGGGGCGACCAGAGCCGCATAATGCAGACGCGTCCGATCTACATGACGGAACGGCGCAAGGGCGATCCTATCCCGACGAACGACTGGTGGACTGACGCGCTCGTCTCGCGCTGGACGGGCAATCTCTGGAGCTATCCGGCGAAAGTCCGCATAGGCGCCGACGGTGTGCGCGTCGAGAATCCGTCCTACTGGATCGACAACGGAACGGAGATGAAGTCCCGCTCCGCAATCGTCGTTTCCGCAGTCGGCGATTTCGCGCCCGAGGCGACGCTCGTCGACGACTGGCACGACTGGGACGTCGAGATGGTGTTGAGGGAAGAGGGAAGTGGGACTAGGGAGATTAAGACGACGCTGGTGCATGGATCTCCCTTTACCTGGATTGAGTCGAAGGGCGTCGGACTCAAGATTTCGATTGAGAAAGAAGGCGATGCGGAGCCGCGCCGCCGCGCCAAGGGCAATGCCGAGATAATTGCCGTAGGAGACGAGCTGTACGGAATTTGGCGCGGGAAGCGCGAGGGCGGTGAATGGATCGCCATCGGACTTCTGCCTGACGAGTCCGCGTTTGAAAAGCTCGCGCCGTATGCGACGTCCGTCATCCGCTCGACGCGCGTCGACTGGAAGTACGACGAGAAGAAGTCCGCGCTGACGACTACATGGCGCGTGAAGACGGAGGATATTAGGGGAACGGGGAACGGGGAACGGGGAATGGATCCCGTTGCGCTTCAGGGATTCCAGCCCCACCATCTCAAGAAGACCGTCCCTGATTTCAAGACGATTGACGGACTCGTCTGGCAGACTCCTCGCGGGAAGCAGCGCGTAGCCGCGGGCAATTCGCTTTCGATAACGTATACGTTCCCTGGCATGCTTCCTTACTGGGCCGCGCCCGTCGCGGCCGCGAAGGGGCGGTATGACGAGTCTCTCTTCAGGGATCTGATTTCTGACTACGCTGCACGCGGTGGATTCGGCGGTGATACCTACTGGGGCGGGAAGGGCCTTCTGCAGATGGCGTTCGCGATGATGGCGGCGCGCGAAATAGGCGACGCAAAGACGTTTCGCGATGCGCACGCGAAGATGAGGGCAAAGTTCGAGGACTGGTTGACGTGGGATCCGTCCGAGCAGCGTTTCTTCTTCTCGTACGTTCCGAAATGGGGCGGACTTGTCGGCGAAGGGACGAGCTACGACTCGGATGCTTTCAACGACCATCACTTCCACTACGGATATTTCACGTATTCTGGCGCGCTCCTCTGCATGGTCGACGACGATTTCAGGACGAAGTTCGGTCCGATGCTGCGCCTTATAGCGAAGGACTACGCCAACTGGGAGCGGGAGGGCGCAGATGCTTCGGGAAGCGGCGTCAACGCTGCGAAGCCGCGTTTTCCGTTCTTCAGGACGTTCGATCCGTGGGCCGGTCACTCCTTCGCCGGAGGTGTCGGCGACGGAGGCGGCAACGGACAGGAGTCGACGAGCGAGGCTATGCAGGGCTGGGGCGGACTCTACCTGCTCGGACTTGCGCTTGGAGACGACGCGATGCGCGACGCGGGCATTTTCGGGTACGTGAGCGAAGCGCGAGGCGTTGCGGAATACTGGTTCGACCGCGACCGCGAGAACATCGACTACACGAAGTACAAGCATCCGTACAACTCGAACCTGACGTGCCACGGAGTTGGCTGGTGGACGTATTTCAGCGGCGATCCCGTGTGGATGCACTCGATCCAGTGGCTTCCCAACACCCCCGCTCTCGACTATCTCAGCGAAGACCTCAAGTTCGCGAAGTGGGACTGGGAGACTATGTGGAAAACAAAGGAGATCGGCGGGTGGTTCGAGAAGGGCAAGACGCGTGACGGACACGAGACGAACCCCGTCGGCAACGAGTCGCTCGGCAACGTTCTGCTCTCGTATCTCCAGCGTCACGATCCAGCGCAGGCGGCGGAGATCTTCGACAAGCTCCGCGCGAAGAAGATGGGCGCGGCGATGAACGCCGACACGGGACACATGACCTACTGGGCGACGCACAGCCACCTGACGTGGGGCGAGCTAGATTTTACCGTTCGTGCAGACTATCCGTGCGCCAGGGCGTTCGTGAAGAACGGCAAGCGCACGCTCATGGTCTACAACTGCGGCGACGAGCCGCGCAAGGTAAGGTTCTTCGGGACGGATGGGAAGGCCGTTGGCGAAATCGACGCCCAGCCTCGCTGTCTTACGGTTCAGAACCGCAAGCCGGCGGGGCTGCCGAAGATTGATTTCTCGAGTGCGGCGTCCGTCATCCCCAAGGGCGTCGTGATGCGCGATCTGGCGTCCGGCGCGTCCGTCAAGGCTACGTCTCAGGAGTCAGGCGGACTTTCCGCGGCGAACGCGACAGACGGCGACGACAAGACGCGCTGGTCTTCCGCCCATGACGACGCCGAGGCGACGCTTACAATTGACCTTGGCGGAGCGGTCGAGCTCTACGGTTCGGAAATCCTCTGGGAGGCGTCGTACGCGGCGAAGTATTTCATAGAGTATTCGGCGGACGGCGCAAAGTGGTCCGCGATAGGCGGCGAGCGGAACGGATTCGCCGGGCTTCAGAGGCTCGAGTTCGGCGGCGAGAAGGGACGCTACGTCAGGATGCGCGCGAAAGAGAAGGCGACGCAGTACGGCGTGTCGCTGTTCTCGTGGCGCGTGTTCGGAAAGCCGGCAGGCGCGAAGGGTGCGCTCGGCGCGGCGATAGATGCGGAGAAGCCCGTCCTCAAGGAGAACGTTCCGTGCAGGCTTTCTGCGCGCGCATGGCTGGGCGGAGAGAAGTTCGGTCCGTGCAAGGTCGAATGGTCAAGCTCCGACGGAGAGTTCGAGGGCGACATGTTCACTCCGCGCACCAACGGATTCGCGACGGTCGAGGCGAAGATGGACGGGCTTGCGGTGTCCCGCCGCTTCCCCGTCGAGGAGGCGCTTGCGGCTTCCACGCTACTGTTCACGCCGTCCAACGTCGTAGCGGTCGTTGGCGAGGAGATAAGGGCTGTTCCATCTGCGTCCGACCAGTTCGGCGGCGCGATGTCCCTCAAGGGCGCGAAGCTCGAGCTGCTGGGGCCGGACGGACGCAAGGCGGGCGCGAAGCAGTTCTCCGCGAAGAAGGGCGGATACTTCACGTTCAACGTGCCTGGGGTGTATACGCTCCGCGCGAAGCTCGGCGGACTTGTCTCAGAATGCCGCATAGAGGCGATGTCGCTCAAGAGCGCGAACCTTGCGCGTCTCGCGGCGATCTCGGCGAGCGGCGAGGAGAACGGCGGACTGGCGGCGCGCTTTGCCGCGGACGGCGATCCGAAGACGCGCTGGTCGTCGCGCCACAAGGACGGCGAGTGGATCGTGTTCGACTTCGGGCGCGAGCGCACGGTTTCGAGCTGCGCCGTGACGTGGGAGAACGCGCGCGCCTCGGAGTATGTGGTCGAGACGTCGACCGACGGCGCGAAGTGGGCTGAAGCTGTCCGTGTCTCCGACAATCCAGGCGGACGCCAGGAGCATACGTTCAAGGCGGTGAAGGCGACAAAGCTGCGCATCACGGGCCTGAAGCGCAACACGCAGTACGGCATTTCCATATTCGAGACCGAAATCCGCTGACCGTATTTTTTGTCTTTAGACTGTGGAAATCCGCGCCAGATAATGATATAATACTTGTCAAAATTTTCGAAAGAAAGTTTTTCCCTGCTGCCCGGCGACTGCTTGCCCAGGAGGTTTTCCTCTTACCCCTCCTGTTTTTTGGAACTTTCGCCGGTGCGCAGGAGTTTAAGTTTATGGTATAATATTGCTAATGAAGAAAGAGGCAGCCTCCTGGAAACTACTTAGGATCTTGACGGCGTCGGCGCTTTTGTGCGTCGTTGTCGGCTTGGCCGTGTGGCTTTCCCAGTGCGCCGCAAAGCCAGATTCGCCCTCGCGCCGTATGCGCAACGTGCATCCGGTAAGCCTTGCCAACCGAACTATCCAGCCCCCCGCCAAAGGCGTTGCGACCGAGCCCAACGCGCTCTCCCCCAGGGGAACCGCCGCGTACGCCGTCCTTTGCGCTACCCCCGTCTCGCAGAAGGTGCGCGACCGCGCTGCCTCGCTCGGCGCAAAGGTCATCGGCTATCTCCCGCGCAGCGCGCTGCTCGTCGAGGCGACGCCAGGCGTCGTTTCCTCAATGCTGGGGGACGATTTCTTCGACTCCGCAGTCGCCTATCTGCCGACGGACAAGGTTCGTCAAGGCGTCAAGGCGGGCGACATCACGATTTTCCCCATTTCGGAGATTGACCGCGGGGCAATTGCGGATTTCATAGAGAGCTGCGGCGACACAGTCGTCAGGACTGGCCCAAGCACCCGGGGCTCGGTCCATGCGACGGTATGCGCAAACACACTAGAAAAGCTTGCCCAACGGGGCGACGTGCTTTGGATTGAGCCTACGCCAAAACTCCGCGTGTGCAACGACTACGCGGTGCGCGATACAGGCGTCACCAACGTGTGGTCGAACCTCGGCTTGACGGGGAGGGGTCAGGTCATTGCGACGGCAGACACGGGGATCGACACAGGGGACTTCGAGACGCTTCATCAGGACTTCGCCAACAGGATTGTGGCGATAGAGAACATCGGCGGATATACGACGGCGGATTACTGCGGACACGGAACGCATACCGCAGGCACGATAGCAGGCGACGGGGCGATGTCTGACGGACAGTACAAGGGCGTAGCATACGAGGCCAATCTCTACGTGCAGTCCTGCGGCACGAATGCCGTCAACGACAAAGGGTATATTTTCTTCGAAAACCTGCAGACGTTTGGAGAGCTGTTTACGAAGGGAATCGCATACGATGCATACATCAACTCCGAAAGCTGGGGCGGAGATTCTGACGCGTGCTACGAAGAGTTTTCCCAGGAAGTAGACTTGGCGATGTGGTCACATCCGGAGGTGCTGGTCGTAGTCGCTGCAGGAAATGCCGGTTCGGGGCGCGGCTCGATACAGACTCCGGCGCTTGCAAAGAATGCCATTGCCGTAGGAAACGGATATTCGTCTCGGCAGGGGCGTGGCATTAACCTGCTGGTCACGTCTTCGTCCCGAGGACCGTGTGCAGACGGACGAATCAAGCCGGACGTTGTTGCGCCAGGCAACGGGATCATCTCCACCAAGTCATCAATGCGCTCGGCTTCAGAGTACTACACCTCGATGTCCGGTACATCCATGGCAACCCCCCACGTGGCAGGCTGCGCCGCGCTTGTCAGGCAGTGGCTTATGGACAAGCCAGAGTTCAAGGACAGGCTTCCGACGGGCGCGCTGATCAAGGCCATACTGACGGGCGGAGCAGAGGATATGGCGGGGAACGGTTATACGGAGAACGACCAGGGGTTTGGACGCGTTGTCCTGGACGAAACGCTTGCTCCGTCGAACAGGTGCGTTAAGGTGTTTGACAGAATTGATTACTACACTGGTTCTCAGTCGCTTTACTATTTCGAGCTGACGAACTCCGCTCCGTTCGACGTGCAGCTTGCGTGGACGGATTATCCCGCTACTCTTTCGGCGAAGCAGACAATCGTGAACGACCTTGACCTTGTTGTCGAGAACAGGACGACTGGCGAATACTGGTACGGCAACGACGTATACGGTGGCGACATGACCAACACAGTCGAGCGCGTCAGGCTCCCCGCTGCCGAGCCGGGCGAGTATTACGTCTATGTCATCGGTCAGAACGTGCCTTATGATTCCACCAGGGGCGGCTCCGCCGCTCTATACGTCCGCGGCGCTTTTGCCGACGACCAGGAGGCGGAGACGGTTCCTCTGCGCTTCTACGCATTAGTAGAGACTAAGTATTCCCGCAACGGCAAGAATGCCAGCATAAACTACCAGGGTTCGTCGCCTATTAATTGGGTGCTTCTTGATGAATATCATATCGGCAAGGGAGCGTCGGCATCTATGGAAGTGCCCGATGCGATAGACATGCCGGAAGAATTCACCGTTGACACCATGTATTATAAGCGTAGTAGCTTTTCGCGCACGATCAGTTCATACAAAGAGAACCACACATTGCGCCTTGGCGCGGTCGCGATTACAGAAAACGACGTGGACGTGGTTGAGTCGGATTATCTTTTCGATTCACGCGGGCTTATGGTAGATTCCATTTCCATTGATCTTTCAACTGGCAAGGACGTTGTTGGAATATACTACGACATCGAGGAACTAGCCGGGGGCTCGTCGCTTCCGCGGTGGTGGTACATGCGCAATCTGCGGGCGGCTGAAATCTCAGCGCAGGGAACACAGCCTGCATCCTCTTCCAGTCAGTACGCCAGCGACGACGGAGATCCCGACGGCGACGGATTTTCCAATCTTGACGAGTATCGGGAAGGAACGGTTCCGGTCGACGCGATGAACTGTCCGTTCAAGGTTCTTTCCGTGTCGTCTACGAACATCGTATGGATCGGATCAAAGGCAGCCGATTTCACCGTGGAGTCGACGAGCAAGCTTGGCGCTGACGCGAACTGGACGGCTTTGGGTGCGGAGGTCTCGTCCGACGGAGGCGTAACGAACTCCGCCTCGCTGACGCCGGGTCAAGGGGAGTCGTCAGCCCGGTTCTTCCGCGTAAAGGCCTCCCCGGCGAACTGACGTGGCGCTAGAACGTGATTCTGCGCGATTCCTCTCCGTCGTCCGCGTGGTGGAAGGAGATTCGCTTTGCATCGGACGGAATGAGTGCGCCCGCGCGCTCCGGCCATTCGACTACGAGCATCGCGCCGCGCGCAAGGTAGTCCTCCCAGCCGATCGCAAGGACATCGTCTTCGTTGTGAAGGCGGTAGAGGTCCATGTGAACGAGAAGCCGTCCGTCGTCCGAGCCGTGCTCCTGGACAATGCAGAACGTCGGCGAGGTGACGCGCCCCCTGAACCCAAGCGCTGCGGCGAGCCCCTGCGTAAACGTCGTCTTCCCGGCGCCTAGGTCCCCCTCGAGGCACACGACGTCGCCCGGTTTCATCTCCTTCGCGAATTCACGCGCGAGGGACCACGTCTCCTCTACGGACTTTACATCATAAGAACCCTTCATCGTATAGCTCCTTGAAGCTGCGCTTTATGTAGTCGTTCGTGAACGCCGTTGAATGCGGCATCGCGATTATGTTTTTGTTCCTCGCGTCCCACAGCGGAGATAGTCCTTCGCCGTCTCCAGCGCGTGGATTCAGCACGGTCGGCTCGTTTTTGAAGACGTCGAGATATGCGCCTGATAGCTTCCCCGCCAAGATCGCCTTCGCGAGCGCATGTTCGTCAACCGCGTTGCCGCGTCCGATATTGATGACGACGGCCCCGATGGGGAGTTTTGAGAGCAGGCGCTGGCAGAGGAAATCGTCCGTTCCCGTGTCGCTCGGAAGTGCCATTATGAACCACTTGGCGCTCTTCATTTCACTTGGCATTTCCTTGATGTTCGATCGGCTGAAGCCATGGACGTCTACGCCGAGCGCGGTCAGCTTGTCTCCGATGGCGCGGCCGATTTTGCCGTATCCGGCGATGACGGCCTTCGTTCCCGCGATGGTGAACATCCCCTCGCCGAATCTCTCCCTCGGCCAGATGCCGCGTCCTGCGAGACGCTCGGACTGCACGCGGAAGAAGCCGCGCGCCCAGGCGAGCATGAAGCCTGCGACGGACTCCGCTATGACCGGACCGTGGAACCCGCCGAAGTGCACCTTCACGCCCTCGGGCGCGTCCCTCCATGCGACGAGTTCGCGTCCCGCGCCTGGGGTTGCCAGCACCTTCAGCTTGGGCGCGAGCGCAAACCATTCCTTCTTGAAAGACCAGACTATTGCGTGCGTTGCCCTGGGAAGGCTGCGCAGGAACGAAGCCTCGGTCTTGACGCGCTGCACCCTGCTACCCTCGGGGACAAGCTCTTCCAGAAACTTGATGTCGCTGTCGTTGGCGCGGAAGCATCTTTCCGGCCACTCGAGCCATACGAGGCAGTTGATTGGTTCTCTTGTCATTATTCGGCCTTCTGCTCCTGGTAGATGGCGAACGCGGGGAGTCCCATGACGTCTTCAAAGCCTGGGAGCTTGCGGAGCTCGCGCATGTCCTCCGCCTGGAGCTTGATTACGGTGAAGTCCTTGAGCGCGTCCTTTACGCTCGCGTCGGTGAAGACGAACTTTTCCATCGCCGTGCAGTTCTTGCACCAGGTCGCCCAGCAGTCGACGAGAACCGGACGCTTCGCCGAGGCGAGCGCGTCGGCGAACGTCGAAGGCGTGGCGGCGATAACCCCGTTCGCGTTTTCGCTTTGCGCGGACTTGGTTCCCGCGAAGCCGCGGTATGCGAGAAATCCGTACCATGCGGCAAGTCCGAGGACGACAAGTCCGAATATCTTGTTTACCGTCTTCATCCATGCGCCGGGCTTGGGCAGAACCTGCATTCCCGCGCCTGCGAACGGCCATGGAAGCGCCATGCCGAGCCCAAGGACGAACGGAAGGGCGAGCGCGATGTGGTTGCCCTGGGCGGAGAGGTCTGCGGTAAGAAGCAGCACTGCGATTAGAATCGGCGCGACGCACGCTCCGGCAAGTATCGCGCTTACCGCGCCCATGACGAAGGCGAAGAGCCCTGGAAGCATCGTCGCGCGCTTCGCGGCAAAAGTGCCGCGCCCGCGCGAGAGGTCGATTGCGAATACCTCCATCAGCGCCAGCGCGAGGAGGACGAAAAGAACGGCGACTGCGGAGTTGAACCACGGGTTGGACTGTATCTCGCCGAACGCCATGCCGCCTGCGGCGGCGAGGATCCCGAGCGTTCCGTATGCGAGCGCGATGCCGAGCCCGTAGAGCGCGCCGCGTGTCGCGGACTTCCCGATGACCATCAGGTTGATCGGCACCATCGGCAGAACGCACGGCGTCAGGTTCATCGCGAGTCCGCCGAAGAACGCGAGGATGACGACGATCCACCACGACTTCCCAGCCAGAGGAGACTCCTTGCCGCCGCCTGCTGATGCCTCGCCATTTATGAATGCGAGAAACTCGGGGACTTTCATGTATCCTTGCGCAATCCTTCCCTCTTCCCTCATCCCTCTTCCCTCATCCCCTATCCCTCTTCCCTCTTCCCCCTCCACCTTCACTGCGTCTGGCGGGAGCATCATGCACACTTGGTCAGTGCATATCGTCTTCACTCCGCCGATTTCGTGTACTTCGCCTTCGATGCGCTGTCCGTCGATTATGTAGACGTCGGCGCAGAGTGCGGACGCGAGGAGCATGGCGGCTGTTGCGATGATATGCTTCATGACATCTTCTCCAGTTCTCGTATTACTTCGTTGAAAAAGTCTTCGGGCGTCGAAGCGCCGCTTGTGACGCCGAGCCTGTCTATGGCCGACAGGTCCAGCGCGCGCACTTCGTCAAGCGTCCCCGCCCTGAACGTGCGGCAGCGTGCGACTTCGCAGAGGCGGCGGGTATTGGATGAATTTGCGCTGCCAAGGACAAGCACTGCGTCGCCGTCGAACGACTTGACGGCGTCCTGGCGCTCCTTCGTGGCGTTGCATACTTCGGCCATCGTCTCGACGTCGTATCGCATCCTCAGCTTTTCTACCGAAAAAGCGACGTCGTCCGCGTTCATCGTCGTCTGCGATACGACCCCGATCTTAGCGCCGTCGGGAAAGGATACGGACTGTGCGTCTGCGGTGCACTGGCACATTCCGCCAAGCGACTCGATCTCCCCGACGATTCCCCTGGCCTCGGCGTGGCCGGAATGCCCGAGGACTACGACAGGGAGGCCTCTTTGCACGAAGTCGCGTGCGGCTTTGTGGACGCGGGTGACAAACGGACACGTCGCGTCGACTATTTCAAGGCCGTGCTGTACGGCGAGTTCCCTGACCTTGGGGCTTACGCCGTGGGCGGAGAAAAGGACAGTCGCGCCAGGGGGGATTTCCGCAATGTCCTCGACGAAGACGAAGCCCTTGGCGCGGAGTCCCTCGACGACTATCTGGTTGTGGACGAGTTCATGGAGGCAGTAGACCGCGCCGTTCGAGCGACCGGCCAGCGAGAGAGCTTTCTTCAGCGCGGCGGTAACGCCTGCGCAGAATCCGTGAGGATGAAGCACCTCGACAGTCATTCCGTCATTCCTTGGCCTTGGCCTCGTCCCATAGCTCGTCCATCTCGGCGAGCGTCATGTCCTTGAGGTTGCGCCCTGCGGACTTGGCGGACTCCTCGACGTGCCTGAAGCGACGTGCGAATCGGGAGGTCGTCAGCTCGGCGGCGCTTTCAGCGTCCACGCCGAGGTGCCTTGCGAGGTTGCAGACCGCGAAGACAAGGTCGCCGAGCTCCTCCTTGACTCGCGTCGCGTCGGCTGGCGCTATCTTCGAGCCGTCGCCGCCGACTTTGTCGATCTCGGCGCGAAGCTCGGCGATCTCCTCGTTGATCTTCTCCCAGGGGCCTTCGGCGTCCTTCCAGTCGAATCCGACGCGTGCGGCCTTTTCCTGCGTGCGCTGGGCCTTTAGAAGGGCGGGAAGGGTGCTTGGCACGCCGTCGAGCGCGCTGTGGCGCTTTTCCTTCTTGTGCTCGAGCTGCTTGATCTGCTCCCAGTTGCGCAGCACAGTCGCCGGGTCGTCGGCCTTGACGTCGCCGAAGACGTGCGGATGGCGGTGGACGAGCTTGTCTGAAATGGCGTTCGCCACGTCGTCGAAGGAGAAGCGTCCCTCCTGCTCCGCCATGACGCTCTGGAACATGATCTGGAGAAGCACGTCGCCAAGCTCCTCGACGTAGTTCGCCTTCTCCTCCGGATGGTCCATGGCGGAGAGAAGCTCGTACGTTTCCTCGAGGAGGCATGGCTTGAGCGACTCGAGCGTCTGGACGCGATCCCACGGGCAGCCCCGCTCGGGATCGCGCAGACGCGTCATGATCGAATGCAGTCTTTCGATTCCTGTCATCTTACTTGGAGCTCGCGCGCTTCTTGCGGGGGAAGGGCTGTCCGATCTCGGCCAGCATGCTCTTGAACCCGGCCTTGTGGATGTTGAAGGGCTTGCCTCCTTTGATGCGCGGGAACTCGCACGCGCGCAGCTCGCCGCGCTTGTTCTCGTCCTGTCCGATCACGCCCGAGACGCCCGAGAGGGCGCACTCGACGGCCTTCTTCGCGCAGCTCTCGATGAGCTTGAGATCCTTGCGGTTGGGCGCGGCCGCGCGGGCGAAGTAGCCCGACTTGAATACCTGCACCTTTTCCGCGCCGAGCAGCTCGCCGAAGCGCTTGCCGATGTACTGTCCGACGTTGACCTTGTCGAGCCTGGGGTGGCCGAACGCGTCGACGGGAACTTCCTCGCCCCTGGCCTTCATCTCCTTGATGATGTCCGAGACGCCGGCGCCTTCGGAGACGAAGATGTTGACGGAGTCGTTCTTGTCCATGACGGCGCGCAGGCGCTTGGCCTCTTCCTCGAAATCGACGACCGCCTCTGGCACGTAGACCGCGTGGACCTCCTGGCGTTCGCGCGTGAGCTTGAACTCGGGGAGGAACTGGGTGCGCGAGAGCATCTTGCGGTAGCACTCGGCGGTCATGTAGGTTAGCCAGCCGCAGTTGCGCCCCATGACCTCGTGGATCGTGAGCGCGCGCGGGTTGGCGCTGTTTTCCTTTACGACGTTCATGAAGAACTTGGCGCCTTCCTCGGCCGCGGTCCATGCGCCGAGCGACTGCTTGATGGGATAGACGTCGTTGTCGATCGTCTTGGGGAGCCCGACGACGATGAGGGGGTAGTTGTTCTTGGCGAGGTACTCGGCGAGGTCGGCGGCAGTCGTGTTCGTGTCGTCTCCGCCGATGGTGTGAAGGACATCTACGCCGTCCTTGACGAGCTGGTCGGCTGCGACCTTGAGGGGGTCTTCGCCTTCCTTGACGAGCCCGCGCTTGACGCAGTCCTTGACGTTCGTGAGCTTGACGCGGCTGTTTCCGATCGGGGAGCCGCCGTGCTTCGTGAGGACGAGGGCGTTCTTGCGGACTTCAGGCGTGACCTTGATCGAGTCGCCCTTGAGGAGTCCCATATAGCCGTTGATGTAGCCGATCATCTCGACTTTCGGAGCGACGCGGTTGTATTCGTCGATGAGGAAGCCGATGGAGCTTGAGAGGCATGGTGCGAGACCGCCTGCCGTGAGGAACGCGACTTTTTTGACCTGTTTCATTTTTAGTTGTATTGTGTTTGGGGTGTGTTCGAAAACTGCCGTGTCACATTGCGTTGATTGCGCTGAGGACGTTTGCCGTCTCGATGGCGGCCTGCATGGCGGCGAAGCCCTTGTTGCCCTGCTTGGTCCCGCAGCGCTCGACCGCCTGCTCGAGGTTTTCGGCCGTCACGACGCCGTCCGTCACGGGGATCCCGGAGGCGAGCGAGATTTCGGAGAACGCGCGCGCGGTCGTCTGGTTGATGAGGTCCGCGTGGGCGGTCGCGCCCTGCACGACCGCGCCGAGGCAGACGATGGCGTCGACTTCGCCCCTGCTGGCGAGCTTCTTCGCGACGACGGGAAGCTCGTATGCCCCCGGGACGCGCACGAGCAGAAGGTCGTCGGAACTTCCGCCCAGGCGCGTGAAGGCGTCCGCAGCGCCCTTGACGAGCTGCTCGGTAAGGAAGCTGTTGAATCTGCTGACGACGATGGCCGCCCTAAGACCTTTCGCAAGAAGATCGCCATTGATTTCATTCATCTTGATTCTCTCCGTTCTAGCCTTTTTCAGGCCAATTTTGCCGTAAATTGTATCATAAATAGGCCGTTTCGGTCAAATTTTGCTATTCAAATTCAATGGTCGCGCATTCAAGCCCTGCGGCTGACGCCGTAATGCGCCCTTTGCCCTTGCTTCGTATGACAAGCCCGGCTCGGCCCATGTGAAGCGGATATGACGACGTGTGCGAGAAGCCGCGCTTTTCCGTCGGGTTCCCGTTTGCCGCCGCGACAATCTCAATGTCGCCCTCTGCGGTAAAATTGATCTCGCGGCAGTCTTTCGGCACCCTTGCGCCGTTTGCGTCGGCAAGCGTCACCATAACGACGCAGGTCTTTCCGCATTTCTCCGGCGAAAGGACGATTCTCTTCGCATCCCCGGCGGTGCGGAGCGTTTCGCGTCCGATCTCCTTGCCGTCCGCCCCGTATGCGACCGCAACGATCTCGCCCGGCGCGTAGGGCACGGATTCCCAGATGAAACGGTAGCGCTTCATCACTTCGTAGTAGCCCTGCTTGAACGAAGCGGAATGGTCCTTGCGGCGGCGTCCCTGCGAGACGCCGTTCACGAACAGCTCGACCTCCGCGCCGTTGGAGTATACGTATACAGGCAGCTCGCGCCTCTCGAAGTTCCAGTGGTCGGGAACGATGTGGACCGTCGTCTTTTCGGGAGACCAGACGGACCTGTAGAGCCAGTATCGGTCTTTGGGGAATCCGATCAGGTCGCAAATCCCGAAGTAGGAGCTGCGCGCGGTCTTGTCCTCGTATGGCGAGGGTTCGCCGATGTAGTCGATCCCTGTCCAGACGAATTCGCCGGCGACGAATCGGTCACGCTCCATGCGCTCGAACTCGAGGTCGGGTATGTCGCTCCACCACGCGCTGTTGCGGTCGTACGAATCGATCATCCCGTGGTCGCCTACAAAATCCTTCTTGTCCTTCGCCAGGGTGTCCGCGTAGTATCCGTAGACCGAGAACGTTGACGCAGACTCGGAGTATATGATTGGCTTGCCGGGGAAGCGCCTCCGCATGGGCATGTAGCGCTCGCCGTAGTTCCACCCCGTGAAATCGAGTTCGGCGAAGTCGTCCTTGCTGGCCGTGCCGGTGTGGCAGCAGCCGATGCCGACCGGGCGCGTCGGGTCGACGGACTTCATCGCCGCGCGGAAGCGCGTGCAGCGCTCGCGCGACGTTCCGACGGCTGCGGACATCTTCCACTTGTCTTGGCCAGGCGCGAACCCCTCCTCCGACGGAATCTCGTTGCCCATCGACCAGACGATTACCGACGGATGGTTGCGGTCGCGCCTGACCATCTTGACGAGCTTGTCCGCCACGAACTTCTCCAGCGGCTCGTTTTCGCGGCCCGCCGTCTTGTTCCACTTGTCGAAGCACTCGTCCCAGACGAAAAGCCCCATTTCGTCGCAGAGGTCCAGCACTTCCGGCGCAGGCGGGTTGTGGGACGTGCGCAGCGCGTTTGCGCCCATCTCCATCATGATCTCGAGCTGCCGCTTCATGAGGTCGCGGCTGAACGCCATGCCTACCGGACCGAGGTCTGAGTGAAGGTCGACGCCCTTGAGCTGGACGCGCCTGCCGTTCAGGAAGAAACCCTCGTCCGCGTCTAGCCTGAACGAGCGCAAGCCGACGCGCTGCGAAACGACGTCGTGCGCGCTTTTGGAGTCCCATGCGACCTCCAGCGTGTAAAGCGCCGCGCCAGGCTTCATGTCCCAGAGCCGGGGCGAGGCGACGTCGAACGCCATTTCGAACGGAGTGTCCTCGAACACGCCTGCGCTGACGCGCGACTTTCTCGACGCGGCCTCGCTGCCGTCGGGCGCGATGAGCCGAACAGTCACCTCGCCGTCTGCAGTCTTGCCTGTTCTGTTCGCGACGATGCCCGAGACTACGCACGACGCCCTCTCGGCCGAGAGGGCGGGGGTGCGGAAGAATATCTCGTCCTTAGGCAGGTACTCGCGGTCTGTCGTTACGAGGCGAACGTTGCGGTACATGCCCGCGCCTGGATACCAGCGGGACGCTAGCTTCGTGGTGTCGGCCTTGACGAGGACCGTGTTGGTCGTGGCGGTTATTGCGGACGTTATGTCGCAGCGGAGCGGCAGATAGCCGTATTCCTCGTGGCCCACGCACTCGCCGTTGACGTAGACCGTGCCGTCGCACATGATGCCGTCGAATTCGAGGAACATCCTTCCGGGGACGGTCTTGCCGGGGACGACGAGGTTCTTGCGGTAGTATCCTACGCCTTTCCAGGGAAGCATTCCCGAGCCCGAGTCGAGCTTTGGGTCGAAGTCCGCGCCTATCGCCCAGTCGTGCGGGACGACCACGGGAGCCCAGTTCTTTCGGTCGCGCGAGAATTCCCAGCCGTCGTTGAAGTCTGTAGTGGTCCGAGCCGCAAGCGCTGCAAACGGGAGCACTGCCATTGCAAGTATGGAGCGTTTGAGTTTCATGTAAAGATTATAGCAAAATACCGATTCTCCGCGCTAGCCCCGAATACTGATGAAGACCGCGTAATTTGAGCAGAAGGGGGCCTGGTTGTGCTATAATATCTACATGAAAACTAAACTCAACAGGGAATTTCTCGCAAGGCACCTCTTTGTGGCGGTGCTGATGCTCGCTCTCGGCGCGTGGTTCGGATACGATGGATTCGTCCGCTACCCGTCGACGCCCGCGCACGACCTCTACGTTTCGATCGAGAAGTCGGAGCCGCCGGTCGGTGCGGACCTCGAGGCGTTCAAGGCGCAGAAGACAAAGACCCAGCACGGTCTTATGGCGCTCGCAATTCTCGCTGGAATAGCGGTAGGCGCGCATCTCTTCGCCGTGTCGCGCTTCTCGCTGTCATTCGACGACGACGGGTTCGAGATTGGCGGACGCCGCTTCGCGTACGCAGACGTCAAGTCGATCGACGATTCCGCGTGGAAGAAGAAGGGCATATCCGTAATCGCCTGCGGCGGGGGCAAGGTCAAGCTTGACTCATGGCACCACACGGGCGTCAAGGAGTTCCACGAACGGCTCTTGAAGTCCGCGGCTTGCGCGCAGAACGGGGCTGTGCTACAATAATGGGAAACAATCATTCAAGGAGTGGCAGATAATGCAGAATGCAGCAGAAGGGATGGACAACATAGTTTCGGTTCTTGAGCGCAATGCGCGCGAGTGGCCGGACGATGTCGCGCTTGTCGAGATCAACCCGAAGAACCTGGAGCAGCACCACACGACGTGGCGCGAGTACTCGCTGATCGTCAGCTCCCCGATCGAGAAGTTCCGCAGCGAGATCACATGGCGCGAGTTCGACGAGCGCGCCAACCGCTTCGCCAATTTCCTCCTGAGCCGAGGCTTCAAGAAGGGCGACAAGGTCGCGATCCTCCTGATGAACTGCCTGGAGTGGCTGCCCATCTACTTCGGCGCGCTCAAGGCGGGCTGCCTGGCCGTTCCGCTGAACTTCCGCTACACGGCCGACGAGATACGCTACTGCCTGAACCTGGCGGACGCCGATGCGCTGGTCTTCGGCCCGGAGTTCACCGGGCGAATCGAGCAGATCGCGGACCGCCTGCCGCGCGTAAAGATGACGCTCTACGTCGGCGACGACTGTCCGACCTTCGCCGAGAGCTACCAGAGGCTCGTGAAGTACGCTTCCTCCGAGGCGCCCGGCTTCAGCCACAGGCCTGAGGACGAGGCGGCGATATACTTTTCCTCCGGCACGACAGGCTTCCCGAAGGCGATTGTCCTTCTCCACCGCTGCCTGATGCACGCGTGCCGCGTCGAACAGAACCACCACGGGCAGACGAAGGACGACACTTTCCTCTGCATACCGCCGCTCTACCACACGGGCGCCAAGATGCACTGGTTCGGCAGCTTCCTCGTCGGCGGCAAGGCGGTTCTCCTAAAGGGCGTCAAGCCCGAGTGGATCATCCGCTGCGTCAGCGAGGAGCACTGCACGATAGTCTGGCTGCTTGTTCCGTGGGCGCAGGACATCCTTGACGCGATAGACCGCGGCGACGTGCTTCTCGACGAGTACAAGCTCGACCAGTGGCGCCTCATGCACATCGGCGCCCAGCCCGTTCCGCCTTCGCTCATCAAGCGCTGGAAGTCCGTCTTTCCCCACCACCAGTACGACACGAACTACGGGCTCTCCGAGTCCACCGGCCCTGGCGCGGTCCATCTTGGCGTGGAGAACATCGACCATGTCGGCGCGATCGGCGTTGCGGGATATGGGTGGGAGACGAAGATCGTCGGGCCAGACGGCGAGACTCCTGTCGCGAAGGGCGAAGTCGGGGAACTCGCGATACGCGGCCCGGGCGTGATGAAGGAGTACTACCACAACAAGGCCGCGACCGAGGAGATACTCAAGCCCGACGGCTGGCTCCTTACCGGCGACATGGCGGAGGAGCGCGATGGATTCATCTACCTCGTCGACCGCGCGAAGGACGTCATCATCTCCGGCGGCGAGAACCTGTACCCTGTCCAGATCGAGGACTTCCTCCGCGCGAATCCGGCGGTAAAGGATGTCGCGGTAATCGGACTGCCTGACCCGCGCCTCGGCGAAATCGCGGCGGCGATCATTTCCGTCAAGGAGGGGCAGACCCTCGACGAGGCAGCGGTCAACGACTTCTGCATGGATCTGCCGCGCTACAAGCGTCCGCGCAAGATCATCTTCGCCGAAGTCCCCCGCAACCCGACGGGTAAGATCGAGAAGCCGAAGCTTCGCGCGATGTACGGCGCCGCAGGGCTCGTGGCCCAGCAGAACGGAATCGCAGAGCCTACGTTGCCGCAGAAATGAAGAGAGGAAAGTTCATTTCGTTCGAGGGCGGCGAAGGGTGCGGCAAGACGACCCAGATTGCGCGCCTCAAGGCGGAGCTGGAGGCGAGGGGCGAGAGCGTTGTCGTTGTCCGCGAACCGGGCGGCACGCGCCTTTCCGAGCTCATCCGCACTCTTCTGAAGGACGAGGAAGATGATCCGCCGTGCGACCGCGCGGAGCTTCTGCTCTTCCTCGCCGCGCGCGCCCAGCTCGTCAGGAACGTGATCAGTCCCGCGCTTGACGACGGCAGGTGGGTGCTTTCGGACCGCTTCAGCGACTCGACTTTCGCCTACCAGGGGTATGGGCGCGGACTTCCGCTCGATTTTCTGCGCGAGGCGAATTCCTTTGCGTGCGAGGGGCTTTCCCCCGACCTTACGCTGCTGCTGGAGGTGCCGCCCGGGGTGTCCGCGAGCCGTATGCGCAGTCGCGAGGCGCGCACCGCCTCGTCGGCAGACCGCATTGAGCGTGCAGGCGACGGATTCCACTCCAGGGTGAGAGAGGGGTTCGCGTCGCTTGCGAAAGCCGAGCCGGGGCGAATCGTCCGCGTCGATGCCTCGGGCACGCCGGACGAGGTGGCTTCGCTGATTCGCGCCCTCGTGTTCGCATGATTTCCCCGCTCACCCGCCAAATTTGTTATAATATTCACCTATGGAAACGAATGAATACCGCGAGCAGCGCCTTGCGAGCATGAAGGCGCTCAAGGATATGGGCTACGAGCCCTATGGCTGCAAGTACGACCACGAGGACCTGAAGTCCGTCAGAGCCGGCTTCCAGGAGGGCGCGACCGCCCGTGTCGCCGGTCGTCTTCTGATGATCCGCCGCATGGGCAAGATGAACTTCTGCACGATGAACGACGGAACGGACAAGTTCCAGCTCATCTTCAAGCGCGACGAGCTTTCCGAGACGGCCTTCGCCGCGTTCAAGCAGCTCAACCTTGGCGACATCATCGGCGCGGAGGGAACGCTTTTCACCACCCAGAAGGGCGAGAAGTCGCTTGTCGTCAAGGAATGGACGATGCTGGCCAAGGCGCTCGAGCAGCCGCCGGAGAAGTTCCACGGGCTTGCCGACCAGGAGGAGTGCTACCGCCGCCGCTACGTCGACCTGATGACGAACGACGAGTCGCGCGAGCGCTTCTTCACGCGCTCAAAGCTCCTGATGGAGATCCGCAAGTACCTGTGGTCGAAGGGCTTCGTCGAGGTCGAGACGCCCATTCTCCAGGACCAGGCTGGCGGCGCGGCCGCGAAGCCGTTCTTCTCCCACTTCAACGCACTCGACAAGGACTGCGTGATGCGCATTGCGCCTGAGCTCTATCTGAAGCGACTCCTTGTCGGCGGAATGAACAAGGTCTTCGAGCTCGGCAAGGACTTCCGCAACGAGGGAATCGACCGCACGCACAACCCCGAGTTCACGGTCTGCGAGATCTACGAGGCATACGGCGACCGCACTTCGATGGAGGCGATCATGGAGGGGCTCCTCCCGCACCTCTGCGACACCGTCATCGGGAGCCGCGTCATCGAGTACGGGGAGAAGAAGGTCCCGATCGACTTCAACCCGCCCTACCGCCGCGTCGCGTACAAGGACCTCGTCAAGGAGCTTATGGGCGACGACTGGTTCGAGCTCGACTTCGCCACTCAGCTCGAGAAGGCCAAGGCCAAGGGACGCGAGACCGACACCAACCTCGAGCTCGACGGCGTCACGACCGAGCTCATGCTCACGCACGAGGTCTACGACAAGCTCATCGAGCGCAACCTCATGCAGCCCACCTTCGTCACGCGCATCCCGCACGAGTTCGTCCCGCTCGCCAAGGCGTGCAAGGACGATCCGTCCCTCGTCGACGTCTTCGAGTTCGTCGTCGCCGGACGCGAGCTCTGCCCTGGCTACACCGAGCAGAACGATCCGATCGCCCAGCGCGAGGCGCTTGAGCACCAGGCTGGCGAGGATACCGAGAAGATCGACGAGGACTTCATCTCCGCGCTAGAGTGCGGCATGCCCCCGACGGGCGGACTCGGCTTCGGCGTGGACCGTCTCGTCATGTTCCTCACCGGGTGCGACTCGATCCGCGACGTCGTGCTTTTCCCGCAGATGAAAAGAGCGTAGCCTTTGGCAGAAAGGAATGAATATGTTGACTGTCGGAATCATCGGATGCGGCTTTGTCGGCGGTGCGCTGAAGGCCTGGCTCAAGGAAAACAACAAGGACGTCAAGGTCGTCGTAAGCGACCCGCCGAAGGGGATGAACGACGACATATCTGGCGCCGACGTCTACTTCCTTCAGATTCACGTTCCCACGGAGGAAGACGGCACGCAGGACCTCACGCTCATGAAGAAGCTCATCAGCGCACTCCCCGACAAGCCCGTGTTCGTCCGCACGACGATACTCCCCGGCACGAGCGAGCTCCTGACGCGCGAGACGGGTCACCGCGTCTACTTCATGCCCGAGTTCCTCACCGAGCGCACGTACATCGAGGACTTCAAGAAGCATCCGATGGTCTTCACGGGCGAGATCGAGCTTCTGTGCAAGATATTCAAGGGCAAGACGTTCACGACGATGACGCCCCTCGAGGCCGAGATCACCAAGTACGCCCACAACGTCTTCGGCGCGTACAAGGTTACGTACTTCAACGCGGTCTACGACTACTGCCGCCGCATGGGCGCCGACTGGGCGCGCGTCCACGCCGGAATGCTGCTTTCGGGCTACATCAACGACACGCATACGTTCGTTCCTGGTCCCGACGGCAAGTTCGGATACGGCGGAAAGTGCTTCCCGAAGGACGTCAACGCCTTCGCGAAGATGACGTCCGGCACGCCGCTTGGCACGCTTCTCGCGCCGCTGCACGAACTGAACGTCGGCTTCCGCGGGTACGAGGAGCATGTCTGATTTTCGTCTTTTCAACAAAAAGTCCCGAAAATTTGATATAATCATTTTGTCAAAAAGGAGTATAACGATGAGAGACCTCTTCATAGTGGGCGCAGGCGGCTTCGGCCGCGAGGCTATATGGACCGTCGAGCGTATCAATTCGCTGTCTCAGCGGCCCGTTTGGCGCATTCTTGGCTATGCGGACGACAATCCGAAATGGTCCAAGGGGCAGAACTTCGAGGGTTATCCGATTCTCGGCACCGTCGAAGAGGCTTCGCGCGACTATCCGGGCGCGTCCGTCTTCATCGCGCTGGGCAACAACCAGAAGCGCGCCGAGATGTACAAGCGCCTTCGCGGACACGACTTCCCGGCTCTCATAGACCCGAAGGCCCAGATTTCCCCCACTACCGAGTTCAAGCACGGCAACTTCATCGGCGCGGGTGCGGTCATCCAGGTCGGCAGCGAGCTCGGCAAGTTCGACATAATCGGCTCGAACGCCGTTGTCTGCCATGACGCGGTCGTTGGAGATTTCGTCAACCTCGGTCCGTGTTCCGCGATCGCGGGCGGCGCTAAGGTCGGCTCGTTCGTCTCCTTCTACGCCAATTCCGCGACAATGCCGCGCATCACGATCGGCGACGGAGCTTCCATCAGCGCCGGCACGGGCGTGAAGGAAGACCTTCCGGCGGGCGCCGAAATCTGACAAAAGGCTGGTTTCCCCGTATCGTGAAGTGGCTCTTTTACAACCTCGCCTTTGCGGCGGTGTTTCCGTTCCTATTGCCTGGCTTCCTCCTCAGGATGTGCAGGCGCGGCGGCTACTCCAAGCGCATGGGCGATAGATTCGCAGTCTACCCCCCGGATGTCATCAACCGCTTCCGCGCCATGCGGAAGCGTCCCGTGTGGGTGCATGCCGTGTCCGTTGGGGAAGTCCAGGTCGCGGGACAGCTCATGCGCGAATGGCGCAGGGTGGAGCCTGACGTATCCTTCTGCTTTTCGACGACAAGCTCGACCGGATGGAAGATCGCAGAGCCGCTCGTGACGGACGCCGACGTGCTCATCTACAATCCGCTCGACTTCCCCAATTTCGTAAAGTCCGCGCTCGCGACGGTGCGTCCCCGCGCAGTCGTCCTGACGGAGAGCGAGATATGGCCGGTTTTCGTGCGCAGGGCGCGCAGGCTCGGCATCCCGCTTTTTCTCATCAATGCCCGCGTCAGCGACCGAAGCGCGCCTCGCTATGCGAAGGCGAAATTCCTGTTCCGCGATGTTTTCGGATGCTTCACGCGCATGTTCGCGCAGTCAGACCTTGATGCGAGCCGCCTTGTCGCGGCAGGCGCGCCGGAATCGCGCGTGAAGGTGACGGGGAGCTTCAAGTTCGACGTCGCCCGCAGGAACCCAGACAAGGAGCGCGAGATGCGGGAGTGGACCGGAGGCGCGCGCAACGTCCTGCTCGGCGGCTCGACATGGCCAGGCGAGGACGAGGCGATGCTGCGCATTGCGGAGCGCGTCCCGAACGCGACGCTTGTCATCGCGCCGCGCCACTTCGAGAAGGCCGATGCCGTCGAGGCGAACATCAGGAAGCACGGCTTCGACTGCGTGCGCCGTTCGCGCGGCGAATCTGCCGCGTCCGCAGCGCCGTCAGGAAGACGGACCGTTTTCCTTGCGGACACGACGGGCGAGCTGATGGGGCTATACGGCATCGCGGACGCCGTGTTCGTCGGCAAGTCGCTCTGCGAGCACGGCTCGCAGAACATGATCGAACCGTGCCTTTGCGGGAAGCCGACGGTCGTCGGTCCGTTTACCGAGAATTTCCGTCCTGTAATGAGCGACCTGCTTTCCTCGGACGCAATCGTCCAGGTCAAGGACGAGGATGAACTGTCCGACACGATCGCGGGCTGGTTCGCGAATCCCTCCGAGGCCTCCGCCCTTGGCGCTCGCGCTGCTTCCGCCGTGGCTTCTCGCGTCGGCGTGGTGCCGTCGTGCGTCGGAAGAATCAGGTCGCTTATCGACGGAATGCAAGGACCGGTGTGATTATGGATGTATCAATTGCAGAAGTGATGGAGTTCGCCATGCTGTTCGCGTTCGGCTTTTCGTGGCCGTTCGCGATTCTCAAGACGTGGCGCGCGAAGCGCGTGGACGGAAAGTCCCCGATGTTCATGACGATTGTGCTCGTCGGATACATGTGCGGAATCGCCGCGCGCCTACTCGACGGCGCGTCGTCCAACGACTGGCTCTGCATCGTCTATCTCGTCGACATGGCTCTCGTCTCGACGGATCTCGCGCTTTATTTCCGCTACTCGCGCAGAAACCGTAATGACAGTCTGGATCGTAAACCCGTTTGACAACCTGCCGACCGAGGGCAATCGCCCCCAGCGGTACTGGCTGATGGCGAGGGCGTTCGCTCGCTCTGGACACAGGGTTGTCCTGTGGACGAGCGATTTCTCCCATGCCACAAAGGCGAAGCGCAGGAAGGTCCGCGAGTGCGATGACGGCTTTGACGTGCGCATGGTCGCCACAAGACCGTATCCGAGGAACATCTGCCTGGCGCGAGTCCTGAGCCACAGGAAGCTTGCAAAGGGCTGGCTGCGTCAAGCGCAAGCGGAGGAGGCGCGGCCGGACGTTGTCGTCGCCAGCACTCCGCCCCTTGGGCTGTGCGATGCGGCGCGGCGATATGCGCGCGAAGCCAAGGCGGTTTTCGTCTGCGACATAATGGACGCCTGGCCGGAGACGTTCTGCCGCATTGCGCCGCGATGGGCGCTCTTCCCCCTGAGGCGCGTGGCCCGCAGGCTCTACACCGGTGCCGATGCTATCAGCGCAGTCTCCAGGCGGTACGTCGGCATGGCGGCAGCCTATGGCGCAAAGTCGCCGATGCACTGCTGCAATCATGGGATAGAGATTGGGGAATGGGGAGCGGGGAATGGGGAACGGGGAGCGGGGATTGTGTATGTCGGCTCTTTTGGCATGTCCTATGACTTGGAGACGGTTATTGACGCCGTGCGGCAGATGGATGATGCGACGCTTGACATTGCGGGCGGTGGGCCGAAGGAGTCCGCATTGCGTCAGCGGGCCGCGGACTGCGGGAGGATACGTTTCCATGGATACCTCGGAGAGTCGGAGCTTCGGGACCTTCTTTCGAAAAGCAGAATCGGCGTGATCCCGATGTTCCCAGACAGCTGCGTCGGGATTCCCTACAAGCTTGCGGACTACGCGGCGGCGGGGCTGAAGGTCGTGGAGTCGCTCGGAGGCGAGACTGGCGAGCTCGTTGCCAGGTATCACGCGGGCTGCCATTACGAGGCGGGGAACGTCGAGTCGCTGCGCGAGGCCATCGCTTCGGCAGCCAAAATCAGTGGTCCAAACGATCCCGCCTTCGCAAGTCACTTCGATGCTTCGGCTATCATGTCGGACTATGTCGCCTGGGTCGAGAATCTCAGGACAGCACACGGTTGAGGAATATGCGCATAGCTTTGTTATCCAACGTTACAATCGATGCCTTGGCGCGGATGCTGCCAGGGCACGAGGTATGGACAGCCCCGGGATATGGCGCCTGGGCCGAAGCAGCCTTGGCGTCAGAGGACCTTGCCGAGTTCAATCCCCAGGCTGTCTTTCTTCTGCTCGACAGGTCGCACTGCAGCGTAGACGTCGACTTGGTGCCGGTTGCCAAGGCGAAGCTTGAGGCACGTCTGCCGTTGGCGACGGTGGTCGTCGTTGATTTGGAAGACCTCTCCGCCGGTACATCCGGCTTCTACGACGAACGCATGTGGCAGTTGGCGTCGCAGCCATGGGGGCTTTCGGGGCTCAAGGCAATAGCAGGCGAAATTGGGCGCCTCATCGGTCTCATGCGTTCGGGCGCGAGGAAGGTCCTTGCCGTCGACTTTGACGGCGTCCTTTGGGATGGCCTCATCGGTGAGGATGGCGTAGACGGCATCACGCCAAGGACAGGGCTGCAGAAGTGGCTGCTCGGACTTAAGGCGCGCGGCGTCGTGCTCGTTGGACTAAGCAAGAACAATGCATCGGACGTCGAGCCGGTTTGGAAAGACGACCGCATGGTCTTGTCCAAGGACGACTTCGTCGCAATGCGCGTGGATTGGAACGAAAAGTCCGGCAACCTGACGGCGGTTGCGCAGGAGCTAAACCTGGGACAGGATGCGTTTGTGTTTCTGGACGACAATCCGGTAGAGCGCGCTGAGATGTCGTCGCGATTGCCGATGGTCGCTGTGCCGCAGTGGCCTGACGAAGACGATGCTTTGCCGGCGTTCCTTCGTCACGTCGAGCGACTCTACTTCCCCGAGCTTCGGGTTACAGGAGAGGACAGGGCGAAGACCGCACAGTATCAGGCCGAGGCGGCAAGGCGCGCGCTTGCCAAGGACGTGACGATTGACGACTATCTCGCAAGCCTGGCGATCTGGGTGGATGTGCATCCCGTCAGGGACGAAGAGGTTCCCCGCGTGGCGCAGCTCTCGCAGAAAACGAACCAGTTCAACGTGTCCACCAACCGCTACACAATGGAGGAAGTCGCGAAGTTGGCCTCCGACCCGAGCTGCATTGTCCTAGCCGTCCGCTCCGGCGATCGCTTCGGGGACCTTGGGCTTATCGCCTTTGTCGCGGTCCGGCTGCATGGCGAGAAGGCGGCGGTATTGGACTTCGTCATGAGCTGCCGCGCCATGAACAGGCGCATCGAGTTTTCGATTGAGGAAGATCTGGAGCGGCGGCTGGCGTCAATGGGAGTGCGCGAGGTCGAGGCTGTCTGGAAACGCACGCAAAAGAACGCGCCGGTGGAGCGCCTTTTCGAAGAGCTTGGCTACGAGGTCGTCGTCGGCGGACCAGACGAGAAGCACTACAGGCGGAGCTTGGCAAAATGGTAACCATCGAACATGAGAGGGCCCTGGGCGGCGCGTCCATCCTTGGCATCGACGAGGCGGGGAGAGGTCCGCTGGTCGGCGGCGTATATGCGGCCGCGGTGACTGTGCCGATTCCGCTTGCGGAGCGACTGCTGGAAGGGGAGTGGTCTGGCATCAATGATTCCAAGGCCCTCAGCGCGAAGAAGCGCGAGCGGCTTGCCGAAGTCATAAAGACGACGCCTGGCTGTCGTTGGGCCGTGGCAAGCGCGTCGCCGGCCGAGATAGACCAGCTGAACATCCTCAACGCCACCTACCTCGCAATGCGCAGGGCGGCGGAGGATGTCGGACGGCAGCTTGGACACGGCGACATCAAGATACTGGTGGACGGCAATCCGGCGAAGAACCTGCCCTATCCATCGCAGAACCTGGTGAAGGGCGACGCCAAGTCGCTTTTCATCGCAGCGGCGTCGATCCTTGCCAAGACTGCGCGCGACGCGGACTGCCAGCGGCTTGAGCGAGAGTATCCAGGCTATGGATTCGCGAAGCACAAGGGCTACCCGACAAAGGCGCACATGGCCGCATTGGCCAAGCTTGGTCCGTGTCCCGAGCATCGCCGTTCGTTCGGTCCCGTTGCCGCATACACGGGCGGGTACCTGTTCCCGCCAGGGGCATTATGATAAAATAGTGCTGTACAGTATAGAAAGAACCCAACACCTAAAGGAGCCGTTATGACAGCAATCGCCAGTAAAGCCATCGTCATTGCCGCAGGCCTTGCGGCAGCAGCATTTGCCACTCCTGCCGGCGCGACGGACGCCGTTCCGCTCCGCGGAATCGTGGAGGGCTACTACGGACGTCCGTGGGGGACGGAAGGGCGTCTCTCGCTCATCAAGTTCATGGGCGAGATGGACATGAACGTCTTCATATACGGACCGAAGGACGACCCATATCACCACGACAAATGGCGCGAGCCGTATCCTGAGTCCGAAATGGCAGACTTCCGCCGTCTGCTCGACTGCGCCAGGGAAAACAAGATTTCCATCTACTGGGCGATCCACCTCGGCGACGGCTTCCGGAAGGGCAGCGAAGAAGACTACGCCGCGCTCTTCGGGAAACTCGGGCTCATGTACGACGCGGGTTTCCGCGCTTTCGCCGTGTTCTTCGACGACTTCGGCGGGGCGGACGCCTCGTTCCACGCCGAAATCTGCAACCGCATAGTTCGGGACTTCCTTGGCGCGCGGTCGGACTGTGCGCCGCTTATCATGTGTCCCAACGTCTACTGGGGCTTCGGCCATCCATACCAGAAGACGCTCGGGCGAGAACTAGACAAGAGCGTCTTGATCATGTGGACTGGCAAGACCGTCTGCTCGGATATCCGGGCCGAGGATGTCGCCAAGATAACCGAGGACTTCCAGCGTCCGCCGTTCATCTGGTGGAACTGGCCCGTGAACGACTACTGCCGCTCCAGCCTCCTCCTGGGCCGCACATACGGACTCGACAAGTGCCGCCTGGCGGGTCTGGTCTCAAACCCCATGGAGAACTGCGAGGCAAGCAAGATCGCGCTCTACGGCATCGCGAAGTGGTGTTCCGATCCGGACGGCTTTGACTCGGGCAAGGCGTGGGATGAGGCGTTCTCCAAGATATATTCCGATCCCGAAGTCGCGAAGGCCATGCGCATTTTCGCCGAGCACAATTCCGACCCAGGCCCGACTGTCCACGGTTTCCGCCGCGAGGAAAGCGCCTCCGCCGCGCCGCTCTGCGCGAAGGCGACGGCCGAACTGGATGCGGGAGGCGCGCTTTCGGAAGAGACGCGCACAAAGGCCGAGTCGCTGTTCAAGGAAGTGCTTGAAGCGAGCATGGATCTCGAAGTGATTCTTCCCAAGGGACGCTATGACCTTGGATGGGAGATGGAGGGCTGGCTGGAGGACGAAATCAGCCTGATGCACCAGGGGCTGAGCGCGCTCAAGATGCTGGCCTGCGAATCGCCTGAAGATGCTGATTCGGCGATTGCGGGAATGCGCGCTGCGCGCCGCGGAGCGGTGGAGTCCGCATCACGCCACCGGGAAAAGTTCCAGGCAGCGACGTTTGCTGCCGACAAGCGCTACGTAAAGCCGCCAGTCGCGTCGGCACGCGAGCTTCGTCCGCTCGTGGAGAAGCTGTCGCTCGCCGCGCTTAGGCGCCAGCTCGCCATGCGTGGACGCGCGAGTGCGGTCGAGGGCGAGGCAGCCAGGGCTTTTTCGACGGCAAAGTCGCTTTCGGGGCTTGTGGCCGCGAGGGACGGAAAGTACGTTTCTCTTTCGCGCGTCATGGAGGTGCGCGATGTCGCGCCCGGAGAGACGTTCGGCATCTCCGTTCCGAAGTCTTGGGCCACGGACTACTTCCACGCGCGCCTTGGCGAGGCTGCGGCGAAGGCCGGCGTAATCGAGGTGTCGAAGGACGGCGCGGCCTGGGCGAAGCTTGCCACGCACAACGGCGGCGGCGAGATGCAGACGCGCCTGAACCCGGCCGACGGATGGCGCTTTGCGCGCTACCGCAACGCGTCTGCGGAGACGGTCGGCGTGAAGATAGAGCTCTTCAAGTTTGACGTGACTGGCAGCGTGAGCGCTGTCGACGACCTTCTTGGCGAACTGTAGCTCCGGCTGCTCCTACGGCCAACGCATCAAAAATTCCTTCTCCCCGCTGACGCGGTGTAGAACGAATTTTTGATGCGTTGGAAGTGTTTCAGCAGCCAACAACCAGCGATCAGCGCCCAATCCGGGCGGTCGTGGCGC
>SUWC01000104.1 GCA_015061665.1 Lentisphaerota bacterium
CGCGCCAGTTCCCCGCGTGAACGCGAGATCGTCTTCCTCACTGCCGTCGGCGCGATGATGGCGAAGCTCGCCAAGGCAGACGGCCATGTGGACGAGTCGGAAATCGCGGCCGCGGAGCAGGCCTTCGAGCGTCTTGGCCTCACCACCGGCAATCGCGAAATCTGCATACGGGCGTTCCGCGCTGCGAAGGCCGACTACCACACGATCTTCGACTACGCCGAGTCGTTTGCTGCCGTCGTGCGCGGCGTCGTAATGCGCGAGCTGATGTACGACATCCTCTGGGATGTCGCCTGTGCGGACGGCGAAGTGTCCGCAGGCGAACGACGCATCCTCGAGATGATCGTCACGCAGCTCCGAATACGGCCGTCTCTCTTTGCCGAGCAGTGCCGTCGCCGACTGAACTCGCGCCAGTCTTCGCGCCGGAGCTATTCGTACGAGCCGTCGCCATACGAAATCCTCGGCTGCGACGCGAACGCGACGGACGACGAGCTGCGTCGCGCCTATCGCGCGCAGGCGAAGAAGCACCATCCAGACCTCCTTCGCGCCCAAGGCCTCCCCGAAGAAATGGTCGCGCGCGCGACCGAGCAGATGGCTCGCATCAACAATGCGTGGGAAGAGATCAAGCGCGCTCGCGGCATTTAGCGGAGAAAAGTATCAGCTCTGCGAGCTCGTAGCCTTCGCAAGCAGCCAAGGCGGCAACTCTCCCGGCTGATGAGCAGAAATGCGGCACAAACAAAGGAGCGCGGCACATTCGCGATTCTCCAATTTAGGCAACGTTGAGCTGCATGGCCTTGGCTCGTTCATCAACTGCCTCGGTCGTCGCGTCGCTTCCTACACCAACAGAGACGCGAAGGAGATCGCGAAGTTGCGGGCAATGCTGCCATGACCGCTGCGGGAGAACAGAAACGTAAAATCCTTGAAAATGGGCCTTCGCGGGCTCCAGTTCCTTTGTGTGCGAATTAAAGTTGTCTAGATAACTTCGCCGCTTCTCTGTTGTTTTGCTATACTCCTTAGAGAAAGACATGACAAAAATGATAGCGAAGCTACTTGCAAATCGTGTGCGGCGAATGTACCTCGGCGGCGGGCGCATTGATGAGTTCTGCGGAGTCTCGACAGATGTGTTGGACGGATTGCCGCGCCCCGAGGATTGGCTTGCGTCCACGACACAGGCATTCAACGGGGCGGTTGAAATCAGTGGCGAGGGTCTGGGCCGACTTGAAGACGGACGGCTCGTGAAGGATGTCGCGGGGGAGCTTCCGATCCTCGTAAAACTCCTCGACTCGGATGAGCGACTTGTCATTCAGGCGCACCCGACCGTGCCATGTGCGAAGCAGCTTTTCAATTCTAGAGTAGGCAAGACGGAGTGTTGGTATTTTCTTCCCGGCACTGCGCCCGATGCGTGTGTCTACCTCGGTTTCAAGCCTGGCGTTACGCGGCAGATGTGGCGAGGAGCGTTCGAGGACCAGAAAGGGCTTCTTGACATGCTCCACTGCATTCCCGTCTCTTCTGGCGACTTCGTGTTTGTAGATGGTGGCGTTCCACATGCCATAGGCGCAGGGTGCTTCATGGTCGAGCTGCAGGAGCCAAGCGACCTGATGGTCGTTGCTGAGCGTTTTACTCCGTCCGGACGGCGCATTCCCGACGCGAAGATGCACGGCGGAGTCGGTTGGGAGAGGATGTTCGACGTGTACGAATATGAAGACCTTGATTATGAGGAAGTCTGCCGGAGATACGTGAGAAGGGGGGGAGAACGCAAAGACCATAAAGCGTTCTGCGTCTGCGGACCGGAGCTTACCGACAAGTTCGGCATGTGGCGGGTCTTGAGCGGAGGGAGGGTCGTGCTTCCGCGAGAAAACTCCGTAGTTGTCGTGACGGAGGGCGCTGGGTCGGTAAACGGCATCGGCGTGAAGAAGGGCGACCGACTTCTTGTCTGCGGCGAGAAAACCGTAGAAGCGCATGGCGACGTCGCGCTCGTCGTGTGTGCGTGAAGGGAAGTTGTGGTATAATTTCGCAAAAGGAGGGCTTCATGGGAGAAAACAAGTTCAGCGTTATATTCGACCTGCTCAAGGCGGACATTCTCTCCGGAAAGTATGCGGACGGCAGACCGCTTCCGAGCGCACCTGCGCTGATGCGGCGCTTCGGCGTCGCCCGCGCCACGGCTGTCGCGGCGCTCAAGGAACTTGTGCGCTGCGGGTTTGCAACATCGCGGCGCGGGAAGGGGACCTTCCCGTCCGAGCGGACGATTGGACTCATCCTCCCCGGCATTGCGTATTCCGAGTTCTTCCTCCCTGTCATGAGCGGGCTCTCCCGCCGATGTCAGGAGACAGGGTACGGACTCCTCTTCGGCGACGCCTACTCAGACGACCCGGTCAACCGCGCGGCGCAGGCGAAGGCGCTTGCCGAGGACTTCGCCCGCAAGCGCGTTTCCGGCGTGATATTCCAGCCCATCGCATTGTTGGACAACGGGCAGGAGCTGAATGCGGAGATCATGTCCATATTCGACGCCGCGAAGATCCCAGTCGTGCTTATAGACAACGACGTTGTCGTGCCGCCGGAGAGGAGTCGGTACGACCTCGTCGGCATCAACAACTTCGAGGCCGGGCGCAGGGTCGGCGCCCATCTTGCGGCGAACGGCGCGAAGAGGATATGTTTTCTCGTCCACGCCCACTGCGCGGCGAGCATTCGCCTACGCTGCGACGGCGTGATCTCCGCCGCGCGTGAGGCGCGCAGGGTGAAGGTGCTTGTCCTTGACGCAGAGGCGGACGACGCCGCGACCATTAGGAAGTTCATCGCGCAGTCGAAGCCCGACGCCTTTGTCTGCGGCAACGACAAGACTGCGGCCCGGCTTCGTCAGACGCTGGCGCGGCTCGGCAGAAAGGTTCCCGAGGAGATCATGCTCGCCGGCTTCGACGACGTGCAGATTGCGTCAGTCATGACCCCTCAGCTCACGACGATACGCCAGCCGTGCGACGGCATCGCCGAAGCCGCGTTCGCCGCGCTCACGGAGCGCATGCGCAACCCCTCGCTCCATCCGCGCGAAATACTCCTACCCGCGCCGCTTGTCATCCGCGAATCTACGCACATCTGAATCTCCCCAGAAAGTTATCTAGACAACCGAGGCCTTTTGGCTGTCTATTTGGTATAATCCACCCAGAAGGTAAATTATGAAGACAGTCATGTTTGCATCAGTTGCCGTGTTGTCGGCCTTTGCGTCGCAGTGCCGTGCGTCGGTGAGGCCCGACGACTTCCTGCAGTCCGGCAGGATGACGCTAGGTGTGAACTATTGGGCGAGCCACGCCGCTACGGAGATGTGGCGCAAATGGGACGCAAAAGCCGTCGAGGAGGATCTTCGCGTCCTCTCCGACAATGGAATAAAGCTTCTGCGCGTGTTCCCCAACTGGGCCGACTTACAGCCAATCCACGCATGCTTCCTGAGCGGCGACAATTTCGACAAGGTGTACGAGACCCGGATGTTCGACGGCGAAGAGCCGCTCCCGGACACGCCGTGCGGCAGGGCCGGAGTCGATGAACGCATGGTGGAGCATTTCGAGGAGTTCTGCGACATCGCGGAGAGATTCGGGATTCGTCTTATAGTGCCGCTTCTCACGGGACAGATGACGTTCCGCAACTACATCCCTCCGGCGCTCGCGAATCGCAATCCGTTCAGCGATCCCTACGCGCTTATGTGGGAGGGTCGCTACCTCGAATGCATGGTCTCGCGCCTGAAGGCGAAGAAGGCCATTGCCGCGTGGGAGTCTGGCAACGAAGCGCGAATCCTCGGCAGGGGCGAGAATGCGTTCCAGTCAGAGGCGTGGCTCAGGTACGTCCACCAGGCCATCCGCCTTGCCGATCCGTCGCGTCCGGTGATCGGCGTGAACAGCACGATGGCCGCCGATGTGCCTCGCGAGAGCGCGTGGCCGTGCGAGATGAACGCGGCGCTCTCCGACTACACGGCCACCCATCCATACGGATTCTGGGGGGCCGTTTACAACGACGACTTCAACGGCGTTCGCTCGCTCACCTTCGCCGCTGCGGAGACGCTTGCGGTTGAGCAGATCGGCGGAAAGCCGGCGTTTGTGGAAGAGCATGGTTCGCGCCGCCAGGAGCAGACGAGACAGAAGGGCGTCGCCGACTACATGCGCGCTATGCTGTGGAATCTCTGGGCGGTTGACGCCAAGGCGATGCTCTGGTGGTGCGCATACGACCAGACTGGAATGACGATTGCGCCGTACAACTGGCGTCAGCCGTGCGTCGAGCTTGGGCTTTTCCGCCGCGACCGCTCGGCATACCCAGCCGTGGAGTCGATGCGGAAGTTCGCTGCGATGCAGGGCAATCTCCCATTTGCAGCACTCCCCAAGGCAAAGTCGGACGCGGTGGTGGTTTCAACGGACGGGGACGTGATGCACTCGTCGTACATCCTTGCACGGCAGGCGGGCATTATGCCGGCGTTCGCAAGCCCCGAAAGGAAGCTGCCTGACTGCGACTGCTATTTTCTGCCTGACGCGCAGGGCCGTGCGCACCTGACAATCGAACGGTGGGAGGAACTGAAGGCGAAGGTACGCGAAGGCGCGACGCTCTACATCTCGTGGAACGACACGTTCCTGGATTCGATGGAGGATGTTGCAGGCGTCGAAGTCGCTTTCAGGGAAAAACGCCCAGGCGCGGACGTGTGCGATTTCGGGACGTTCAAGGTCGAGGTGCCGTATTCCGTCAAGCGCAGGTTCAATGCATTGACAGCGGAGACCCTTGCAAAGAACAAGAGCGGGGAAGGGGTGTTCTTCCGCAACCGCTACGGCAGTGGAACCGTCTATCTGTCAGTCCACAATTTCGAGAAGTCACTGTATGCCGGATCCGGCGGGTACGAGGGCGACGCATGGAAGATATGGGCGACGGTTCGCCCCGTCTCGCGGATAGTCGAGACAGGTGACAAGAACGTGTTCGTTTCGGAGCATCACTTTGCAGACGGACGCGTCGGCGCGATTCTCGTCAACAACTCGCGCACGCCGTTTGACGGCGCAGTGTCCGTGCGCGAGGGATGGAGCGTCGCCGGTTCGACGACAGACGACGCGGCGCTCGCCAGATGGTGCGACGGCAACCGCCTGACGCTTTCCGGCAACGCAGGCATTCTGCTTGTGCTTGAGGGGAAATGATCGGGCAAAGTTGTCTAGATAACCTCTTCTCAAGCTTCGCACTTTTGCTACAATGAGAAGGACTTGACCAAAGGAATATTAAGACATCACCCTTGTGGGACAGCAGGGAGAGGGTTCGGGCGCGGCAAGAGTTGGCATCCGCAACATTAGGCCGATCCGCCCCGAACGCCCGAACGCGGTGGTCATACTCGGCGAACATGGGATTCCCCGCGACGGCGGCGGACAGCTCAAGGCCTGGCACGTCGGAATGGTCAGGCGTCATCAGGAGGCTCTCGACATACTCGGCCTCGAAACCATCGCGATGGCGGATACCGATATTGCCACGAGGGGAGTTCCGGAGGGAGTGAAACTCGTAAGCTGTCCGATGAGTCCTGCTGTCCCCGATGGGATGTGCGATGCTTTGTCGGATTTCATGGCTCGCGGTGGAAAGGTTCTATGGTCGCATTGGATTCCTCCTGCGGCGAAAGAATGCCTTGCCCGGCATCCGGAAGCCTCCACCAACGTCGTGAATTCGCTTGACAAGGATGACAACCGTCACGTGTTTGCCTATGCGAACAGGCTGCGTCCCGTAGTGGAGAAACTCGTGCCCGAACTTTCCGGGAGAATCGACCGGGCGATTGCGTCGCGCAAAAAGGCGGAGAAAGGGCTTGTCGCCGAAATACGGGCCATTCCTCCGGTCGCCGGAGAGGAGCGCGTTCTGGACTGCCATGCGCCCTACGGTCCATGGCCGGATGACGGCGGCCTTGCTCGGACGGCGAAGTTCGCGAAGGACTGCGGATTTACTGCGCTGGACGTGAACGTCTGCCAGGGAGCGACTGCGTGGTACGAATCGAAGGTGCTCCGCAGGAGCGGCGATGTGTCCGTCCGTGGCGATGCCGTGAAGCAGCTCGTGGGAGCGTGCAGGGAGAACGGTCTCAAGGCGGTCGCGTGGCGCGGTGACTGTTGCGGAGAAAGCGCTCGTCGCGGCGAGGCAGATAGAGGCGATCCGCCGCCAGGGGTACAGAACGTTCTGCTACTTCTGCTTGTCCCCCGATACAGCTCCGATTCTGGAACTGCTTGCACAGGGTCCGCTGAAACAGTACAATCAGGTCCACCATGGGGGCTCCACGGTGGATGCATCCCGATGATCTTGGGATGGAGTCCTTGGCCAGGGCGTTCGTCGGTGCGGTCAGGCGTGCGCTGCGCCTGGATGGAGCGAATTAATAACTTGAAACCGGCAAAGGGAAACAGACATGACTGTTTGCACAGCACTATTTGCGGCGATCATAACGATAGAGACCGCGCTGACGGGCGGAACAAGGACCGTTGAGACGGCGGAGGTTCCCGAAACGGATGGCGTCGTCCGATTCGTCTGGCCGAAGGAGAAGGTTCCACGGAACTTCAAGAGCGTAACCGTGACGCCCGACTTCGCGACGGCGCGGTCAGGCCGACGGCCGCGACGCTGAATCCGATCGATCCGAGGAGCATTGAATTCGTGGCAGGTCTCTACGATCAGCTTTTCCCTTGCTTCAGGTCGAAGTATGTCAATGTCGGCTGCGACGAGACCGTCGAGCTAGAGGATTCGCTCTTCGCAGGCCGCAGCGCGGAGATTGTGCGCGAGAAGGGTGCCGGCAGGGTTTACCTCGACTTCTTGAAGAAAATCTACGGAGAGGTGAAGTCGCGCGGACATGCGATGATGTTCTGGGGCGATATCGTCCTCAACCACCCCGAACTTGTTCCAGAAGTCCCGGAAGATGCGATCTGCCTCGACTGGGGATATCGTCCGGAGTCGCCGTTCGAGGAGCACGGACGCCTGTTCAACGAGGCGAAGCGGAAGTTTGTCATCTGTCCCGGGACGAGTGCGTAGTGCTCTCTTTTCGGACGTATCGAGCGGATGCGCGGCAACATCGACAATGCCGTTGCGGCTGGTTCGCGGCACGGCACGATGGGATATCTTCTTGCCGACTGGGGCGATTTTGGACATGCCCAGCCCTGGTTGGTTTCTCTCCCGTCGCTCATTTACCTTTCGCACCGTGTGAAGGGCGAGGGGCTCTCGGACGAAAAGCTCGCGGAGGAAATCGACAAGATCTGCGGCTGTAAGTGCGGCGAGGCGCTTGTCGCGTATGGCTCAATGTACCAGAAGGCCGGCGGAAGAAACGGCAACAGCGTGGAGCTGTTCCACGTCCTCAAGGACGGCGTCCGCTACAAACGCGACAAGGACGCCACGGACGAGTCGTTCGCGGCGGCGTTCGAGGAATGGGGGCGTGCCAAGTCGCTTCTCGATCTCGACGGCGCGCCGGAATGGGTCAAGGACGATTTCGCGCTTCTCGACCTTCTCGCAAGAGCGGTCAAGACGCGGCTTGACGAACCCGAAAAGCCCAACTTCCGTGCGATGTTCGAGCCGGAGTACAGAAGGCTGTGGCTAAGGCAGAACCGGCTCGGCGGGCTCAAGGATTCCCTTGCGATCCTGTTTGGAATGTGAAGATGAACTGCTGCAAATCAATGAGATTCGTTGCGACGGTGGCATTGTTCGCGCTGACGGCGGGCGCCGAGACGATCAATCCCCTTGACATGCGCTGGACGTTCGGTGCGCACGAGCCGATCACGATGTACCGGCGCAAGGGCGTGCGGACGACGGGCGGCATCGAAGGCGGATCGAAGTGGGTCGCCGACTGGCTCAACTGGTTCGACACCGAGTCGCCGGCGCTCATGAAGGATCTGGGCCTGAACTGGTGCCACTGCCGTTTCTACAAGGGCATGGGCTGGGAATTCGAGAAACGAGACTTCCCGAACGTGAAGCGGTTTGTGGACGCGGCGCACGCGAACGGCGTGCATGTGCTCGCCTACGTCCAGTTCATGACGCTGTACTACGAGAACATGCTCGCCGAGATTCCAAACCTGCGCGACTGGGCTGCACGCGACCACGAGGGGAAGATGATGTATTACCACGGCGGCGGCTATTACCGCTGGGTGCCGTGCATCTCGTGCGACGAATGGATCGACTATCTGGTTCCGATCATGCGCTTCGCCGTCACCGAAGGCGGCTTCGACGGCGTCATGTTCGACAACGCCTTCAGCCGCCACTGCTACTGCGAACGTTGCCAGCGCAAGTTCCGCGCGCATCTCGCGAAGCTGCCGAACGCCGCCGAGCGCTTCGGCTTCGGCGACCTGCGCTTTGTGCTGATTCCGCCGGACACGGTGCTCAAGGACGCCGAGATCAAGGACACGCTCGTGCAGGAGCTGCTGTTCTGGCGACACGGACAGATGAACGACATCTTCGCGAAGTTCCGCCGCGAGCTGAAGGACGGGTGGGGGACCCCGCGAAACGCGCGTTTTACAGGCCTTTCCGCGATTTCAACCCTCTGAATGACCTCGGAATCGGGTAGAAACCCTGCGAAGCGGCTATTTCCGGGCTGCCGCTGAAAAGGGCGCGGCATCGCGCCATCCAGCATCATCCGCA
>SUWC01000105.1 GCA_015061665.1 Lentisphaerota bacterium
AGGCGTTCATGGGCTCCAGGGTGGTGCGGCGGCGAGGTGGTCAGATTCTAACAAACGGATTTGTTCGCGGCTAACGCCGCTCACTTTTTCAGAATCGCGAACACCGTTAGGTGTGAGCAAATCCGTTTGTTTATTCTCATATTGCTTCAGCAGCGCGTCGTAGATTTCGCCAACGATGCGGCCGGCCTGTACGGAGATTTCAAGCTCGCGGTCGATGGCCTTTTCCTTCGGATTCACGAGGAACGCGAGGCGGTACGCTTCCTTCGGCAAGTCGCCAAGCCCCACTCTCATCGGTGGTGCAAGCGGCTTTGCTCGGTCGTAGATGCGGAACTCGTCGAAATTGCATGTGACGATCCAACGCGCCTTTTCGTCGAATGGGCGGGCGTTGTCGTACTCTGCCGCCTGTTCGTATGGGGTCAAGCCGCCATGGCCGGACTGCGGCGCGTCGAGGTTCACGCCGCGAGATTTATGTTCGATGAGAACGCGGGTTTCGGGAATCCATGCATCGAGGAACTTTGTCGTGTCCTTCAGCTGGATTGGCACCTGATACTTGATTCGTGACTTTACGTCTGCCACGCCCATCACTTCGCCGAGAAGCGAGTTCCAGAACTGCTGATCCTCGCCTTTCTCGCTGCCGCGCTGGAATGTCCAGTATTCTACGAATTTCCGTGCGGCCTGGTTTCTTGCGACTTCAGATTCACAAATCATATGTCCTTGCCTGGACTCGCTTTTGGTGGGCGAAATGGGCGTCGTTCGTGATGACCTCGCAGCCGTTGACAAGCGCGGTTGCCGCGATGACGGCATCGGGGAGTTTCAAGCCGCCATCAATCCGCATGGCAACGGCTTCCTGAATCAACGCGGCATCTGATGCCGTCAGGTCGAATACGGTCAAATCCTCAAGGAGTTCATGAAAGGCGCTTTTCTCGTCTTCTGTAAGGTCGGGATAAGACAGAAACTCAAGTTTGCTTATGACGCTTATCGCGAGAAAATCGGCGTCCTCCACCATCTTGCGGAGGGACGGATTGCCGGCGAGAAGCTGGATGACGGCATTGGTGTCGAGGAGATAACGCTTACCATTCATCGCGGATGCGCCTCTGGAAAGCCACAGGATCCTCTCGCAGTTTCAGACGCCCCGCCACCCGCGAGAAGTCGTAACGGCGCGGCCTTGCTCCGCCGCCCTCGACAGGCGCGGCGGCTTTCTGCGACAGCAGAAAACGAACGAACAGAACGACAGTGTTCTGCTGCGTTTCGTCAAGTCTTTCAATCTCTTTTTCTAGCACCGCGTATGGCATTTTCGTCCTCCTTTTTTGTTCAGGGGCATAATACCCCAAGGAAAACACTGCATATTATATGATATTTGGCGATTTGGCACAAGTGCGCCGCGACATAAGAAATTCATACGCGCGAATATTGATGAACCAGCCATAATTTACACTTATGTCTGATTATGGTATATTATGAGCCATGGACATCCGAATACTCAGATACTTCATCGCCGTTGCCGAGGAAGGCAACATCACGAAGGCCGCCGCGCGGCTCCACGTTTCGCAGCCCGCGCTCTCCACGCAGCTCGCCGCCCTTGAGAACGAACTTGGCCAGAGGCTCTTCGAGCGGGGGGCGCGCGGCATCGAACTGACCGAGAAAGGACTTGTCCTGAAACGGCGCGCGGACGATCTCGTCGATTTTGCCGAGCGTATCGAGTCGGAGATGAAGGCGAATGGCGGTGAAGAACTCGAGGGGACGGTGTCGATAGGTGCCGGCGAGACGCCGGCGTTCCGCTTCGTCGCACGAGCAGCCGCGCAGCTCGCCCGAGACAATCCGCGCCTCCGGTTCTCCATCTCGTCCGGCAACGGCGAGGACGTCCTCATACATCTGCGCGAGGGCGTCCATGATCTCGCCCTGCTCGTGGGACCAGGACGCTACGAGGGTTTCGACTACCTGACCCTCCCTTATACGCATCGCTGGGGACTCCTCGTCTCGGTGGATTCCCCGCTTGCCGCGAAGAAACGCATTGTCCCCGCAGACACAAAAGGGATCCGCCTCATCAGTTCGCGCCAGGCGATGGGACGCGAATTTTTCGCCGGTTGGCTTGGGTTCCCGTATTCGCGCCTTGACGTGGTGGCGACCTACAATCTTTTCTACAATGCGGCGATGTTCGTCGAGGCGGGGCTTGGCTCGGCAATCTGCATCGACGGCGTTGTGCCGCACGAGTTCGCGTCCCGCGTCGCGTTCCGCCCGTTCTCGCCCGCTCTCACCTGCGACGTCTATCTTGCCTGGCGCAAGAACGCCGCGCTATCCCCAGCCGCCGCCGCCCTTGTCGAAACAGTCCGCGTCCTGTCATCAGGTCGTCAAATGTGAGTCCTTGCCTTTTCGACTAGCCGTTTGCCGAGGGCGCGGGTCTTCGCCGCCTCCAGCATCTTGTGCGTGTTTCCTCCCTTGCGCGGGCTGGCGTTGAAGAACATCGCAAATGGCTTGTTGTCGATCATTTCTTTTAGCCTTGGTATTGTGTGGTTCATTTCTGTTGCTGCGGTTACTTTATTGCGCCGATCCCTTTCAGAATGCCGGCGATGCCTGTTGCGGCGACGTCCTTGAATATCTTGCCGTTGTCGTCGAATGTGTAGAAGTTCATGACGGTCGTAGAGAACCTGCGTCCGTTCGGCTGAAGCCCGGCGAACGGTGCATCGCCGTTGAACGTACCCGAACATTCCCACTGTACGGCGACGGTCTTTTCGTCAGCCACTATGTCTACGAGTTTCCACTGCACATCCGGGAAACTCTTTCTCATCAGCGACACGACGCTCAGATATCCCTCCGCGCCGTAGAGCGGCGCAGGAGAAACGGGCGTGTCGAATGCGGCCTTTTCAGAGATTAACTTACGCCCAAGTTCAAGGTCGTTCGTGTTAATGCACTTCTCGAATAACAGCATCGCTTCGCGGTTGTGCGCGATCTTATCCGCAACCGTACGCTCCGAGTGCCGCGCCTTAAGCGCTTGCACGACCGTCACGCCGGAATCGTTGTCGGGAGTAGGCAACTTTATCGTTTCCGCCCCAAGAACGCCTGTTGCGGCGGGCGCAACAACAATTGATAGCTTCGACTTCATTTTGGTTCTCCTTTATTTAGACTTTCGCAGAAGCACCGCTTGATCGCGATCATCACAGCTTCTTGACTAATTCGAGAATCTTCTCGCGTGTCGCGTCCGTCTTCTGCTCGTCGGCCTTGGCGGTGACGATGCCCGCGTCCTCGAACTTGAAGAACGTACACATGCCCTTGTACTGTCCAATCGCTCCGTCATAGACATTCGGCGAGTTGGACGAGAGGAGTAGTGCCATCTTCTTCACCTTCGCCGGCTTGAAAGGCGCATACATACGCTGAATCGGAGCCTGTATTTGCGCGGAGAGCGTGAAGTAGTACACGGGCGAGGCAATGACAAGAACTTCCGCCTCGGCCAGAATCGGATAAAGCTCTTGCATCGCATCTTTCTGGACGCACGCTCCGTTACCCTTGCCGTGACAGTATTCGCAGGCGAGGCAGCCCGCGATCTTCTTGTGCGCGGCATTGACGAGCGTCACCTTGTGCCCGGTGGCTTCAGCGGCCTTGCGGAACTCCTCGGCCATCCATGCGGTGTTTCCATTCGCACGAGGCGAACCCTGAAGAATGAGTATTTTCATTTGATCCCTCCTGTTGTGGCTTCCTTTATGCGCGGTTGTATTTCTCTTTTGGCTGCTTGCAGCGCGGACAGCGCCAGTCGGCGGGCAGATCCTCGAACGCGACGCCGTCATGTTCGGCGGGGTCATAGACATAGCCGCAGACGGAGCAGATGTACTTGCCAGTCGGCGTCTTGAACACGATTTCGCCGGGCGGAATCACGGCTGGCGGATTGGCGAGGTCAACGACCCTGTGTTGTTCCAGACTTTCCAGCGCCTCCGGCGTGTGCGTTCCGAGCCAGACGGTCGGACGCGCCGCGCAGAACGCGCGACAGCGGTCCAGCGTTTCGCGGGCGGCGGCCTTGTCGTCATAGACCACGGAAAGCTTGTTCCTGTAGAACGCGACATCCGTGTAGGTTACGTCGCCGTGGATGAGGTAGAAGAGTCCGTCAGTTTCGACAGCGACAATGCAGTTGCCCGTCGTGTGTCCGGGCGCGGGCAGATATGTCACGCCCTCGGCGATGCGCTGCGAGGCGGGGAACTCGTAATACGGCCCGTCCGCGAAGGTCGCGACAGTCGGGTGGAACGGCTTGATTTCGTCCGCCTCGGCTTCGGCGGCGGAGCAGATGATCTGCGCGTTCGGGAAGGCGCGCAATTCGCCCGTGTGGTCGGCGTGCTTGTGCGTGATGAGGATTTTCGAGACTTGTTCCGGCTTGTAGCCGAGGTCGGCCAGCGCTTCGAGATAGGTCTTGATCTTCGAACCAAGGTAAATGGCGGCGTCCGCCGTCGGTGCGGCCTCCGGGAAATCCGCTGGCAGGCCGGTGTCGACGAGAATGACTTCGCTTCCCGTGTCAATCACCCAGTTCTGCAGGCAGGAACGGTATTTGACGACAGGGTCGAGTCCCTCCGCGCCTTCGCCGCCGAGGGCGAACGGCTCGGTCATGAATCCGTTTTCGGTGAAACGGACGGGTTTGATGGTGATGCTCATGGTTGTTTCTTCCTTTCTTTGGAATTTCATTTGTCCTTCAAAAGCAGTTTCGCGAGCGGCGCAGGCATTGCGCGAACAAGGAATTCCGCAAAGTCCTTTACTGGCATGGGTTTCTCCTCGGCGAGCCACAACGCCGATTCGTGTATGTTCCCCGCGAAGTAGTGCCGCATGAGCCTGACCGTGTCGCACGAAATCCACTTCGCGCCGCGCCTCACGATAAAGTTGCATGCCATGCGGCAGCAATGCTCGATGTATGTCTCACACAGACGCTCTTCCCACGACCGCTCGATGAACACGCCCTTGAGCAGGCGGCGGTCATCGTAAATGCGGCGAACGCTATTGTAAATCCAATCTCGGCATGTCCGCATCGAGGAGGCGCCGCCCAGCATTTGCAACGCACGGTAGTCCTCGGAAACGTAGCTCCAGAAAAGAAGGTCGTACTTGCTGCGAAAATGGTTGTAGAAAGTCCTTGCCGTGAAGCCACTCGCTCCAACAATGTCAAGAACCGACATCTCGTCAAACGTCTTCTCCGCCGCGACAACGCGCATGGCCTTGGCGAACGCAGCGAGCATCTCCCCGTCCGGAGCCGGAGGCAACTCCGCCAAAGCGTTCAAAGCATCTTCTTGTTTCACATTTTTCATTTTTGTGAAGTGATTATATCATATCAGCGCTTGCATATCAATTCACATTCTTAAATTTTGTGAATCACGCAAACCATCGCGACTGCCGTGCCATAAACCGTTTTCACAAGCTAGCGAAAGATACCGCAAAAGCTGCGGGTACTTGTCAAATGTGCGTCATTGCCTTTTCGACCAGCCGTTTGCCGAGGGCGCGGGCGTTGGCGAGGTCGATGGGGAACTGCGCGTCGCGGTGGGCGCGTTTCGCCGCCTCGTCAAAGAGGTTCATGTCATAGCGAGAATAGTCGGCGAACTGGTAGGTGTCGCACGAGTAGAGCGTTTCGGATGCGCCGAACACGGTTTCAAGTGTCTGCGTGTTCGATTCGAGAAGGGCGGGATAATTGAATTTCTCCATCCAGTCCTTCGGACAGTTCATCGTGAAGATGTTTGCCGTCTCAATCACCTTGTCGCGGCAGACGCACGGCTTGTCGTCCTCGTAACGGTAGCTGTACACCGGGAATGCCAGCCGTTCCAGGAAGGCACGGTAAACCCCCGTCGGATAACTGAAGTAGATGGGCGAGCCAAGAACAAGCACATCCGCCAGTCGCGCCCGTTCGAGGATTGGGCGCAAATCGTCGCGGATGGCGCAGACGCCGTTGGTTTTGGCGTTCATGAGTTTGCATGCGAAGCAGCTCTTGCAGCCTGGGAACTTGATGTCGTAGAGGTTCACGAGTTCGGTTGTCGCCCCCGCCTCCTCCGCGCCGGCCTTGGCCGCCTCCAGCATCTTGTGCGTGTTCCAGCCCTTGCGCGGGCTGGCGTTGAAGAACATCGCGAATAGTTTGTTGTCGATCATTTTTGCTTTTTCTTTCATGTGTTGGATTGTCTTGTTGAAATCGCTTCTCTTCATGTCATTGTCGCTTTGCCATGATTGAGAAGTTCCGGTTCAAGTTCGGCGGAAGGATGCCTGTGGGAGTGTGTGTCGTCCGCTCCGAAATGGCCGTGTCCGTGAGTATGCGTGATCGTATGCGTATGGACATAGCCGCCGTGGAAATGTGTGAAGGTGTGCTGGTGCGGATGGGTGTGGTGCCGCACGAGCGTATCGACCACGACAAGCGCCGCCCCCGCGACCATCACGCCCAGCGCCGCGAGATACATCCACGACAAGCCCTCCTTCAGCAAGACGAACGAGAGCAACGCCCCCACGAACGGCGCAACGGCATAGTAGGCACTCGTTTTCGCCGCCCCGAGCGTGTTCTGCGCGCGGACGTAGAGGAAGATGCTGAGTCCGTAGGCCACAAAGCCAAGCGCAAGCGCGGCGGCGACATGCGCGAGGCTTGGCATCGCCTCATGCCGGATGACGGCGATCGCAAGCGCGCCAAGTCCGGAGAACACACCTTTCAGGACGACGATCTCGTATGTGTTCTTCGACGCGATGTTGCGCGTGCAGTTGTTCTCGAAGCCCCAGCAGACCGTCGCCGCAATGACAAGCAGCGAACCATACGAGAACCTGAAGCTGTCCGTTCCCTCGAACGAGAGAAGGATGCTCGCAAGCGTGATGAGCGCAATCGCGATCCAGAGTCGCTTCGAGACCGCCTCCTTGAAAACGAAAAGCGCAATAACCGTCGTGGCCACGATCTCGAAGTTGCCGAGCAAAGACGCGTTGGCGGAGGTACCGTACCTGATTCCAAGCATGAGAAAGATAGGCGCGACGATGTCGAGGACGACCATGCCGACGACGAACGGCATGTCCCGGCGCGTCAGCGGCGCGGATGCCTTGCGGTCATTGGCGATCAGAAGCGAGAGAATCGCAATGCCGATTCCCGCGCCGAGATAAAGCAACGCGGCCATGGTGGTTGGCCCGACATCCCGCAACAGAACCTTTGATGCCGGGATGTTGATGGCGTAGAAAACCGCCGCCAAAAATGCATAGAGTATGGTTTTCATGGAATCGCGCCGATGCCTTGCAGGATGCCCGCGATGTCGGTTGCGGCGACGTCCTTGCAGATTTTTCCGTCGGCACCGTTTCCTTCTTTCAGGAGTTCGAATCGCTTCATTGTCTTCCCATCACGCTCAATGGTCTCGAAGAACATCTTCGCCGGGCGAACCCAGAGGCCGCCATCGCCATAGAGCGCACGGTACACGACCATCTCCTCCAGCGTCTCGGAATCCTTTGCGAACCCTTCAAGGCGGTAACGATTACCCTTGAAATGCCGAAACTCGCACCCAATCAGGCCTGCCTGTTCGTCAGTCATCTTTTTCTCCAGCCGACTTCGCAAACTGTGCGTTTTCGCACGGCCGCTACTGGTAGTTCCTGATGCGCACGTCAATTCCGCTTCCAGTGAGGAGCTCAGCAACCTGCTTGATCGGCGTCTGGGAATAGTGGTAGGGGAACAGCACCTTTGGCTTGATCATGCGCGCCGCCTTTGCGACTTGCTCAGGTGCCATCGTGTACGGCTGGTTGCAAGGCAGGAACGCGACGTCGATGTCCTTCAGCGCGGCCATCTCCGGGATGTCCTCCGTGTCGCCGGCGATGTAGATCCTGAGGCCGTCCATCGTCAGCACGTATCCGTTGTCACGGCCCTTGGGATGGAACTGCGTATGCCCCGGCGTAGTGTTGTAGGCCGGGACGGCGTCCAACTTGATTCCCTTCGCAAGGACGCGACTTTCGCCGTTCGCCATTGCCGTGCCGAAGCCCAGCATCTTCTGGACGGAAGGATTGGCGATCACCTGCGTGCCGTCCTTTTTGAGCGCGGCGATGGCGTCGCGGTCGAAGTGGTCGAAATGCTCGTGCGTGACGAGGATGACGTCAGCTTTGGGGAACTTCGAGTAGTCCGTCTCGGGCGCGTACTTTGCCACGGGATCGACCTGGATTTCAAGCCCGTCGTACTGAATGCGCAGACTGGCGTGCTTGATCGCCGTGATCGCGACTTCCTTGCCTTCCTTGGTCTTGAACGTGTCCGTCTGGAAGTCCAGCGCGCCTCCCGTTGTCGCGGAAGTGGCTGTCGCGGCGAAAACCGCGTTGAGCCAATTGACGACGTCGTCTTCCGTATGATGTACCGTCACGCCCGTGCCCAAGCGGCGCTCGACCTGGTTCGAGCCGCGAATCGTGAGGCCTTCCTTGACCGTCGCTGCAGGACATGCCTTGCGCACGTCCACGAAGTAGCGGCCTGCGCCTCCGCCGCCGTGCGTGCAGAACGGCACGACCGTCTTGCCCGCGAACGAATGCGTCTTGAAGAATTCCGCGACCGGCGGCGCGTACGTTCCGTACCAGATCGGCGAGCCGATGAA
>SUWC01000106.1 GCA_015061665.1 Lentisphaerota bacterium
CCCGCACCCCCGTGCGGCACGGCGCGGGGGCGGAACCCCCGCCCTGTCATCAAGCGATACAATCGAAGAAAGAAGTGTTAACTTTTAACCGTGACTTGACAACATGAGACCTTGAGACCATCGGCGGTAGCGGGGGCGGCCGCCCAAGTCTCACTGTCTCGTCATGTCTCGGGTCTCCTGTCTCAGGTCTCCCGTCAACCCCTGCACCCCCTCGCACAATTTCCAAAAACCGCATTTCCCGCTTGAAAGCGGCGGAGAAATGGGATATACTTTCTCACATTCCCCGTGAGAGGAAGGATGAAGGGGATGGTAGGATTGATCTTTGACATCGGCGGGTATGGCTCTTCGTGACGCGATTGCGCGGCGAAGAGCGGCACCGAGTACCCGCCATCGGCCCGAAACCAAGGGAGGGTCGCGCTCCTGCGCGACCGAAAGGTAGGGACGGCGTTCCATCGCCGTCCGCCCCCTCCCAAGGAAGTAAGGCAGAACCTCGGATCCCACGGTAGGGTCACGCGTCCCGCGTGACCGCTCCCTTCCGAGGAGCTGGGCAAGCCCGAAAGGCCCCCAGCAACGTACGCAACAGCGTATTATCGCTTTACGGAAAACTTCGCCAAAGTTAAAATTACAAGCGAGATACGAAGTTGCGCTACGTGGATGGATTACCATCCATGTGGCGTGTCTTCTGATCATGTTTGTAATAGGGCGTTTGGCGATGCCTTCCGTAAGACGTGAGAATGTAAGGCACGCCACTCTTCTTTTCTGCGCCGAGGGTGTCAACGTGCGAACTAAAGACGCGGAAGGAAGAGTGTGTAGTTGATGAGAAAGATTATTGTGCTGATGATGGTGTTCTCCGCCGTGATGCCGCTGGTAGCCGAAACCGAAACGGTGGGTGATTACACTTGGCAGTATAGCGTCAATGGTGATACTGTAGAATTGCAGCTTGGTGTCTCGCCTGAGCCAACAGGTATAGTGGTTATACCGTCCTCGTTAGGCGGCAAGCCTGTGACGAGTATCGGAATGTCAGTGTTTGACAGTTGTAACGGTCTTACGGGAGTGACAATCCCGAACAGCGTGACGAACATTGGGGAGACTGCATTTAGCTATTGCAGAGGCCTGACGAGCGTAACGATTCCCGAAAGCGTGATAAGCATAGGATACGGAGCGTTCTATAATTGCGATAACCTCACCAACATCGTTGTCAACGCTGGAACAATATCTAACTGTGCGTTTTCTTGGTGTGGGACGGCACCTTGGAATTTCAATAGAATTCCATTGTCGTTAACTATAGGCGAAAGCGTTACCAACATTGGGGAACAAGCGTTTTCATATTGTCACGGGTTGTGCGATCTGACGATTCCTGCAAATGTTGCCACGATTGGTTCGAATGCTTTTGGCGATGTCGGCGTAACGAATTTGTTTATCGATGTTGAGTATGTGGGCGGGGACGGACGCATTTTTAGTCAATGCGGCGACGCCGCCACCTTGACGGTGGTTTTGGGCGATGGCGTAAAACATGTGGGCGATGGATTCCTTAGTCAAAACCGTATCGATAGCCTGACGATTGGTAAAAATGTCGAAACGATAGGGGAGAGCGCATTTGAGCGCTGCTGGGGTTTGAAGGAGGTGACAATCCCAAACAGCGTCCGTGACATCGGAGCTTATGCATTCACATCCGACTTTGGAACTGACCTGACTAACATTACATTAGGATGTGGTGTCACGAACATCGGTGCCTTTGCGTTCGCTGGCAACCCTGGCGTTACGAGCTTGACGATTCCAGACAGTGTGCAGAACATTGGGAATAATGCGTTCTGTCTTTGCGGCAGTCTCACGAATGTTGTGTTTGATGGCAATGCGCCGACCATTGGAGAGGGGTGCTTCTCCATGGCAGATCCGTCTTGCACGGTGTATGTCAGACGTAGTTCCATTGGATGGGGCGTGGAGATTCCTGGAGAGTGGAATGGGGTAAACATCCAATACATGACGCCGGAAATGGAAATCGCGACGTGGTTGACAAGTTTTGGCTTTGCTGCGAACGACTTGATGGCGAACGGGCGGACGGCGGCGGAGTGCTATGCGTTGGGGCTTGATCCGACGGATGCAACCAATGACTTCCGTATTGTGTCCATCGAGATGGTGGATGGTGAGCCGAAGGTGGAGTGGAAACCGAAGGTGAACCGTTGGACGGGTGCGGAGATACAGACCGTGCTGAAGGGGGCGGCTTCGTTGGATGGCGAGTGGAAGTCGGTTGAAGGGGCGACGGGGGAGGAGAAGGCGGCGATGCGGTTCTTCAAGGTGGTGGTGGAGGTGCAGTAGGGGGCGGCTCGCCGGGACGGCTCGCCCCACCTTGCGGTCGCAACAAGTTGCGGCCCTCCCGGCGCCGCCAAGATGGCGGCTCTCCATACGGTTGCGACAAGCGCGGCATTAAAGGCCGAGAAGGTCGCTGAATCGGACGAGTGCGTCGAAATAGCCTTCGGCCTCGACGATTGGGGCGAGCTCCCCGTCATAGACAAGTGCCCTGCGAAGTGAAACGTCCTTGCCGACGTGAAGGCGTTTGGCCTTTCTCTCCACTTCGTCGATTACGTCGTGCCCGATGTTTCTCTTCCGCTTGATCTCCACAATCCAAAGCGTACGTTTCTGTCGGACAAGAAGGTCGATCTGCAGACCTTCGCCGCCCGTCCCTTTTGAAGGCCTTTTCCGGAAGGGCGCAGCGTAGAGTATGGGCGCCTTCCCAAGGTGCAGGAACTTGGCGAGCGAACGAAAATTGTTGACCACAAGATTTTCGAAGGCAAGCCCCATCGAGGTTTCCCATCCCGGCAACGCGTCGAGGGAAATGAATTCGTATGCGTCGCGATCAATGGATTCTCGAAGCGGTTCTACGTAGCGGAGATAGAATCGGGCGTGGTTGTCGCTGAGACGGTAGATCTTTTCGCGGGCCGTCTCGCCTGTTTCCGGGTTTGATTCGGCATCTGCGGTGATGAGCCCGCATTCTTCCAGACGTTCGAGCGCGCGGGAAACGTGGCCGTTGCGCTGCATGTCGAGGAGGCGAGCGATTTCGCTGACGCTTTTCCGGCCGTCAACCAGCGACCGCAGGACGCGCGCGGTAAACGTGGGCTGCTCGGTGATGACATCAGTGAACATTTCGTCGAAATCAACGGCAAGTGGCGCATGAGGAATGAAGAACATGTTTCGGAGGTTGTCGGCTGCGGAAAGCGAGGGGTTGACTTCTTCAAGGTAACGCGGAACGCCGCCAGTCACGGAGAGGACGTCGATGATTTCACGCATGTCGATCCGCCCAGCCGTGGTTCCCCAGAACTTGACGCACTCGGAAAGGGGAAGTTCCGGCACGACGATGTCAAGAGACCGGCGTCCGTAGAAGTCGCCGCTGTCGATGATCCAGTCCTTGATCCACGACGAAACGCTCCCGCAGACAACCAGTACGAGGCGGCGGTGCTTCTTAAACAGATTGTCCCACGCCACTTTCAGGGAACCCGCGAACGTCACGTCGTAATAGGCCATCCAGGAAATCTCGTCGAGGAGAACGACGGTACGCCCCTCGTCTCTGATTTCCCCGTCAAGACGCGCGAAGGCGGATAGCCAATCTGGCGGAATCGTCCGTTCCGCGTGCGTCTGGAGAGCCAGTTGCGATGCGAACGCCGAAAGCTGGTCGGCATTCGACATCTTGTCCTTCGGCTTCAGTCCCTCCAGCTTGATGAACCTAGCCTTGCTTCGGTTTGCGAATTTTTCGATCAGCGTCGTCTTGCCAATCCGACGGCGTCCGCGGCATGTGACAAGCGAGGGGACGCGCTTGCCCCACAGGTTTTCCAGACGGTCTATGATTTCTTCACGGCCGAAAAAAGATAAATTGCTCTGCTTTGCCATAACGCAGTGTAGGATAGCAAAAACCCACGCTGAGGGCAATACGAAAAATGGCACATTATCATGTTTTCTAAAATAATGTGCCATCATGATTGGGCCTACGATACTGGCACGTTATTATTGTTTGTTGAATAATGTGCCACTTCAAAGATATCTTCTTGTTTTGGGTGGAGAATCGAGAAGGGCGCGGCGACGCTGGATGGCGAGTGGAAGGCGGTTGAAGGGGTGACGGGGGAGGAGAAGGCGGCGATGCGGTTCATCAAGGTGGTGGTGGAGGTGCAGTAGGGGTACGGCTCGCCGAGGACGGCTCGCCCCACCTTGCAAGGCCGAGGCGGCCTTGCTACATCGTGCATACGTGGTTTTGCAATTATCTCAGCTGCGGTACGCGAAAGCGGTAACCTACGCCGCGTATTGTCTCGATCAGATTTCCTGAAGGGCCGAGCTTGCGCCGCACCTGAACGATGTGCTGGTCGAGCGTGCGCGTGCCGCCGGCGTAGTCCATGCCCCACACCTCGTCGAGCAGGGTGTCGCGTGAAAGGACTTCGCCCGGATGCGCGGCGAATTCTTTGAGGAGTCCAAGCTCGCGTACGGTTAGCGGCTGGTCGGGCGGTTCGCCCGTGGAGACTAGGAACCGGCGCGCATCGATGCGAGCCGAACCGATTGTGAACACGTCGGATGGCGCGGTTGTCGCGGCGAGCTGCCCCCGTCGCAAGGCTGCTGACACGCGCGCGAGCAGTTCGCGGATTCGGAATGGCTTGGGGATGAAGTCGTCCGCGCCCAGACCAAGCCCGATAACGACATCCGCCTCAGATGTTTTCGCGGTAAGGAATATGATCGGTACGGTGGGGTCGGATCGGCGGACCTCCACGCACACGTCGAATCCGCTCTTGCCGGGCATCATCACGTCAAGTATCAGCAGGTCTGGTCGGCGCTGGGCGAATGCGGACAGCGCCTCGTTGCCGTCCTTGCATCCGCATGTCTCGTAGCCTTCGCTTGAGAGCGCAGCCTCCAAACCGGTTCGCAGTGTTTCGTCGTCTTCCGCAAAAAGCACATAAGCCATATCTTAACCTCCAATCATTCAATTTGCACTTTTCAAGATCAAGGTGAAGACGCTGCCGCCTCCCGGCCTGTGGGAATACGTCAGGTCGCCGCCCATGCCGCGAGCCAGGAAACGGGCGATGCAAAGTCCGATACCGCTGCCACCCGTTGTCCGGGTGAGGGAATTGTCCACTCGGTAGAAACGCTCGAAGATGCGCTCCTCGTCGCCGTCCGGAACGCCAGGCCCGCGATCCATGAATCTGATCTCGCATCCTTCAACCTCAACGTCGATCTCGCCGTCCGAGTACTTGACGGCGTTGGCGATGAGGTTTGCGCCGATCTGCCGGATGGCGTTCGCGTCGGCGTTGACGAGCGTCCCCGCGCCCTTGACCGTGATGCGCGCGCGTCCGTGCGAGAGCGCCGCCACGGCCTGAATCACGGCATCCCGCGCCGAGAACGCGGCGAGGTCAAGCGTTTCAAGATTGTAGCGCCAGGTTCCCTTCTCAAGGCGGCTGAAGTCGAGCAGTTCGTCGACCATGCCCGCGAGGCGGTCGGATTCCATGAGAATCGCCTTGACGGCGCTCTTGCGCTTGGCGTCGTCGGCAAGGCGATTTTCCGCAAGGAGTTCGGCGTTGAGGCGGATGCCCGCAAGCGGGGTCTTGAGCTCGTGCGACACGTTATCGATGAAGTCCGTCTTGCGTCGGGCGTCGCGCCGTTCGCGGCGGAGCCCGCGCACAAGGAGCGCGCCACCAGTCAGGAGCGTACAGACGAGCAAGACGAGCAGACATGCTCCAAAAGTTAGAAGCCGGATCGCCTTCGTTCGAACAGCGGCGCCTCCGTCGGGCCGCGCAACGCGCAGGACGCCTTCGCCAAGGGGTGGCGCGAGGGGACATTCGCCAGTCAGTCCTGTCGGATCGGGATAGTCTGGCGTAGCATAGAGTAGAGCTTCGCCCTCGTCGCGGATTTCAAACGCCAGATGCCGTTGCATCTTCTTGTGCGTGGCGTGGAGCGTTTCGCAGAGGTCTGGCAGCTTTTCGAGGGCGACACCAGACCAGTGGTGCGGCGGCGCGTTGCCGGGGCGCGGCAGGTGGCCGGGTCGCGCACGTCCAGGCGGCGGTCCGTGGCGGCCGTGCGGCGGGCCGTCGTCCAGCCCCGCGTCGTCCGCGTGCGCCAGCAGGTTGTCCACGTACAGGGTCGCCTGCGCCTGGAGCATCTCGCGCTCCTCCGTCCAAATCGCGCGCCAGCCTTCGCACAGCAGGCTGATGCCGCCCGCCACGACAAATATGGCAGGCAATCCGATCGCGAAAAAGAAGAGCCGGAATTCATGGATGATTTTTGCCATAGACTCTGTCTGCGATATAGAGTTTGCCTTTCACGCCTCCATGATACACCATCATCCCCCCGCGTTCAAGGACAAAGGCGAGTGTCGTTGTTTTTTTACGAGCGCTTGACATTCCATTGACAAAGACTTAAACATGTTCTGATACACTTTCCCCGCAAAGCGAGGTTCATCGCCATGTCTAAACGGTCTTACTTTGTTATCTACATTGCAGCTGACGGAAAGGAGAAAACTGCCAGCATCATCGGTCGAAGCCCTTTGGCGGTCGAACGCTTCTTAAAGAAGCGCGGAGGAAGGGTGATTCATCTGGAACTAGATGACGCCATCTGTCCAAAGACGCGCTCTATACGGAATGCCACCTTGTCCGTCGTACTCTTTATCCTCATCGGTCTTGCATTTGTCGCGTATTATTGGCTTCGGGCACGCTAGAGGAGTGAATTGGCGTCACGATAATATTACGTACCCTTGACATGACGTTGACAAAAGAATAGACGACTTCTGTTATACTGTGGACATCAACAGCCCCTCAAAGGAGATTAAAATGAAACAGATCATATTGGCATTCGGAATCGCGATAGCGTCCACATGGTTGGATGCCTACGCGGATCAGACACGGCATCCGTCTCGTGAAGACGAGGCTGAGCACGTGCAGAAGGATCGCGCAGACCGTCCGCCGGCATTGCCGGACGGCGAGGAAGGTCGTGGCCGGCGCATGGGTCCGCCGCCGGACGGCGAGGAAGGTCGTGGCCGGCGCATGGGTCCGCCGCCGGACGGCGAGGAAGGTCGTGGGCGGCGTATGGGTCCGCCGCCGGACGGCGAGGAAGGTCATGGGCGGCGTATGGGTCCGCCGCCGGACGGCGAGGAAGGTCGTGGCCGCCGCATGGGTCCGCCGCCGGATGACGAGGAAGGTCGTGGCCGCCGCAAAGGGCTGCAACGGAATAATAAGAAAGGTCGTGGGCGTCGCAAAGGGATGAAACGTGACGGCGCGGATGATCATGGGGTGTGAGTGGAATAAAACTCAAACAAAAAAAGAAGGAGAGCAATCATGGCTAAAATTTCTGTCAGCATCTGTCTCGTAACGGTCCTTTGTACAGTTGCATTTGCAGCTAGCCGTCCGGAGCTGCGTGCCTATCCGTTCAAGACGAGCGTGACGGCGGGCGGCACGTATGCGAACGGGAGCACCGTCGGTACGGACTTCGTCGTGAGCGGAACGATAACGTCCGCGCTGACGTTCAGTTCGGACGTCCCGTACCGCGTGACGCTCAATGGCGCAACGGTCTCCAAGACCATAACGCTTTCCGGCGACGCGACGCTGTGGCTTGTAGGCGACAACGCCGTAGAGACGACGGCGGCGACGGCGATCTCGTCGTCCGGGACGCTGACGATCGGCGGGCCGGGATCCGTCACGCTGGCCTCCGCTCCCACGAAGAAGCAGACCGGCCCCGTCGTCGCGGAGAATCTTGTCGTGGCAGGCGGAAACGTCTCGATCGTCCTCAACGCCGACGTGAAGAACGTCGCGGGCATCACGCTCACGGGCGATTACGTGCAGATGGCCGGTTCCGTTGCGATTGACTGCGCGTCGTACGGCGCCGTGAACAAGGTGAACGGCATCCTCGTGAACAAGAAGGCGAAGTCCGTGACGGTGGAGGGCGGACGCCTCTCCGTCGCCGTGTGCGGTGAGAAGTCCGTCGGCGTGTCGCTCGACAAGTCCGGCACGACGATGCTCCTCTCCGGCGGAACCGTCGAACTCGCCGTTGCGGGAGACGGCGCAAAGGGCATCAAGGGGGACGAGACGTTCACGATGACCGGAGGGCTGCTCAACGCCTCCGTCACCGGCAACGTACTCTACGAGAACTACGAAGACGGCAACGGCAGCAACTACGTCGTGAAGGTCTCCTCCACGTCGCTTCTTTCCTCTACGGGCAGCTACGTCGTGCAGGACACGTCGCCCGCATACGCCGTGAAATGCGGCAACATCTCGATATCCGGCGGAACGGTGCGCGTCTCCGCGACGGGCATCGCCTCGCGCGGACTCTGCGCGGATGCGGACGGCGGAACGTTCGACATCTCCGGCGGTTTCTTCGACGTGACGTGCGCCGGCGACGCATCCAACACAATTCTCGAAATGCTTGACGAGACGGCCTTGACGACGGACATCGACAAGGCCACCGCATGCGGCCTTCGCGCGTCGGAGACGAACAGCGTCTTCACGATCACCGGCGGAACACTCAACCTCGTCGCAAACGGAACCGGCGGCAAGTGCATCGTCG
>SUWC01000107.1 GCA_015061665.1 Lentisphaerota bacterium
CCTCTATGCGCCTTACAAGCTCGAGCGTGGAGACGCCCTCCTCGGGGCGTATCACGACGCCCGCGGCGACGCGCTTCTCGATGCGCGGTATGACGCGCGCGCCGAGAACGTGGCGGAACGTCCCGACCGAGGACAGCGGAACCATCGCCCCGCCCGCGCCCGGAAAGCGCAGGTCCATCGCGTCCTCCAGGGCGTCGCGCCCTTCGTAGTCGTTCTGCACAATCACCTGGCGCGAGCATCCGTCGATTTCATGTACAACCGACAGATCAGGATTGTAACCCAATCATGCCAACCATACCGACGTTGACTGTATTATACCACATTCCGAAGCGAAAGAAACAACTTGTTAAACAAGTTTTTTAGCAAGCAACCAAACAAAACAACGTTCGATTACAATCCGGGGATGTCGCGCGACGAAAGGTTGACGCCATGGACGGATCAAACCCTATCTTTTCCAGATTGACATCGCCGATTTCAGCCGGCAGCGGCTCCGCGAACGGCTCCAGCCTGAGATACGGCCTCTCGCATCCTCGCCCGAGCGCCAGGTGGCAAAACGTGTCGCAAGGTGTACCGACGAACTCGCAGATGGAGGATTCAACCATTCGCCGCTGTCATGCATCAACCATTCGCTTTGGACTTGATTTCGCCGCCTTGATAATGCCGTCAAGAATGGATGTGTCCAGCAGAAAAGGAATCACACCCACATGCAGAATGCCGTCTTCATCGGGGTGCAACTGACCATATCCCTTTTCCACCACGATCTTCTGAAAAAAATCTCCCGTGAGTTTCAATGATCTTGTTTCCTGTTCCGCCTTGCCTGAACGGAACATATCGTATGCAGATTGGATATATACCTTATTGAATCCCGCATTGACGATGAAATCGATCTCATATCGGCAGGAAATCATTTTCCCATCGTCGTCCCTACGGTTTACATCAACCACGCCGACATCTACATTGTAGCCGCGAAGGACAAGTTCATTGTAGATGATGTTCTCCATCAGATAAGCCGGCTCAACCTCTCTGAAATTCAATCTTGCATTGCGAAGCCCGACATCCTCTGCATAGTACTTGTTTGGATACAGAAGATATTTTCGCCCCCTGACGTCATAGCGTGCGGCTTTTGCAAACAGAAATGAATCGACAAAATAATCGAGATATGTTTTTACAGTAGGCTCAGCCGTCTTCAAAACGCCGCGCGAATTGATTGTATTGGCAAGCTTGTTGGGGTTCGTAAGAGACCCTACTGATGAAGACACCACATCCAATACAGATTCGCAGATGGCGTCAGTCCGCAGATGGTTGCGTTCGATTATGTCCTTGATGTAAACTTTGGAAAAGAGGTTCTTGAGATACTCGGCTCTCGCGGCATCGTCCCCCTCCATGACCGCCATCGGCATTCCGCCCCATGTCATATATGCGGAAAGAGCCTCGGATTTATCGGCGTATCCCGTCGCCTGAAGATATTCCGCGAAGGAGAATGGATGCAACCGTATTTCTACGCCTCTGTCTCTGAAATTGGTTGCGACATCCCTTGACAGAAGTTTTGAATTGGAGCCAGTCACATACACATCGACATTCGGCTTCTTGCGCAGGGAATTTAGTATATCGTAGAAGGTAATGTACGCGTCTTGGCGGTCTTCGGGAGCAACATCCCGCAGTTTTATTCCTGGCTGGAGAACTTTGCGGCACATCTGGATTTCATCTATAAACACATAACTCCACTTGCCATCGTCTGGCAGACGGGACACAATGTAGTCGAAGAGCTTGTTTGGATTGCGCAGACGGACATTCTCTTTGGTTTCCAAATCCACACCAATGATATGGTCGGAATTGACGCCTCCGGAAATCAGATGCTCCCGGAACAAGTTGAAGAGCAAAAACGACTTGCCGCACCGTCGAATGCCTGTGACGATTTTCACGAGACCATCATGTTTCCTTGCTATCAGCCTCGACAGATATCGCCCTCTGTTTATTTTCATCTTGTATCTTCTCCTTCGAGTTGCCATACTTCAATGCTTACAGCAAATATTTTACTATATTCCCGTGCAGTAAGTCAATGCGCAATGGAGCGTCGCGGGGGGGGGGGGGGCAACGCCGCTACTTGCCTGAAAACGGATGGACGATGCGGTGCCGCGGATCCAGGACATCCCACGTCCCGTCCCCGATGCAGAAGGAACAGGATTGGACGGTTGGACAAGGACCCGACACGATGTAGATGAAATCGCGCTCAGTGACATTGGCCGTGAGTCCCACTTTGTTGAAAATCGCATTCTCGCAATCCGCCAGCTCCACGACTTTTCCAGGCGCATTGTGAAGTGCCACCGATTCGACGCAAAGGCCCGCACACCGGCGGAGACACACCAGCGGCGGGCGTCTCTCCGCCGGCACCGAACGCCATCCGTCAACAAGGGCCTCTAGGATTCCGAAACCACCGGAGACGCGCACGTGCGCAATATCCTCGGCCGACAGGAGCGGGCGGAACCCGCCGTCAGGCAGCGCATAATCCGCCGGGGCGTCGGAAAAGAGAAGCCGCGATGACGCCGCAAGATGAAGCCCAACGCCCTTTTTCAGCTCAATCGGCCCCGTCTTCCACGTGCCGGGCGGCACAACGACACGTCCTCCGCCCGCCGTCGCCGCCGCGTCAACGGCCCTGGCGATTGCTGCGGACGAGTCCGACCCGTCCGGCTTCGCTCCATAGTCGGAAATCGGGAAATCGCGCAACGTCATCACTGGACGTCCGTCCTCGACGACATCCATCACGTTAACAAGACGGTCGGGGATGCGAACCGATCCGGCACGGACATTCCTGATGGCGACACCGGAAACGGGCAGGAGAGCATCGCCCTGGATGTCCACCCTCGTCCTCGCCTCGTCGCAGAAGACGTTCTGGAGCGAAATGCCCCCGATCCGCGTCCGCCGCACCTCGTACTCCGGGAAGTCGGCCGTGCCGTAGAAGACCTCGGTCTCGATGCCCAGCAGCGTATCGACCTTTCCGCCGCGCACGTTTTCCATGCGGATGTCATCGACGAATCCGCCGCGGCGCCGATTCGTCTTGATGTACGCGAGAAGAACCGCCTCGTCAACCGAACAGTCGTGCATCCAGACTTTTCTCACTCCGCCCGAGATCTCGCTGCCGACGGTAAAGAAGGATCTCGCGCGCTTCATGCGGCAATCGCGAATCTCGACGTTTTCGGTCGGCGTCGCAAGGCGCCAGCCGTCGCAGTCCCGTCCGGACTTGATGACAAACGTGTCGTCTCCCTGATCGAAGGAGCATCGCTCGACCAGCACGTTGCGCGACATCTCGATGTCGATGCCGTCGTTGTTGCTGTGCCGCGCCACGACATCGACATCACGTACGACCGCGCCATCGCAAAGGAAGAGATGGATCGTCCAGAACGGCGAGTTGCGGATGCTGACATTGTCGAGCCGGACGTTCCGGCAGCGGTTGAACTGTATGAAATGGGGACGCGTGCAGGAATCCTTTTCGTCAGATATGCGGCGGCGCTCGACTGGGACACCCTTCGCCGCCCACTCCTCGAGTTTGCGGGCAGACTTCCGCCTGAGAGCCCTCTCGCGCGTCCAGCGTCCCCAGATCGAATCGGCATGCTCGCCCTCGAACGCGCGAAGGACGGCCGTGCCGGAACCCGTGATCGCCACGTTCGTGCAGCCGAACGCGTAGACAAGCGGCGAATAGTTCCAGCACTCCGTTCCCTCGTAGGACGTCTGCACGGCGGGGAGATAGTCCTCGACATCCTGCGAAAAGACGACTTCGGCGCCGTTCTCCAGATGCAGTTCTACATTGCTCTTCAGATGGATTGCGCCCGTCAGCCACCTGCCGGGCGGCACGACGACACGACCGCCGCCGGCATCCGCACAGGCCCCGATCGCCCGGGCGAACGCGACCGTGCACTTAGACCCGTCCGGCTTCGCGCCGAAGTCCGTAATCGGCAGCAAACCTGACATAGGCAGAAGTGCGGCAAGCAATAGAGAGGATGTCATTGTCATTTGAACACGATGCGGCCGAGATTTTCAAGATCACTGAAACCGTAGGCGTATGGACTCCAGTGATAGAGCGGCAACGTATCGGCCGTGCCGGTCACGTTGCGCTCACGGGCGAATTCGATCGCGAAATCCTTAGGGAGGTTTGGAAAGGCCTTGAGCGGAATCGTCAGCACGGCCGTCCAGGACTTTTCGCCCTTCGTGATCTTCGCCGTCGTGCCCGAGTTCCATTTGAGCCCTTCCGTCGGCAGGTAGATGCGCGACCACATCTGGTCGGTGATGCATCCCTCGGAATTGACGAAGATCTGGGCGTAGGACGTGAAGTCGCCGATCGGATCGATCACGACCTCGACGACGTTCTCCTGCCAGAGCTGCGGATAGTCCGGCTCGTGGACCTGCGCGGCGACGTTGGACATGAGCGGCTCCTCGCAGTCGAATGTGACGACGAGCGCGTCCGTCTCGCGGCGAACCCTTACGTCCGTACGCACCGTCTTCTTTCCGGCAGCGAGTTGTTTCTTCAGCCGCGTGGAATACGGCACGAGCGAGAGGGACTTCTCCTCGCCGACGGCAAGCTCGAGCCGAAGGGCCTTGAGCCCCGCCGCAAACTTCGCGTAGTCGGTCTGGCGGCGGCGGAGTCCGCCCAGGAACTCGCGGTCGACGAGCGCGATGCGCCGCGCCTCGAGCGACCCCGGCGCTACCTTCGCGAGCGCGGCCTTCACGCACGCCTCCATCCGCGCAATCTTTGCAGGCGAATAGACCTCCTCCCACATCTGCGCGTCGGAGGGCCGCTTCACCACCGGACCCATCGGCGTCTCTACCGTCTTGCCGACGACGCCGTCCATCCAGCATGTCTCGAGCGTCTCGTAGATTTCGGCCATGTCCTTCGCACCCGCGCCGAACATGAGATGGTAGTGCTCGTCGAGGAGCGCGTCCACGTCCACGTCGTTGTCCCAGCAGACCTTCGAGAAGACATAGTAGTTCAGGTAGTTGAAGAACCAGCGGTCAGTCTCGGACTCGGCGAACGCGCCGTTCACGTACGGCGCCATCTCCTTGTAGAAGTTCGCCCAGGCTCGCGGGCAGTTCTGCGGCACGTCCTTCGCCTTCACGTCGAGGCCGAGGAGCTTGCAGGGATAGTTCCACATGCGGATCGGATGCCCCAGCTTCTCCGCCCACGTCTTCGCGATTGCGACGGCGTCGGCGCGGTTCTTCGTGCCTTGCTTGTGCCACTGTCCGTAGATCGCGGTCATCACCTCGATGTTCGACGGCAGGGCGAAGTCGGGAACGTCCTTGTATCCGTTGTAGGCCATCATCGACACCGACCCCTTCAGGCCATCGGCGGCGAGGCGCGCGGCGAAGTTAGAGACGACGCCCCAGATAAGGTCCGTCTCCTCGGTCTTCCCCTTGGCGCGGCAGGCGTCGATGATCTTCCGGCACCGCTCGCATCCGCAGGGGACCATGCCGTCCTGCGGCATTATGTCGACGTACTTCCCGTAGGCGCAGTTGCCGTTCCAGCCGAAGCGCCCGTCCTTCGCCCACGCGGCAGGAATGCCGCGGACGGACGCGTCCTCGCCCTTAAGGTAGCTGACGGCGTCCTTGTACATCTCCTCGACGACGCCGCTGGTCCAGCAAAGCTGGCCGGGCTGGACGCTGTCGAACACCTGCTCCTCGAATACGTCGCGCTGGCCGTTGGGGAGGAGGCAGAAGTATTCGGGATGCGTCTTCCCGAAGCGTCGCTGGAGCATGAAAGATCGTGATCCATGGCACGCGGGGACGCGGAACGTCTCGAACCTGAGACGATAGTAGTCAAGCGTCTTCGCCCGGTTCTTCGGATCCGGCTCGAAGTACTCGCCGTCCCACATCTGGAGGAAGCGAGAGGTGAAATCAGGCTTCACGGTGCATTCGCCCGAGACCTCGATCGCAGTCTTCCGCGGCACGATCGTGCCGAGCTCGCCGGGAAAATAGAAGCGGACGTCCGCAAAACGCTCAAGGAACTCGTAGACGCCGAAGAGCGTAGCACGGTCGAAGAGGACCGGACCCCAGTTTCCGTGATCGAGGACATACCACGGATCTGTCTTCGGGTCGTCCTGTCCAGTGATATATACGCGGTCTCCGTCCGCCTTGATGACGAATGCGTCGCGCACAAGCGAAGAAACGTCCACACCCGCCGCACGAGACCATTCGCTGTCGCCGAGGAAGATAGACGCGCGGGACGCAATTGGGGAATTCACCAGCAGGATCGGCGCGCCCAAAACACGGGCGAGGAAGTTGGTCATTTCCTCCGCGGCAAATTTCACGACCGGCGCGGCATTCGCCGCGACGACGACCTCGGCGTTGTCCTTAGTCAGCGTCGCGGAAGACGCAGACGCGAACGGATAAACCGCCAGAGCCGAAGCAACCAGCGCCAAAGCGATTCTACAATGTCTGTCAATGCACATTTAACATCTCCGTGTCCATGTTTCACCGGTAAAGAAACGCTGGAAAACGTCTGGGGCATACCCGGCCCCAAATCCACACAAATCCACACGTTCCCGCTGTTGCTAGTATTATAGCACTTTGCGGCGCGAAATGCAGAACTTGTTAAACAACTTTATCAATAATTACTACAACCTGCACTCCTGTTTGTTACTTCAAAATTCACAAACATTATAGCACCGCCCATTGTCAAAGTATATACCCCAATAGACCCATGTACGGCCGTAAGGCCAATGCCGGAACGCGAATCAGGCTATGTCGAACCAGTTGCAGCCGGTGTTGCCGCAGACTTCGACGACGGCAACGCGGATCTCGTGGTTCCAGTCGGGGCGGCGGGCGAGCGCCTTCCTGTAGTCAAGCGCCTGAGCGACCGTCTCAGCGTCAGGCTCGCCGCGTCCGAGCACATTCCCCTTCTCCGCCGCCTCGTTCGTGAAGTACTTGAACTCCACGAGCATCGCCGGCTTCCCGAAGCCCGGCTTCGGGATTGCGAGGAAGTCGCAGCGCCCCTCGGACGAATTGTACTCGGTCTCGAAGGAGTAGAAGGCGGTAAGCGCGTCGAGACAGCGCGAGGTGAACGTCGTGCGGAAGAAGTTCTCGTTCATCTTGTCGAACGCCTGGGCGGGAATGCGCGCCTTCACGTAGTGCTGCCAGTAGGCGTCGAAAAGCGCCTTCCATGTTCCGTCCTTGAGCGCAAGCGCCTTCGCCGCCCTTACAAACGCGCGTCGCGCCTCGTCCACATTCGTGAACTCCGAAAGCTCGTCGTAGTAGTCGACAAACATGTTCCTGATCGTCAGGTTCGGGATGTTGAGCGTCATCTCGTCCTCGAACGTCATGAGTCCGAGGTAGTATAGCGCATAAGGGAAGAACTCGTCCGAGAAGAACTTCGCGCGTCCGAACTTCGCGGACAGCTCCGACATTACAACATCCTCGCCCTCACCACGCTCTATGTAGGCGCGGAGCTTCTCCATAGCCCTCGAATTCGTCTGCGCGAGGCGGCGGAACCATCCGATGTCGGTGCGCACGTTCGCGTCGATGACTAACAGCGGCTGTTTCCCTTTGCAAGACACGAAATTGAACAGATACCAGTTGCAGATGGTCGAGTTGTAGAGCGGCTCGGCGTCCGGAAGGAAGCGGTATCCGTCGTAGAACGCCTTGAGGTCGGCCAGCACGTCCGCGATGTTGGAGCGGTCGAACCCGTACTCCGCATAGATTTCGTCGACATACTTCTCGACCTGGGCCTGCGTGAATCCCGCGAGCCCAAGCAGGTCCTCGTTGAGGTTCACCACCGTCCCCACGTTGAATCCGCTGGAGAGGTCGTCGAGCGTGATCGGCAGGACGCCCGTGAAGTACGTACGCCCCACGGTTCCGTCCGCAAGCCCCGCCTTGAACGACTTGAAGAAGGCCTTGAAGAAAGACTCCCTCGTGATGTCGCCCTTCGCGTCGTGTCCGCAGACGGCGTTGTACTCAAGGTCCCGCCCCGAGACGACCAGTTCGTTCGTGAAGTTGTCGTATTCGTCGATGATCACGTAGAGCGGGGGGAGGTGGTTTGCGGCCACTACCTTGCGGACGGAGTCAATCAGGTCTGCTGGATTCTGCGCCTTCTGCGTCTGACTCCAGTCGGCAAGAACACGATATCTCACAGCGAAAAGCTCAACCGCCCTTTTGACATTCCCCCAGAAGTTCCGCTCGATTTCCGCGAGCGAGCCGACCTGCACCGTGGAGAAGTCGAACTGGAGGACGAGGAACGAGTTGGCGAGCGGCGTCGGGTTACGCCCGATGTCGGTCTTTCCGAAGAGCTCGTCGAATCGGTCCTTGAGATTGACGTCGTAGTAGTGCGCGAGCATGGAGCATACGACTGACTTGCCGAAGCGCTTTGGACGCAGGAACACGGGGGTCTTGACCGACTCCAATTCGCGGATATAGCGAGTATTGTCCACGAGAAAGCACTCGCGGACGAGCTCGGCCCAGTTCATCACGCCATACGGTATCTTTCGCTTCGTCTCCATGCCCAATATTATACAACAACCGCCCGAACAAGGTCAAACGC
>SUWC01000108.1 GCA_015061665.1 Lentisphaerota bacterium
CGGGGCGCTGCAAGTTGGATTTTACAACGGGCCGTTGGTGATTTGTGCCGGCGGGCTAAACAGTGGAGCAGGGGTGCAGCTAGGTGTGTTCAACTATAGTATCAAAGGCAGATATCTGCAAATAGGCTTCATAAACACTGCCGATGATTCCGATTGTTTCCAGCTTGGAGCTTTGAATTACCACAACAATTTCGTCACGCCGCTCGTGGGTTGGTCGTTCAAATAGGCTCGACACAGGAATTCTAAAGGAGGAGCAGAAATGAAACGTCTAATGATCGTGATTGCGATGATGGTGCCGCTGATGACACCAGCCAGCCTGTTCTCCGAACGGTCTGGGGAGATTTTCCAGGCGACGCGGGAAGGACCGGGTGAATTGTCGCTCGGGTTGATTTATGTCGGAGTGATTATCCCGCCGGTTGGACTTGCAACGGTACCAGCCGGAATCGCCGTCGCTGCCGTGGATGAATTGGTCGTATCACCGGTGGTCGATCTGTGCTGCCTGCCATACGACCTAGCGCAACCGCGTCCTGCTCTGGTTCTTCTGGTCGCCATTCGTCCCGCGCCGCCGCGTGACGATGCACGTCGAAGATCTCACCGACCGCGTGAAAGAATGGGCGCAGGGCACGCGCCTCGAGTTCAACGCAAAACTGAATGAGTGGTACAATCAATGAAAAAAGTGTTTGCCATAATGCTTGTAGCGTCCATGGCGGGCGGGTGCGCGCTGATGGAGGGTAACTACGGGAAAATAGACGTCTTCGCTTTCCCGGTGTACTGGAGATGTTCCGAAGGTGAACGAAAGACCAGTTTCCTGGGGCCGAAAGGTCTGCTGGGGGTATGGTCTTCGACGACAAACGGAGTGGAGTATATTGTAATACCTTCGCTGTTTACGTATTATGAGCCGGGCAAGACATTTGATTCTCCGCTTTTTTCGTGGAGCGAAGAAGGAACGTTTAAGGTGCTTATGACGGGGCGTGGGGTTCACAATTCTTTTACCAACATCTGCATAACGCCGTTCATTGGTATGGTGTCAGGTGCAGCCGAGGGCGAATGGCTCTTCCCCGTCTGGAATCGCTGGGGGCATGTGGAATACGACAGCCGGCTTGCGTTGCTGGACAGTGACAGGCTGTCGGACGCCAGTGACGGATGGTGGCATTCAGAGCGCAAAAAGAAGCTGTTTCTGCTGTTTGGGGAGGAGGGTTCCGTTACCTATAGCGGAAATATTAGCAAAGGTAAGCACCGCATACACCGCATAACGCACACCGAAAAGCAATGCTATATACCGCTGGCCTGCGAAAAAAAGCGCTGGGCGGATTACGACGTTGCCACACGCAAGAAACTCGCAGATGGAACGTGCAACAGCCTGGATTTCTTGATAGGCAGCTATGAACGCAAAGTGGGGGGCGTTGAAGGCTTTGACAGCATTCAATGGAGCACATGGCCTGGAATATTCAGCTACAAGTCTGATAAAAAGAAAGGCGCGGAGTTTTCAATATTGTCAATTCCAATATGGCAGGAGGATATTGACGTGAAAACCCGCAATACCGAGAAGAAGGGCGAAGGACATACGCCGCAAAGAGTTGAGGAGGAATGAAAATGAAACGCCTGATGATCGTGATTGCGATGATGGTGCCGCTGATGACACCAGCCAGCCTGTTCTCCGAACGGTCGGGAGAGATTTTCCAGGCGACGCGGGAAGGACCGGGTGAAGGAATGGTCGAGCTTGACGCGGCTAGAGTTCAACCGAAAGCTGGAGGAGTGGTATAATGCCTAATATGTTTTTAGACAGGATTAACAAGATTAACAGGATTGAGAAAGGTGTGAGCATGAAATTCGGCACAAAGGAGCGGTTTGCGGGCGTGCTGGTGATGGGATGCGCAATGTCGCTGATAAGCGCTTTGTTTGTGGACGCCAGCCATTTCTTCAAGATTGCACTGGCGATGTTCGCCTTGGCACCTGTGTTTTTGGTTTATGCGGTCGATGTATTATTGTTGGGTCGAATGACATTTGCGTGGGTCGTCGCGGGAAGGTTTTTAGACAGGATTAACAAGATTAACAGGATTATGGGAAATGAAAGAGAGTCTTAATCTTGTAAATCCTGTAAATCCTGTCTAAAACAAAACCAGAAACCTATAAAACCTGTCTAAAATAAAGCTTAAAGGAAGGGAGAAAAACATGAAAAAGATAATTGCTGCCGTTTTCGGCATTATGCTGCTGGGCGGGTGTAAGATGAAGGAGTTTTCCTCGTCGCCGTTCTACGAAGGAAACGAAGTGAAGTTCACTGGCGCGGTCGAGGATCGCGTCAACCTGTGGCCGGTCGCCTACTATCGCGAGCCCGTCGGCTCGCTCGCCTGGCCGCTCATCTCGTGGGGAGATGACCACCTCGCGCTTCGTCCGTTCTACTCGCAATACAAGCAGAGTGGCAGCGGCGACTATGACGAGTTCAACTTCTTTTGGCCGATAAGCCAGTTCGACACGAAGCACAGGGACTATCGCGTGTTCCCGCTTTTCTGGGGAGAGAGCTATAGCGACAAGCCATATTTCTGCCTCTTCCCTGCCCTGTGGTGGAACAGGGAGTTCGCCGGAGTATTCCCGATCTTCTGGGACAACGACGACGACGATGATGGCGGCTTCTGCGTCTTCCCGCTTTGCTGGGCTGGGTGGGAGAAGAGCGGAGACTTGTGGAACACGATTTGGCCGCTCTACTACTACGAGTCGAGAGAGCGCTCCTCGTGGAGAGAAGAGAAAAGCAAGTTCTGGGCGTTCTGCGGGCTCGCGGGCTTCAATCGCCGCGCCGGTAAATTCACCAACCATCGCTGCCTGCCGTTCTACTTTTGCGACGACGGCGACTTCTACTCGCTGCCGTATTCGCGTTACACCGATGACGGCCGCATCAAGAGCCGCATCCTCTGCGGTCTCGCGGGGTGTGACTCGAACACTAACGGCGACTATCAGGCGTCGTGGCTGCTGCCGTTCTATTCACACGACAAGGCCAATGACGAGTTCTTGACACCGCTCTTCGGCAAGACAAAAGACGCGAACTGGCTAATCCCGTTCTACTACCACGACGAGCACTTGATGCTCACGCCGCTTTTCGGCAAGACGGTCGAGGCCAATTGGACGCTGCCGCTCTACTACAAGGACAAGGAGAAGTTCCTGACGCTGATTGGCGGCAAGAGCGGTGACGCCGACTGGGTCGTGCCGTTTTACTGGCGCGACAAGAGGACTTTCGCTTCGCTTCCCTATTGGCGGCAGCTTGGGGTAGACGGCGAGATCGACAGGGCGTTTTCTCTCCCGCTTCTCTCGGGCTACGAACGCGACGACAAGGCCGGCGATCGGCTTCTCTATCTTCTCATGGGGCTTGGCGGCCATGTCTGGAACGACGCGACAGGCGGCGCGAGCTGGATGTTTCCGCTTTTCTACAAGGACCGCGAAAGCTTCTACACTCTCCTCTACGGGCACAACCCGCGCCGCACCTGGCTCTTCCCCGTCTATTTCGACGGCGAAGAACGCACATACATAACGCCGCTCTTCGGGCGCAACAAGAAGGATGGCAGCGACTGGCTCATTCCCCTCTACTACCGCGACAAGGAGTCGTTCATCACTCCGCTCTACGGGAGGTCGGGCGAGGCGTCGTGGCTCTTCCCGCTCTACTGCCGCGACGAGTCGCAGTTCAACTCGCCGGTCTATTCCTATTGGGACGATGCGAAGAAGGGCACGCGCGGCTTCTTCTCCCTGCCGCTTCTCTCTGGCGCGAACTGGGAGACGAATTCGTGCGACAAGACCTGGTTCACGCTTGCGGGGCTCGTCGGAGGATCGTCAAATGCTTCGGGTTCGCACAAGACGAATTGGGCGCTTCCGCTCTTTCTCCGCGAGGAGGGTGAGTCGTTCTATTCCATTCCATTTGGATGGAGCGGCGGCGGCTCGGCATACACGAACACATATTTCGCGGCGGGGCTCGCGGGTCTCAAGTCGGGCCGGAAGGAAGGCGGCTGGATGTTCCCGCTTTTCAACTACAAGAAGGACGCCGACTTCGACGAGAAGGAGTCTTGGCTTGATGAGGCCAAGCTGCCCGAGAGCGTAAACGTATGGACGATGATCGAGACGAACAAGGTCTGGAACTTCGAGAAGAAGGCACACGAAGAGGTCGTCGGGCCGAAGCAGCATGCGGACTATGTCTCTGCGTCTGATACGAAGACGCATTTGCTTGTCTTCGACAATGACAAGTCGATCCACGGCAGGATGCCCTATGGCGTCACGAACCGCTACGAGATGACGAAAAGGCACAAGCTCGGCAACAAGCTCGTCTTCAACCACGAGAGCAATCGGAAGGTTTGCTTTGACACGGCGACACGCGAGAAGATCTCTGACAGCGAAGAGGGCGATACATCGCTTCTTATGCTCCTCTACAACGGAGAGCATCGCTCGGACACGGCGAAAGGCACGAGCTACACGAGCCATCGCGTCCTATGGAAGCTCTGGGACTGGGAAGAGGAGAACGGAGATGTCGCGCTCGATGTCTTCCCGGGCTTCACCTACGACTCGAGGACGAACGGCTATTCAAAGACGTCCTTCCTCTGGCGCTTCTTCCGCCACGAGAACGATCCTGAAGAGGGGAAGAAGGTCGATCTTCTCTTCATCCCGGTGTGGAGATGATGGCGGTGGGAAATGGTATAATGCTTAAGATGGTTTTAGACAGGATTAACAAGATTGACAGGATTAAGAAAGGAGTGGCAGCATGAAGACGAAACGGCTGATGGCTCTATTGTTGATGTCCCTTGCTGTGCCGGTGCCCTGTTGGGCCGTTGTCGGGCAAATGACAAAATTGGAAGACGAGCAGGTATCCATGGCGCCTTTGCTGACGGATTATGTCGACATGATTCAGTTCGGTGCGCAGGAGGGAAGAGAACGGTTCTACGGATTGCAGGTTGGCGGCCCTTGGGGGCTATTTGCCGCTCTTGCGCGTATGGTGGTGACGAATAATCTAGGAGGAGAAAAGCAATGATAAAATCGATTATGAAATCAGTCTTTAGGATCGTGGGATGCGTTTTCGTCCTGGCGCTGGTGGTTGCGACGGGATGCATAAACTCGATCATGTTCCATCCCGAGATGTGCAGAGGCGGATATCGCGAGACGACATCGGGATATGTCGACATCGGGACGAACGGTGTAAAGATCGCCGCAGTCGTTCGCGGACCTGAACACGGCAAGAAGGCGATTCTGCGCTGCCACGGCAACGCGGAGAACATGGTGCAGACGCTGTGGGCCGTCGGGGAGCTTTGCGCCGACGGCTACACGGTCGCGGCGGTTGACTATCCCGGCTACGGACTCTCGGATGGAAGCCCAAACGAGAAGGGCTGCTACAGAAATGTCCACCGTCTCTATGACTGGCTTGTCGAGACTCGCGGGTTCAAGCCCGAAGGCATCATCGTCGACGGATTCTCCATCGGAACCGGACCCGCCGTAGAGCTTGCGGCGACCAAACCCGTGGGCGGGCTGATCCTTGAGGCGCCGTTTCTTTCCGCGCCACGCGTCGTGACGAAAGTGCGCATACTGCCGGTCGATCCGTTCCCGAACCTGAAGCGCATCGGCAACGTGAAGTGTCCGGTGCTGTTCTTCCACGGAACAAGCGACCGCGTCATACCATATGAGCATGGCAGGGCTCTCTTCGAGCTCGCCCGCGAGCCGAAGCGGTTCATCACGATCGAAGACGGCGACCACAACGACTTCCCCGCCGTGATGGGCATAGACGAATACCTGCAGGAAATCAGGAACTTCGCCGAATCGTGCGGAGGCAAGGAGGGGCAGAAATGAAGGAACCACAGACCAACGCAGTCTGCGGAAGCCTGTGGTTAAACAAACTCGATTTGACAAGGAGGCAAGAAAATGACAAACGACAAAAAACACGAGGTTGAGGAAATCGACCTCAAAATAGCTGAACTGAAGAAACGACGCAGGGAGCTCGTCGCCGAACTGGGCGAGGGGCGGCTTTCGTGGGGCGCGATCATCGCGGGCGCATTCGGCGCGCTGATGATCGGACTCGGCGTTATTGCGCTCTTTGCGGCGAACTGGGACGCATTCGGACGCGAGGCGCGCGCGGCAATAGCAGTCGCGCCCGTGGTTGCGTGCGGTGCGGTCGCAGTCACCTCGGCGCTGAAGGACGTGAAGACGCGTGCGCTGTGGGAGCCGCTCGGGATTTTCTGGTGCATTTCCGCATCCGCGGCGACTTGTCTTGTCGCGCAGACGTATCACGTCGGCGGTTCCGTGCCAGGGCTTGTCCTTCTCGTTGCGTTGCTGATGCTGCCGGCGATATGGGCGACGCGCGCCGTTGCGCCGACCGTCCTGTGGCCGATACTTGCGATAGTATGGGCAGGGGTAAGTCGCAATGCCGGAGCGCACGCGTCGACAGCTCTTGCTCTGAAGTCCGCTGCGTTTATGGCGCTGTCTCTTCCGGCCTATATCGCCTTTGTCGGAAGCCGTCCGCCGCGTGCGGCGCTTGTCGCTGGGCAGATCGTTTCCGGCCTGGTCTATTCCCTTGGTCTCGGCATCATGCTATGCATGACGCTGCCCCTTGGCTGGAGTGATGCGGCTGCCTATGTTGCGACTTTCTGGCTTTCCTCGGCGCTTGTGGCAGGTGCGGGACGTCTCTTCAGGCTTCCTGCGTGGGGAAGGGTTGCGCTTGTGGTCGCGGCCGGTGCGGCATTCCCGACGCCGTTCATCAGGGAGCTGGCTGTCTATCCGATTGCGCTTGTCATGATGGTGTGCGTTGTCGTGTGCGGAATTCGCAAGGCGAGCCTTTTCTTGACAAACGTAGGCGCAGCGACATTCCTCTGGCTTGTGGTCGCGAAGTTTTTCGCTAGCCATGCGCCGTTTACCGTCAAGGGAATCGTTCTTATCGTCGCGGGCCTGACGCTGACGGCGCTGAACGTTGGAATTGTCCGCATCCGCAAGACAAGGAGGGCATGAAAATGAAGAAGAACATCAGGAAAACCGTCTGTGTCGCCGTTGCGCTTGCCGTGCAGTGCGCTGCCATCGGCTGGCTTATTGGACGCTACGAGAACATTGTGAGAAACGGAACCGAGGTGCGCTTCCGCTGCGCGGCGTTCGATCCGTACGATCCGCTGCGGGGACGCTATCTGCGCACGGCAGTGCGCGAATCGTGCACTAATATAGTCGGCGTTTCGCTGGCTGATGACAATTACTGGAATTACCGCGACAAGTTCGTCGCAAGGCTTGAGCCGTCCACGAACGGACTCTGGCGCGTTGCGGCAGCGGCGCTTGAGCCGCAGGACGACGGCGGAGTCTGGGCTAAGCCGAGTTCCTCGTTCGTCGAACGGTCAGTCTCATGGGAGGATCGCAACACAGACGAGTCCGGCGCGGACTTCGAAAAGCGACGCACCGCCTCGCCGTTCAAGGTTACTTTCACGTTCCCCGACCAGCTGTTCGTCAATGAACGCGTCGCTCCGGCGGCGGAGAGGGTTCTGCGCGAAATGACGAGTTCAGGCAAGGCCGTCGCCGTCTATCGCGTGAAAGGAAGCGAAATCGTCATGACCGGCATCGAGGTCGACGGCAAGTCGATTGTGTCGTGTGCGCGCGAGGCGATGTCTTCGAAGTAGGAGGTAGAGCAATGAAAAAACTGATTATGGCATCTGTTGTTGCAGGAGGAAAGAGAACGGGGCGGTTCTTCCGCTACGAGAACGACCCCGAGAAGGGGAAGATGGTCGATCTCCTCTTCATCCCTCTGTGGAGATAATGGAGTGGGAAATGTGCAAATGTGCAATTATCCAATATCCAGTATCCATTATCCAATATGCAGAATACAGTATCCAACGATGGCGGAGGGATATTGGGTATTGGCTGTTGGATATTGGATATTTGCACATTCAACACGAAAGGAGCAACCCATGAAACCTTTTTCACGAATCAGTTTGTCCGCCGCCGCTTTGCGTAGTGGCATCCTCGTCTCATCCCTTGCGCGAGCGGGGAGATGGAAATGTGAAAATGTGCAAATATCCAATATCCAGTATCCATTATCCAATATGCAGTATCCAACGATGGCGGAGAGATATTGAGTATTGGCTGTTGGATATTGGATATTTGCACATTGAACAAAAGATATTTGCACATTAAACAAAAATAGAATAACCTAAACAAAGGAGCGAAATGACAATAGCAGTTTTAGCGGCAACGGTGTGGTTCATCCCCGGGTGGCTCCGTTCGGAGAAGCCCGCGGACGGCGTTCTGGAATGCGTGACGAACGCGTTCCCGGCGGCGCAGGTCGAGTTCAAGGCGTGGGACGGCGACAACGTCGTCTGGCCGCTCTCGGTTGACTCGGCGGACAAGGAGTCGTGGCGCTTCGCGTTCGAGATCGCGATGATGCCGCCCGAGGCGCGGACAAACCTGACGCTCGTCGGTCATTCGCTCGGCGGACGCATCACTGCCCGCGTCCTTGCGCGTC
>SUWC01000109.1 GCA_015061665.1 Lentisphaerota bacterium
ATGGCCTGCGAGCCGACCTCGGCGTAGCACTCCTGGTGGTCGCAGACGTTGTACACGTAGTAGTCAACGGGCTTGCCGTCCTTCATTCCGTGGAAAATGCAGCCGATGTTCGTCTTGCCCTTCGTGCGGGGGCCGAGCGAGGCGGGGTCGGGCAGAAGCGCCTTGAGGAACTCGATCGGAACGATTTTCTGTCCCTTGAAGTCGATTGGGTCGATGCGCGTCATACCGACGTTTTCGAGGCACTTCAGGTGCGTGAGGTAGCTCTGTCCGAACGTCATGAAGAAGCGTATGCGCTTGATGCCCTTCAGGTTGCAGCCGAGCGACTCAAGCTCCTCGTGGTGGAGGAGGTACATATCCTTCTTGCCGACCTGGTCGAAGACATATTCGCGCTTGATCGCCATAGGAGCAGTCTCGACCCACCATCCCTTGTCGAACGCCTTCTTGTTTTCGACGGGTACCTCGGGTTTGTCGTCCTTCGGATCGGCAACCCAGTAGGAGCCCTTCGCGGCGACCTCGCGGATGTTGATCTCGGGATTGAAGTTGGTTGCGAACGGATAGCCGTGGTCGCCTCCGTTGCAGTCGAGGATGTCGAGCGTCTCGATCGTGTCGAAGTAGTGCTTCTGGGCGTAGGCGGAGAAGACCTGCGTCACGCCGGGGTCGAAGCCGCAGCCGAGGATCGCGGTAAGCCCCGCTTTCTCGAACTTCTCGCGGTAGGCCCACTGCCATGAATACTCGAAGTGCGCCTCGTCCGGCGGCTCGTAGTTGGCCGTGTCGAGATAGCTCACGCCCGCCTCGAGGCATGCATCCATGATTGCAAGGTCCTGGTAGGGAAGCGCGATGTTCATCACGAGATCGGGCTTGAACTCCTTGATCAGGGCAACGGTGGCCTTGACGTCCATCGCGTCAAGCTGGGCGGTAGTCACGACGGTCTTGAGTCCGTCCTTGCCGAAGCCTCGCCTCTCGATGTCCGCCTTGATCGCGTCGCAGCGCGCCTTGGTGCGCGAGGCGATGAGAAGCTCGCCGAACACGTCGGGGTTCTGCGCCATCTTGGCTGCGGCCACTCCGGCGACGCCGCCTGCTCCTATAAGCATCACTTTCTTTGCCATTTCGTTTCTCCGATTTTTTATATGGTCTGATTTTATAAAAACTGGACTTGACTGTCAAGTCGGACATAAGAGCCCGTCACCACGTCATTCGGCGGCGTCCACGAAATCCGCAACCGACTTGATCGCAGGGATGCGCTCGAGCGGATACGTGACGCCGAAACGCGACTCCGCCTCCATGACAAGGCGAAGGTGATTTACGGAATCCCATTGCGGAATGGACCCGTGCGACGCCGCAAGCGCCTCTTCGCGCGAAATTCCGAGCAGGCGCGCCGCAAACGAGCCGAACGCCAGAAGGAAGAGGTCGCGCGCCGTCTCGCACTTGAGAAGCTCGTCCACGGTAAGGGGCGCCCCCCATTCGTTCTCCATCGACACGAGTATGCCGAACGCCATCAGGGAGGACCAGCCATCCGTCTCGCGGAAGCGAGTTTCAGGACGCACGTCGTCTACTTCAAGAACTCCCGCAATCGATTCGTAGAACTTGTTCACGACTTCTTGACTCCATAAGCAGCCACGCCAATGGTGGCAAGGATGGAAATGATTCCGAGCGAAAGGACGAGTCCGTCGACAGGCGGAAGCTTGACGGGATCGCGCGGCTCCAGCACTTCGACCAGCATGACGTCCTGACGGCCGGGGTAGCTCGCAAGCGGCATTATGTAACCGCGCCTGACCATGTCCGCCACCTGGGGATTCGTGAACTGCTGCGTCGGGATGAACGTGAAGTTTGCGTTCATGCCGGTACGTCGGGCGGACTTCACGTCAAGCGGCAGACAGTGCCTCTTGTCCACCCTTGCGAGGTCAAACGCGCCGACAAGCACAACGGCAAGAACCAACCACTTCGTCCATGCTCGTGCCTTGAGCCATTCTGTCCGCAGCAGCGCGTCAATCCCGTATGCGGCAAGGACCGCAATGCAGAACTCGGTAAGGTGATGCCATTTGACGGGGGCGCGAAGCGAGTCTCCGAACGGGAGCTGGTAGACTGTCCAGTAGTACACTGGCTCGAGGAAGCGTCCCAGGGAGAACATCCAGAAGACGAGCGCGGAAATCGCGAAGAAGGCGACGTCGCGGACAACGAAATCGACACGACTTCTGTCCTTGACCATGCGAACTGCAGAGATCGCAATTCCCAGAAGCGCAAGGAGGCAGGTGACGAGTCCGACGTAGAGCGAATGCTGACGGTAGTTGCCCTCTGATGCGCCCAGTGGCCGTCCAAGGCGTCCCGTATACGGCGCAAGCCCAGTGCGGAAGCGTCCCGCAAGCGCCAGGGAAATCGGACAGCTTGTGTCGCCGTGGACTCCGGGGCGGATGAACTCGAGCGTGTCCTCCGGCGGCATGGACCAGTTCGTCGTAAAGACCCAGCGCGCCTTTTGCGGGTCTGAGGCCGCATCCTTGCCGAGAGTCTCGCCGCGTTCGATCTGCTTGTCGCGAGACGCGAGATCGTTGACGAAAGCGTTGCGGAAGCTGGCCGACCCGATGGCAGTCATTGCTGCGAGCGCCATGAGTCCGCCAATCGTCCATCTGCGCCAGAAACGCCCCTGCGTGCCGCTCGGCAGGGCGAGCGAAGACGAGATGGTGCGGTAGATGAAATAGACAGCTGTGAAAATAGTGAAAAGAAGCCAGAGATCAGGCTGGTACATCGACCCCCACGCAAGGCAGGCTCCGAGGAGAAGCCAGTTCTTCGCCTTGCCCTTGCGAATCGCGCGGTCGGCAAGGCCGAACGCAAACGTGCCGTACGTCATCCAGCGGAACCAACCGAGGTGTCCAGCCGAAAACAGCGACGCCCAGTAGCCGCAGAAGGCGAGGAGAAGTCCGCCTCCGTAGCATGCGGGGAGGGAAAGCCCCCTCCCGCGGCAGAAATAGGCGAGTCCCAGCCCGGAGCACCACATCGCAAACGCGTACTGTAGCTCCTGCCAGAAGTAAGGAGAGGCGAGAAACACCTTGACGTCGTCCGGGTTGAACTTTCCGCTTCTGAGGAATCCGGCGAACCAGTCGGCTATCCAGCGTTTCGGATAGGTGACTGGACAGTCAGGCATCACGGGCGCGACGTCGAGCGACCATGTTCCCCAAAAAGCAAACCCCGCCAGCACCGCAAACGCTGCGGTGTAGGCGAGGAACCAGCCGAGACACGGCCTGATGCGCATTGCCTGGCTTTACTTGATGTAGCCAAGCGCGATAAGCGCGAAGACCATCGCGAAGATGGCAACCGTCTCGACGATGCCGAGAGCCGCGAGGTAGTTCGTGAAGCCCTGGTTGGTCTCGGCCTGCGCATCGCAGGCAGCCGCAGCGGCGCGGCCCTGGAAGAGAGCGGAGAGGCCGATCGCGAGTCCGGCGAAGATGCCAGCGACAAGGCAGGGAACGCCAGCGCCCGCAATGCCGGTCTTGCCGAGCATGATGAACATGAGGATCATTCCGTAGAGGGTCTGCGTAATGGGCGCGCCCACGAACGAAAGGAGAAGGAACGGAGCGGGCTTTCCGGCGGCATAGCACTTCTTCCACGCACCGACGGCCGCAGAGGCCGCAAAGCCCGTGCCGAAGGCGCTTCCCGCGCCGGCGAGTCCCAAGCAGGCTACTGCGCCCGCGACAATCATTGCTGCATCACTCATTGGATTTCCTTTCTGGTTTTCTTGATTACAGTGGTTTGAAAATGATTCGTCAGCTTCTCCTGAACGGACTGAACGCGTAGCCCGACCAGGAAACTCCCTTGTGGTTGGAGAACTCAAGCGTGTTTAGGCGGACTGCGTGGACAAGAATCGACAGCCCCGCCATTGCGAAGTTGAGTCCGTGCCCGACAAGCAGGATGAGAATCATCGGAACGACCTTGAGCCAGAGCGGCATGTTAAGCCCGACGGCCATGTCGTTGAAGTTCTGCGCGACCTTGACGGACGCAAGCCCCACCGCGAACAGGCGGACATAGCTGATTATGTCGCCGAGCGCGCTCATGATGTTCAGGGGCAGCATGCCGAGCTCCGCGCCGCGCGTCTTGAGTTCGCGAACCGGTACGCTGAACAGGAAAACGAGGGCGATGGAGGACCCAAACACGGGGAAGAACCAGCCTGGCGTCTTCGGAATCCAAGCAAGGGTGCGCGCCGCCTCCGGAAGCGCCGCAAGAGCCGCATCGTCAATTGGCCCCTGGAAGATTCCGACGATGCCGCACGTTATCCAGTACATGCAAAGCAACACGCCCGCCCATCCGATCTGCGCAAGGCACGTCAGCGAATTCAGCATGCACGCCGCATTCCAGAGCCGCGCGAGGATAAGGTGGCTCGCGCCTATCGTGAAGCAGAGGAACATCATCGTGTGGTAGCTCGGGTCGGAAAGCCACGCAACCGTGGGCCATGCGCTGCACGCGGGAATTGACGCGCCGAACCATGTATTGGAGAGAACGCCCCAGCCGACCGTCGCAAGCGAGAACACGGTCATCAACACGAGCCAGGAGCGCGCAGCGGGCTTTCTTCCGGCCTTGATCCACCCTACGATCGTCAGGAAAAGCATTATTGCGCCATAGCCGCCGTCTCCCACAAGCATCGCGAAGAAAAGCGAGAAGTAGCACATGAACGGCACGGAGACATCCGACTCCGTGTATGCAGGCGCTACGCCGAGTCCGTCGAAAAGCGCCTTGACGGGACGGAAGAGCGCCGGCGGCTGGATTAGCGTAGGCGGCGTTTCGCCGGCGGCAGGGTCGCGCAACAGCACGCCCCATCCGTTTTCTGCAACTGCGGGGCGAAGTTCATCGACCTTCGTCACCGGAATCCAGCCGGATACGAAGGCAACGGCCCCCTGGCTGGAGACAAGCTCCTTGGCGGCCGTAAATGCTATCTTGTCCGTCAGCTCCGGATAGCGGGCCGTTATGCACTCCTCGTCGTACGCGGCAAGACGGGCCGTTTCGGAAAACAAGGCGGACTTAATCGATTCGAGGCGCACCTGCATCTCGGAGAGGCGCTGCTCGGGAAGGACTTCGGGAAGATCGACGACCTTCTTCAAGTCATCGCCGAGCCTGTCGAGAAGCTCGCGCGCAAGCACAGGATCGAAGTCGCCGTACGGCTCATACCTGCGTATGACGCGCTCAAGGGACTCGCACTCGGACTTCAGCTCGTCTATCTTGGCGACGGTCTTGAGAACTTCGGGTATCTCGACCGGTATCTTCGTCAGCGACTCGGCGTAGTCCTTGCTCTCGCGAGCCTTGAGAATCGCGCGAACGGCCTTCTCGGCGTCCGCAGCCTCTCCTCGGGCAGCGGCGACTTCCGCGCCTGACGCGGAGGAAAGGTCCAGATGAACGGCGCCGAACTGACGCAGTTTCTCGAGCGCGGACTCCGATTCGGACGCCACGCAGACAAGGTCGAGATGCTTCATCTTGACAATCATGCCGCCACCTCGCTTTCCGGCGTGCGCGACTTCGCGATCTTGCCGCGAGTCACGGCCGCAGTCTGCTCGTCGCCCAGCGCGATCTTGATCACGCGAATCGCCTCCCTGCACTCGGGTATCTTGACCTTCTCGAAGAGGTTCACGCGCTGGCTCGTAGTCTGGAGCTCCTGCTCGATCAGGCGGCGCTGCTCTTCGTAGACCGCCCTCTCGCACTGGAGGGAAAGTATCCTGGTCGTCGTCTCGACGGCCTGATCGACCCACGCGGGCGTGGCCCACAGGTCGACTTCCTTGACTTCCGTCTCGATTGACTCGAACGTCGGAATCGGGACGCCTGCGATGTTCGCGGTTCCGGTGTTTACGCTCTTGACCTTCACAAGGCCCGAGACGATGTCTTCGTCAGTGGCAAAGAGGCCCACCCAGCGGTCGAGGTCGGCGCGAATCGCGCGCTCCTTCGACGAGACTTCCTCCGCCTTGGCGACAATACCGGCGATTTCGCCCTGAAGCTGCTGCTTCTTCAGCTGCAGCATGGGCAGAAAACGACGGAAACGCTTAAGCGCATCGTTCTGAGCCTTCAGCTCTGTCTTGGTGAGTTTTATCTTTGCCATTGCCGTCTACCGTAAACTTTCCACAGGGCCGTCAGTCGGCCCAAAGTTTTTCAAGCGCGTAGTAGGCGCGAGCCTCGGGCGAAAACACATGGACGACCACGTCGATGTAGTCCACCACGATCCATCCGCTTTCTGGATCTCCGCTTGTGCGGTGACTCTGGATGGACGCTTCCTTCATCGCGGCCTGCGTCTCGGCGATCAGCGCCTTCAGGTGCGGCGCCGCCGTTCCGGTGGCGACGACGAAAAAGTCGGTAAGCGAGCTCTTGCCCCTTACGTCGTATACCTTGATGTCAGTGCCCTTGCGTTCCTCAAGGGCCTTGACGATAAGTTCTGTCTGTTCCTTAGGTGTCATACTTGATTATATTATAGCACAAAAAGCGGGACTGGTGACAGCTGAAATGGGGAAGAATGTCAATCCCATTCCAGGATGACCTTGCCGGACTTTCCGCCCATCATCGCCTCGAAGCCCTTCTCGTAGTCAGTGTACTTGAAGCGGTGGGTGATGACGGGGGAGATGTCGAGACCGCCCTGGATCATCGCGCCCATCTTGTACCACGTCTCGAACATCTCGCGTCCGTAGATGCCCTTTATCTTGAGGCCCTTCCAGACGATGTGGTTCCAGTTGACCTTCGTGTCGGGCCCGTGTATGCCGAGAAGCGCGATGCGTCCGCCGGTGTTCATGTTCTCGATCATCTGGTTGAGGCACGGCGCCGCACCGGACATCTCGAGGCCGACGTCAAAGCCCTCGACCATCCTGAGCTCCTTCATGACGTCTTCCAGCTTCTCGTTGCGGGCGTTGACGGTCCGCGTCGCGCCGAGCCTGCGCGCAAGGGTAAGCCTATAGTCGTTGACGTCGACTACGACGACGTTCCTCGCTCCGACGTACTTGGAGATGCCCGCGGCCATGATGCCGATCGGGCCTGCCCCCGTGATGAGCACGTCTTCGCCGACCATGTTGAAGCTCAGCGCCGTGTGGGTGGCGTTGCCGAAGGGGTCGAAGATCGCGTAGAGCTCGTCGTCGATTGAATCCTCGCAGTGCCAGACGTTGCTCTCGGGTATGACGAGGTACTCGGCGAACGCGCCGTCTCGGTTTACTCCGACGCCCTTCGTCTCGCGGCAGAGGTGGCGCTGCCCCGCGCGGCAGTTGCGGCAGTGTCCGCACACGATATGTCCTTCGCCGGAAACGCGCTCGCCGACCTTGACGCTCTTGACGTTCGAGCCGACCTCGACGACTTCGCCGACATATTCGTGCCCGATCGTCAGCGGCGGCTTGATCTCGGACTGCGCCCAGTCGTTCCACTCGTAGATGTGGACGTCGGTGCCGCAGATGGCAGTCTTCTTGATTTTGATAAGGACATCGTTGATTCCGACTTCGGGAATGGGCTTCTCGACGAGCTCGACGCCCCTCTTCGGTTCAACCTTTGCGATAGCCTTCATTGGACTGCCTCCTTATGCGGTTTTGATGATGGTTGTCAGTTCTTGAAAGAATGAATCGGCGCGGGGATCCTGCCTCCGCGCGTGACGAGCGCCTCGCACGAGAAGCGGTTGACGGGCATGATCGGCGCATAGCCGAGGAGCCCTCCGAACTCCACCCTGTCGCCGACGGACTTGCCTGCGACAGGGATGATGCGCACGGCGGTCGTCTTCTGGTTGACCATTCCGATCGCCGCCTCGTCCGCGATGATGCCGGAGATCGAGGTCGCCGGCGTGTCGCCGGGAATCGCGATCATGTCGAGCCCCACGGAGCAGACGCACGTCATCGCCTCCAGCTTCTCGATCGTGAGCGCACCCGCCTCCACGGCGTCAATCATCCCCTGGTCCTCGGATACGGGGATGAACGCGCCGGAAAGCCCGCCGACGTAGGAGCTGGCCATCACGCCGCCCTTCTTGACCTGGTCGTTGAGAAGCGCGAGCGCAGCCGTCGTGCCAGGCGCGCCTGGCTGCTCCAAGCCGATTTCCTTGAGGATGTCCGCCACCGAGTCGCCGACCGCAGGGGTAGGCGCGAGGGAAAGGTCGATTATGCCAAACGGCACGCCGAGACGCTTCGAGGCCTCCTGCGCGACAAGCTGCCCGACGCGCGTTATCTTGAACGCCGTGCGCTTGATCGTCTCGCACAACGTCTCGAAATCTGCCCCGCGAATCGACTTGAGAACGTGGTTTACGACGCCAGGGCCTGAGACTCCGACGTTGATCACCGCGTCCGGCTCGCTTACGCCGTGGAATGCGCCAGCCATGAAGGGATTGTCGTCGGGCGCATTGCAGAGGACGACGAGCTTGGCGCAGCCGATGGAGTCACGCTCGCGCGTCGCCTCGGCGGTCGCCTTGACGATTT